>JACMLW010000202.1 GCA_014379385.1 Phycisphaerales bacterium
CGCTTCTACACGTCGATCTTCCCGAATTCGAAGATCACGCGCGTCACGACCTACCCCGACCTCGGGCCGCAGTCGCCGTTCAAGACCGGGAGCGTGATGACCGTCGAGTTCACGCTCGACGACCGCGCCTTCACCGCCCTCAACGGCGGGCCGCAGTTCACGTTCACCCAAGGCGTCTCGATCGCCGTAGTCTGCGACACGCAGCAGCAGGTCGACGAATACTGGGCCATGTTCGTCGCGGCGGGCGGCAAGCCCGTCGCCTGCGGCTGGATCACCGACCACTTCGGCGTGTCGTGGCAGATCGATCCCAAGCTGCTGATCGACATGATCACCGATCCCGACCCGATCAAGGCCGGCAAGGCCATGCAGGCGATGATGACCATGATCAAGATCGACAGCGAGCAACTCAAGCGCGCACTGGCCAAGTGAAGTGCGACAGTCTCGCACCTTAGAATCATCTCGGCGTAACGCCTGCCGGCTGGCGGATGGAGAGGCTCGTGTGGTCCGCGAGCGCAGCGCCTGCGGCGTGAACCTCCGACCTGTTCGTGCTCTCCAAGCCTCGCACGCGGTCGGAAGTCAATCTTCAACCGCCAACGCGCAAGGCCCGAAGCGGAGCCGCCCTCATTCGTTGAATCGGAGTGACAGTACACCAATGGAACTTTTCTTGGCGGGAGTTAGGGTCTGGGCGTCGGGCATCCGACGACTGCTTGACATTGGGGCGGTTCAGTGAAGTTGATCATTCTTCGGCTCGAGCTTCTTGAAGTGAACGTCAAGGCTGAGTATGCGCCCAGCGCCTTCGCGAGACCAGACTCGCTGGTGCAGTGTTCCGTCCTTCTCGAAGGCGAGGCGTGCGACGAGTCGGACGACCCGGTCGCCTTCGTAGCCCGTTAGCTCGAGTTGTAGAGCCCCGCCATCGAGCACTGTCAGGTCGCCCTCGTACATGCCGCCCAGCCTCGACAGCGCGAGGCGGCGCAGGGCACCGGTTCCGACGCGCTGGTAGAAGTATGCGTCGAGCAAATGTGTGGGCTCGCCGTCGTTACTTGGAGCAAGCACGAGCGCGGAAACATAGTCCGGGACGAACTCGTATGTTGACTGAATGTGGAAGGCCTTTCCGATGCCGGAGTCGCCCTCCCCAATCTTGGCTTCCCATGTGCGGCCCAGGAGCGCTTCGAAGGCCTTCAGATGCTCCGGGGGGTTGAGTGCTTCTTCGGCGCGAGGTGAAGTCTCAGAACGCGTAGGGACACGGAAGCGGTCCCATTCGGCGAGGGTTTTGAAGCCGGTGCCCGTGTCCTCCAACAACGTATCGTGGTACTTGTCGGGACCGTCGAAAGTCCAGCGCGTGGCCAAATTGCGGCGGCCTGGGGCTGGTAGAGGTGAAGGGTGCCGTACGCGGTCTCGCCCTCGAACTTGATAGTTCCTTCCCCCACGCCTCTGCCAATGCCGGGAATGTCCGGGTGCGGGCTTAGCACGCAGGCCTGCTTGCGACCCGGGTGCCAGTACATGACCTCCAGCGCGCCCGCGCGTACCGAGTGCTTGCCCGGGCCCCAGATCAACTGTCGAAATGGCTTGCCCCGCTCGTAAACGTCGCCCGCCACTCGCCCGGAATCATGCGAGAGAAGCTCGCCATCGGGTCGGCGGGCGCGGGCAGGACGGTCTCCTGCATCGGCTTGACGTGCCGGCTCGTGTCCTGGCGGGCGGTGCAGGCGGACAGCGCAGCGATGAGCAACAGCGCGATAAAAAGAGGGTGATGGCGTCGCATGGTTCGGTGCGGCAGTGCCGATGACAAGACTAGATTTTTGCGGTGCTCAAAAGATCCCGATCGAGGAGCCCAAGGGTTTCGCTCCGATTGTTGCACCGGTCACCGGCAGTCAAGTTTTTCGGCATCGCTCATCTTGTCTCGCATGATATTACCAGCGATGAGACCCCGGAGAGTCCGCTGAACTACGCGGGTGCAAAGAAAAACGGAAGCCCTTTATTTCAAAGAACTTCCGCTCGAAGTCGGGGTGACAGAACTCCAGTTAAATTTTTCTGCATTCCTGCGCTGCAATCAACGTTTGTGCATTGAAAGTCTTTGCTGGAAGTCTTGTCGCAGGCGCCATGACGCCGTGCGCGGCGGGCTTTCGGCTCATGGCATGCATCGACCTTCGAAAATGGCCTGAGGGTGGATTCCATCGCAGTACACTATCGCGATGCAAAGCAAAGCCAAGACGGTCAAGGAATACCTCGCCTCGCTGCCCGAGGATCGGCGAGCCGCGCTCGAGGAGGTGCGCAAGGTCATCCTCAAGAACCTCGACAAGGACTACGAAGAGGGCATGCAGTACGGAGGGATCGGCTACTACGTGCGGCGCTCTGTGTTTCCCCAGGGATATCACTGCGATTCCAGCCAACCGCTGCCGTTTGCTGGACTTGCTTCGCAGAAGAACCACATGTCGGTCGGCCTGATGTGCAACTACTTCGAAGCCGAAGCCGACAAGTGGTTCCGGGCTGCATGGCTCGAGACCGGCAAGAAACTCGACATGGGCAAGTGCTGCATCCGGTTCAAAAAGATCGAGGATGTGGCGCTCGAAGTGCTCGGCGAGGCGGTTCGGCGCGTGCCCGCGAAGAAGTACATCGCGACGTACCTGGCGGCACTCGAAGGCCGCAGCGCGGGCAAGCCCGCCGCGAAACGAAAGTCGAAGGCCACGGTCAAGGGGCGAACCAAGGCGGCGAAGTAAGGCGTTCCCATACTAGTGGCCTGCGTGCCCGCTCGGTGTTTATCGCACTGCGGTGAGCTCGGTTCGAGTTCCACTCTCATCCAGGCACGAGCGGGCACAGCGGCCCAATCGTCCAATTCATTCTGCTTCACTCGTGATGCACGCTGATCCGCCGAGGCTCGCGACGCTTCGCATCCTCGAAATTGTGTGTTTGAACTGCCGCTTGGACGGCAACAACCTCGGCCCACTATGAGAAAGCCCTTCGACCTGCTGGTCGACGGGCTGCTCTCGGAAAAAAGTCGGGGTGACAGGACACCAACAGAACTTTTCTTGGCGGGCGTTAGGGTGTGGCTAGCGTGCGTCTCCGCCTCCGTCTGGCGTATGTGGCTTCTCACTACCGACCGCGCCTGCGCACCAGAATGCCTCCCCCCAGGAACAGTACGAGCGCGGTCCCTGGAGCCGGGATTCCAGTAACCACAAAAGCCTGTCTCTGACCATCAAACAATCCGGAGCCGGTGATGACCGAGCCATCAAAGGAAATACCACGAGCCTCCGTGAGCGTCCAACCGGCAAGGTTGATACCCAACGTGGGCAGGTATGTGTTGAGGTCCACCATGCCCAGGTTGCTCTTCCACAGGAACGCGCTCGGGTTGGCTGCCCCGGCAACGTCACTCGTCCCCACCACGGACAACCCGTCCCCGCTGATGGCGTAGGCGGTGGCGAACGATCCGCCCAGCGTTCCCAAGTCCTGAAGGCCTGCGGTTGTCCAAAGCACGGCGTGGGTCTCGGCGTCGCCAGCAACATCGCTGTCGCCAACGGTGATCGTCCCGTCATCGCTTACACCGAACGCATGAGAGTTGGTTCCTCCCAGCGTAACAAGCAGTTGCTCACCGTCAGTCGTCCATCGGATTGCACGCTCACCGGGCGAGTTTGGATCATGCGATAAAGTGTGGCCGGCCACGACAGTCCCATTCCCGTTGACCGCATGAGCGATCGCATTTAGAGTCGGGGAGAGGGATGTTGCTTCCCCGGCGGCGTTCCATCGCACGGCGCCACTCCGCCCGGAGACTCCCACGACCGTTGAGCCGTCGCGGCTGACGGCTCTGGCGGTCCCGTACTGGTACCCTCCAAGGAACTCTTGACCACCCGCCTCTGTCCAACGCCAAGCGAGCAAATCGGGCTCAATCGAAAGGGGCGAGTGCCCAGCAACCACCGACCCGTCGCCGCTTATTCCGAACGCAGGTGCTTCTTCATCCCCTCCCACAGCCACAAGTTGAAATCCTGTCGAAGCCGACCAACGGAACGCGCCCGCGGACTGGAGGTCTCCGGCAACGAAGCTGCCCGCCACGAACAACCCATCGCTGCTCACGACGTAGCCGGCTGACGTGTATAAACCAAACTGCGTGCTCAAGTTGATCAACTCGGCGGAAGCCTGCACCCCGCTATAGGATCCCAAAGCGACACAGGCCGCGGACAGCCGTAGTGAGGCACGCCGAAAATGAGGAGTTGTCATCAATTCGGCCTTTCTTGTTTCGCCCATCGCCGCCTGCAAGCAGAGTTGCCGAGCGTTGTCAGAACAATCGTCGTCTCGCACGAGGTTACACGATCGCGTGACGCAGATCAATAAGGAGTGGGGGATCGAACTTCGTATTCTAGGTGGCAAATCTTGTTCCACAAGGAGAAAGCCCTTCGACGTGCTCGTCGAAGGGCTTGTCCCTGAACTAAGTCGGGGTGACAGAATTGCGTTTCGCTGCGCTCCACGCGCCTACGGCGTAAACCGCGCGACCGCTGTTCTCGGTCACTGACGCGACCTCGCTCGCGGTCTCGGGTTCAATTATTACCTCATAGAAAAGGATGGTCAGATGACCATCTCTTCTTCATCAATGGGGGTCGGGGGATTTGAACCTTCGACCTTCTCGTCCCGACAATCCATTACAGCATCATCGACGAGGACGAACTCGCCATGGTCGCCGACATCACATTCTCCGCCCTGGCCTTCTCGTCGCGCTTCTTGAGCGCCGCCGCCCCCTCCTGACTGCTGCGGATCGTCGCCGACACACCCTTGTTGACCACCCGGGCCTTCGTGCGGTCCATGCTTGCCGTCACCCATCCCTCCGCGACCAGCGACTCGAGCGCGGCCATCGCCTTGTGGAGCGCGAGCTCCTGCTGCGGGTACGAAAGTTTGGTCTGTTGGAGCCGCTCGCGGATGTGCTGGACGATGGTCACGATGTCCTTGGACCGCGAGAGCGCAAAGTAGACCAGCTCGTTGGGCCCCACGACCGCCAGCACCCGCTCGCCGCGACGGAACCCATCGAGCAGGCGGATGCGCCCGCGATCAAGGAACCCGACCGACTCCGGGCGCGACTCATCGAGGTTGAGCTCAAAGACGTTGTTGTTCTCGATCGCCGCGGGGACGCCCCGCCCTTCCTTGTCGAAGTTCGCCAGGATCCGTTTGGCGGCGTTGAACTCGAAACTGCCGAGCACGGCGTGCCCGGGCTGCTCGTGCGCGAAGCCGCCCTGGGCCAGCCAGCTCCAGGCCTCCATGGGTGAGAGGTTGAGGCCGCCCTCCTTCGCGATGTTCCGGCAGTGCTCCTGGAGCTCTGTGAAGCAGCCGTTCGATGCGTACCAATACTGCGCGAAGCGGATGTGCTGGTCGATGGCGGTGCGGTGCCGGGTGTCGTAACGGGCCCGCAGCCACGCGGGATTCAACACTCCGCGATCAAGCTCCAGGATCGAATAGGCGGCGTCGCGCGCCGAGCTGGCCGTCAGATTGACACCGGCCGAGAGGATCGGGTCGGCAAATCCGGCGGCCTCGCCGACCAGGAACCAGTTCTCGCCGGCGATGCGCGACGAGAGGTGGGACCAGTCGTTGGTGGCGGTGAGCTTGCCCTCCGAGGTCGCGTTGGCGATGAGCTTCTGGATCTCCGGCTGCAGCTCGATCGCTTCGCGATAAAGTTCTTCCGGTCGCTTGCCGCACTTCTTGTAGTATTCGGCCGGGCAGACCAGACCCATGCTGGTGCGCGTGGGACCGAGCGGGATGAACCAGAACCACCCCCACGGCAGGCTTCGTACCTGGATGCGCGTGCCGCCGACGCCGATCTTCACGGCCCACTCGGCGTTCTGCCAGTAGTCGTAGATCGCGATGTTCTTGAGTTCGCCGGGCACCCACGACTCGACGCCCATGGCACGCCGTAGTACGCCGGATCGACCGGAGCAATCCAGGTAGTACCTCGCGCGCACGGTCTCGCCGGTGCTGAGCACCAGCCCGTCGATGCGGTCGGAGTCCGGTTCGCGAAGCACCTTCTCGACCTGCACCTCCTGGCGAACCTCGGCGCCGAGCGACTGCGCGTGGTCGAGCAGGATCGAATCGAAAATCGAGCGGTCAACCTGGAAGGCCGTCGCGGCCCGCTGGCCCGCGAACTTGCCGGGGCGCGGCTCGTCGCGGTAGTCCTCCACGGGATAGAAATCGAACTCCCAAGAATCCGCGTTCCGGCCCCACGTCAGTGACGCGCCGAGTTTCACCGGGAAGTCCGCGGCTTCGACCTTGTCCCACACCCCGACCTCGTTAAGCACGTGACAGACGCCGGGAAGCAGGCTCTCGCCGATGTGGTCGCGCGGGAACCGCTCCTTCTCCAGCACCAGCACGTTCAGGCTCGGGTCGTACCTCTTGAGCATCGCCGCGGCGAGCGCGCCGCCTGGGCCGCCCCCGATAGCGATGACGTCATACCCACGATTGGTTTCCATTGCGGTCACTCCGGCGCCAATTTTTTTTTCGAGACGGGCGTTCCGGAAGGAGATTATCAAGTTTCGGAATCATGCCTAGCCTCAAAACCCGGTAAATCTCACCCAAGTGCTTATGGGGCCGAAGCCTGCGCTGGCATCCAGGGCGGATTGACCCCGATTCCGGAAAAATATTGCTAGAAGTCCGATTTTGTACCGGACATACACCGAAAATTTGTTCTTTGTGTTTTTTTTACAACTCGGCGACGCGAATGCAAAACTCTGTATTTACTAGAGTTATGGCGAGGTCGATGCCCCGTCTTGGGGGAATTTGTGCCGACTAGGAAAACCTGCCCATATGCAAAGTCCCGAGACCGTGTTATCTTCTAGCAGTCTGCGGGCTCCAACGGTGTGGCCGGCAGCGTTTCGTGATCGTTCGATTTGTTGTCGCTGGCTGCTGGAATGTTGTTGAAGATCGCTTGGAAGAGTCGGATCTTCGTGTATATTCCAGAAGACCAGCACGCGGGCAAGCATTGTGTCGCACCCGCGCGGAGAGAGAAAGAAACTGCTGTTTTTGGTCGCAGGAGGCATGAAATGAAGAATCTTCTAGGGACAGTGGCGGCTGTCGGCGTACTCGCCGTCGCCGGTTCCGCACTCGCGGGTCCGATTGCGATCGGCGGGGCGGCTTTCAAGAACCACCCGACGGTCACGGATCTGCCGAGTTACACCCAGGCGATCCCGGCCTACTTCATTCCTGTGAATGTGGTAGCGACGCTGAACTCACCCATCGTTGGTGGGCTCGCGGGCTCCGTGGTGACCACGGTCTATCTGAACCCCAACACGAACACGCTGACCTTTGACTATGTGTTCTCGGCAGCCGCGAGTAATCCGGTCTCGATCGTTCGTGCGACGCTCGGCGGCCCTTGGCTCCCGATCCTGGTGAACGATGCGGGCGCCGGCAGCAACGGCATCTCCGGCGGTGGTGACGGCGGCGCGGAATGGAACGACGGCGATCCGTTCTTCCTCGCTCGCAGCCCCGAGGATGGCAGCCCCAACGTGCAGTGGCGCGCCTTCGGCCTCGGCAGCGCTCTGGGCGCCGGCAACGTCTCCTCGAACATCTGGTTCGAGACCAACGCGACCCTGATCACCGAGGCTCCGATGGCCGTCATCGATACGGCTGTCACGGGTTCCGGTCTGATTCTGGCCCCCGTAATTCCGGCCCCGGGTGCAGCGGCCCTCGCGCTCATGGGTGTCGGCATCGCGGCTCGTCGTCGCCGCGCTTGAGGCATTGATCGCAGGTTCTGCGATCAACGCTCTCACTCTCGTCGCACGTGCTGGTCCGTGCTGGTCTTTGATTCGATAGTTCTCTCAATAGTCGTTGTGAGACCTCTCCATCGCCCCCGGCTGTCCCCGGGGGCGATGTCTTTTTTTGGCGTGTTTGTTGCTGTGAGAACCAGGTGCAACGCAACGATGACTGCGCGGACGAACGTCATGTGGCCAAGCCGGCGTGGCCTCGATTCACCGTTCCGCTGAACTATTTGGCAGTCCTTGATTGCCAACCTTACACAGACGCGGCGGCACCCCGACCCGCCACAGTCCCGCTGGCCCAGGCCCACTGGAAGTTGTATCCCCCAATCCGCCCATCCACATCGCAGACCTCGCCGCACAGGAAGAGTCCAGGGCATATGCGCGACTCCAAGGTGCGCAGCGAGAGCTCCGAAAGCGGCACTCCCCCGGCTGTTACCTCGGCGGACCCGAATCCGCGGTCTCCTGTGATCGGCAGTTCGAGCGCCGTACACGCCCCTGCGAGGCCAAGCCGTTGCGCTCGCGTCAGTTGGTGTCCCAGCGTTGCTGGTTCCACCGCCGCAATGCGGCAGAGCGTGTCCACCAGACGGTCGGGGAGCGCGAAGCGCTCGCGGAGGCCACGCCCGACCGAGACCCGGCCCAAGCTGAGAAGCACGGCCCCCACGGTCTTGGCCGACTGCTCGGGTAGAACGTTCAGAGAGATGGCGACGCCGGGATCGTCGAGCTGGGCGTCGGTGAAGTACCGGCTGATGTCGAGCACGCCGGGGCCGGAGAGGCCAAAGTGTGTCAGCAGTGTCGAGTCGGTGAACGAGATCAGTCGCTTGCCGGTGCCCGAGCGCAGCTCCAGCGTGGCAGGGAACGTGAGCCCCGAGAGACCGAGCAGGGGATGGTTATTGGGCAGCGTGAGCGGTACTAGGGCAGGAAGCACGCGGGCTGTCACCGAGTGACCCAGCGAGCGCACCAGGTCGTACCCCTTCCCATCCGAGCCGGTCTTGGGCAGGCTCTTGCCGCCAGTCGCGAGCACGATCCGCTTTGCCACGCACCGCCCGGCCGGGCCTTCGATCACAAATTGCTCCGGCGCCGAAACCCCCCCCGCTTCCCTCCCTACGACGCGCTCCACTCGCCACGGATGCATGATCTCAACGCCGGCCTCGCCCGCGGCACGCAGCAAGGCTTGCAGCACCGTGCGGGCCGAGTCGGTTACCGGAAAGAGCTTGCCGGTCTCTTCTCGCTTGAGGTTGACGCCCAGCTCCTCGAAGAAGCGAACCGTCTGCCCCACGCCGAACTGTCGCAGCACCTGCTTGATCGCATGGCGCGATGAGCCGGCGTATGCCGATTCATCAACCACGTCGTGGGTCACGTTGCATCGGCCCCCGCCCGCCACGAGGATCTTGGCCCCGAGCGATCTGGCTCCATCGAGCACGATGATGCGCGGCCGAGCACCAACGTCCCGCCTTCCCGCCCCCGGCCGATCCTCTTGGCGCCCCCACCCCCGTCCCGCCGAGATGGCCGCCATCAGACCGGCCGCGCCGCCACCCACAACGGCGATATCGGTGATGAGAACGGCTTGCGTCTCGCCGCTCTTACTCGGCCCACTGCGAGCGCTGGCATGGGTGGCATCGTTGGGCACGGGCCGAGTCTAGTGCCGCGTTCTGAGCGCCACGCCTCCACCCCCGCTAGGCTGGGTGCCATGGCCTCACATGAACTGAAGCTCGCGCCGTCACCCCGCGGACTGACCGACCTCACGTCGCACGTGCGACCAATCGTGCATCGGTCGGGCATCGCCAGTGGGTTGTGCAACCTGTTCATCCTGCACACGTCCGCGAGTCTGCTCATCCAGGAGAACAGCGACCCGTCCGTCCGGCGCGATCTGGAGGCCTGGCTGTCGCGCCTGGTGAAGGAAGGCGACCCGCTTTACACACACCGTGATGAAGGCCCCGACGACATGCCCGCGCACATCAAGGCCGCCCTCACCTGCTCAAGCCTCTCTATCCCGATCATCAACTCCGCGCTGGCGCTCGGGCGGTGGCAGGGCGTCTACCTGTGGGAACATCGCACGCACGCGTCGGCGAGGTCGCTGGTCATCACGCTGCTCGGCGCGGCCGGGGGCACTGATTAGACCCGCCACCGATATCTAGAACACGATACCCAGCAGCCAATAGAGGAGCAGGAAAACCAAGATCGTTCCGATGATTCCGCCGCCCAGTTTCCAAGCCCCGAAGGCCGCCAATCCGCCGCGCGCAAGACCCATGTGATCGCTCCTTGCCGGCATCGCGGCGAACGGCGTGGCCGTGTGTTCGCGTGCCTCCATGAGCATGCACCAGTGCCCCGACCGGGGGAACTGGCAGCGGACAGGGGTTCGCCATCCGGCAAGTTGCTAGGGACCACGGCGACGCGGCCTCGGGTTCAGGCCGCGGGGGCCGTGGGCACCGGGCCGACCGAGATCGCCACCACCGTGATGTCGTCGTGCTGATGCAACGACCCGGGACGCTGGTCGAGCGCCAGACGCGACTCCCCCATCGCATCGGCCAGATCAAGCCCGCTCCCCTCAATACCCGCGGCCCGCCGGCGGAACGGCTCCAGCCAGGTGTCCTCGATGGCGTTCCCCCTCGAGTCCGTCAGCCCGTCGCTGTGCAGGATCAGGCTCTCGCCCTCGCACAACTGAATGGTGTGCTGCTCGTACTCGCTGCCGTCGAGCACGCCGAGCAGCGTGCCGGAGATATCAAGCATCTGGATACCTCCCCTTGTCACCAGCATCGGCGCTGGGTGCCCCGCCGCGGCAATGGTGAGCGTCAGAGTGCGGGTGTCGATCGTTCCGCATACGGCCGAGGCCATGCGCGCGGGCCCGGTGGTGGTGCCTAGGAGCGAGCGGTTGAGCCGCTCGAGCGCCTTGGCGGGGGGCACCAGACGGACGGGCTCCACGTCGCCCGCGCGGGCCGCGTGCCTCAGCGTGAGGTTGCCCGCGATGAAGAGCGTCATGAGCGCCGCCGCGAGGCCGTGGCCCATTGCATCGGCGAGGAAGAAGCCGAGGTGATGCTCGTCGAGCTGCACGAGGTTGTAGATGTCGCCCGACACGAACCCGACCGGCCGGTAGAGCACCGCGGTCTGCAGCCTGTCAAAGTCGGGCAGGCGCGGCGGGAGGAACTCGCGCTGCACATGGGCGGCGAGCAGCAGTTCCTCGTGCAGTCGATCGATCTCGGCGGCGGTCCCAGACTGGAGCGATTGGGCGATCCTGAGGTCGTTCTGCATGCCGCGGGTCGCCGGCTGGCGGCAGACCAGGCCGTAGAGCAGCGCCGCGAGCAGCTCGGGCGTGGTCTGCCGGGGATGCACAAAGAGGTTGCTGGGATTGAGCTCGGCGAGGGCGGGCGAGGGCCCATCCACAAGGACGACGCCGGGTGTCAGGGAGTCCTCCAGCACCGCGGCGAGCCGGTATAGCTCGGCCGGGCGAACGCCCTCCTGGCTTACCAAGATGGCCACATCAACGGTGCGGAGGACGTCAGCCGAGCGAGGGTCCGAGAGCAGCGATGCGAGCTGGACCGAATGAACCCTCGGCGCCTCGATCCGCACGCCGGTCGTGAGGCCGTCGGGCCAGTGCGAAAGCACGCCGGCGATAAACGCCTCGGCCTCGGGCTCGCGAGGTTCAACGGTGATCAGGGCCAACGAGCCGGCGCGCATAGCAACCCCAGGCCGGGAAACGGCGGACTCGCGGCGTGGGCGCACCATCGGCCAGCGACCGCAAGCGCACCTGAATGGGCGAACTGGGGGGATCGGCCTACCTGGCGCGAGCCTTGAGCGACTCTTCATCCATCTCGATGAGATCGCCCTCCTTGACGCCGAGTTTCTGGATCATGCCGCCCTGGAGCTCGACGACAATCTGGCTCGGGTAGCGGCTCGGGTAGCGCTTGAGGCGTTCGTGGTACGCGGCGTCGCCGCTGGCGTTTGATGGCTGCTCGCCCGGCCCGCGCGGGGCCTCGGGCATCATGTTGTGCATCGTGAGGATGCGCCCGGAGCCGTCGAGAAAGAGGATGTCGATGGCGATGGGGCAGTCGCGCATCACGAAGTCGCGCTTGGCCACGTGCGGGAAGACGAACAGCATCCCGCCGTCGTCCTCGATATGGGTCCGATCACCAAGGCCCTTGACCCGCTTGGCATCGTCGATCGCGATCTCGAGGTAGAAGGGCTCGCCCGCAATAACGACCTTCGCGACGTCCTGCCCCGCCTTCTCATCGCACGCGGGGAGCGTGCCGCACCCGGCGAGCACGCCCAGGCAGCAGAACACTCGGAGCGCCAGGGCGCCGATGACCGGACGCATCAGCGGGCGAAAGACCTGAGCCATTGATCGTCCTCGGGGGTAAAGTGAACCGGGGTCCGCGGCAGCCTCGACAGATCGAACAAGTCTATGAACTCTGTAGAGCCTACCGCGCGGCGCTCGTTCACAAGCCCGCCCCAGAACGCGATCAGGCCCACGAGCGCTTCCGCGGGCACCCCAAGAGCGCGATAACTCTCGACGCGGGTATCACCGTGGCGCTTGGCGAGGCGGCGGCCATCGGCGCCGAGCACGAGGGGGAGATGCGTGTAGCTGGGCTCCGGCCCCATCCCAAGCGCCCGGTACAGGAGCAGTTGCCGCCCCGCGGAATCGAGCAGATCATCGCCACGCACCACCCGCGTGACCCCATGCCGGTGATCATCAACCGCCACCGCGAGCTGGTACGACGGCTGGTCGCGCTTCGTCCACAGCACGAAGTCGCCCACCGACTGCGCAAGATCAAGCCGTTGAACACCGGCGATCGCATCATCGAATGCCGCGTCGAACGAAACTCCGGGAGCACGATCAGGGATCGCGAACCGCCAGTTCGTGCCCCCCGGTCCGGCCTCGCCCTGGACGGCGTCAAAGTCGTATTCCCGCGGTTCCGGGCGCAGGTGGCGCGAGAACGGCACGTCGTGCGCACCCTCCTGGGGGGCCGAGACGGCCTGCTCGACCTGCGTCCGGGTAAGCGCACACGGGTAAGCCCCCCCCCCCGCAGCGAGCCGGCGCATGGCGGCGCGATAGGGTTCGAGATCGTGGGACTGGACATAGGCGCCGCCGCGGCCCGGGAGATCCCAGTCGATCCCGAGCCAGCGAAGCGTTGAGAGGATCTCCGCCGCCGCGCCCGGCTTGGTGCGGGTCGTGTCGAGATCCTCGATGCGCATGACGATCCGCCAGCCGGAGCGTCGCGCCATCGCCCAGTTCGCGAGAAAGGTGCGGGCGTTCCCGAGGTGGAGCGCCCCGGTGGGCGAGGGCGCGAGGCGAGTGACCTCGGCGGATGTCGCCCCTCCCGGCAGCCCATGATGTTCGAGATTCGCGAGCATGATGGCGGGAACGATACACTGTTGCATCGGCTCGGCGGCGCGAGCGCGGCGGCGTGCGGAGATCGGCTTTGGGGCGGCAGACGTATGAGATCGGGCGGGTGGGTGGAGGACGAAATGGCCGAGAAGTTCAGTGATGCACAGATCGAGGCCCAGCTTGTCGCTCTGCCGGACTGGTCGGAGGCGGGCGGCGCGATCCAGCGAACCTTCCAGTTCAAGGATTTCGCGCAGTCGATGGCCTTTGTGAACAGCGTCGCCGGAGCGGCCGAGGAAGCAAACCACCACCCGGACATCCTCGTCCGGTACAACAAGGTGACGCTAACGCTTTCCACCCACGACGCCGGAGGGATCACGGCCAAGGACTTCGCGCTGGCCAAGCGGGTTGACGGGTGCGCCAAATGAACTGATAGCCCGTTACTCCACTCCCCACCTCGACATCACTCCACGTCACCTGCCCGCCGGGGCGGGCCCCGAACTCAGGAGCCGCGCATGAATCGCTGGATGCTCACCGTGTCGCTCGGCCTGTGTCTGCACAGCGCGGACCTCACGGGCTCTTCGTGTGCAGCCGCGCAGCCCTTGACAGGTGGTGAGGCACAGCCCGCGCCGGGCCGCGACGAGTTCCTGGAGCGCTACGCCGCGACGTACCGGTTCACACTCGGTCAGCCGCGTGCGATCACGGTGACGCCGGATGGGAAGGCGGTGCTGTTTCTGCGTTCGGGCCCGCGGTCATTCGTGCAGAACCTGTACGAGCTGGACGTGGCGACTGGGCAGGAGCGGGTGCTGCTGACGGCGGAGAAGATCCTGGGCGGTGGGGAGGAGGACCTGACGCCCGAGGAGCTGGCCCGGCGCGAGCGGATGCGGATGGCCTCGCGCGGCATCGCCTCGTACCAGCTCTCGAAAGATGGGAGCAAGGTGCTGGTGCCGCTCTCTGGACGGCTGTTCGTGATCGAGCGGCGGACGGGGATTCAGAAGGAGCTTGAGAGCACGCGCGGCTACCCCATCGACCCGCAGTTCTCTCCAGATGGGACCAAGGTGGGGGTGGTGCGCGACGGCGAGGTATACGTCATCGACATCGAGACCGGTAAGGAGCGGGCGATGACGAGCGGGGCAACAATCGCGAACGGCGGGACGATCAGCAACGGGCTCGCGGAGTTCGTGGCCCAAGAGGAAATGGGCCGGTTCCACGGGTACTGGTGGTCGCCCGACAGCAAGCAGATCCACTTTCAGCAGACGGACACCGCGGGCATGGAGGTGTTCTCGATCGCGGACCCGGTGAACCCAGAGAAGGGATCCCAGACGTGGCCGTACCCACGGCCGGGGAAGAAGAACGCGGAGGTCAGGCTCGCGATCGTGAACTTAGACGATCGGCCGGAGCGTCGGCCGCGGCGGGACGTGACCGGTTCACTAGAACCGATCGGTGCATCAACACCCGAGTTGATCAAGTGGGACGCTGAGAAGTACCCCTACGTCGCCAACGTCGAGTGGAGCGAGGAGGGCACGTCACCGCTCATTTTAGTGCAGAACCGTGAGCAGACACAGCAGGAACTGCTCGAGGTGTACGACCTCGACAGCGGCACCGCTCGCCCGCTGATCGGCGAGCGCGATGAGGCGTGGCTGAACATCGCGGATAGCACGCCGCGATGGCTCAAGGATCGGAGCGGGTTCCTGTGGCTGACCGAATCGAACGGGGCGTGGGAGCTGCAGCTCCGGCGGCCCGATGGATCGGTGGAGCGGTCGATCACCGGCCCGCGGGCGGGGCTCGGATCGGTGATTCATGTCGATGACAAGAATCGGGTTGTGTACGTCTCGATGACGGACGACCCGACGCAGCGTCACGTCTGGATGTGCAGCCTGACGGGGGGCCCGCCCATCAAGGTGACGACCGAGCCCGGTTTCCACAGTTTCGCGTTCGGCGAAGAGAGCGATGTGTGGGTCCATGCCTGGACCGGCGCCAGCGGCGACCCGAAGTGGGAGGTGCAGACGCGCCAGACGTCGGCGGGTGATGCCGGCGCCGTGTCATCAGTGAAGACTGTGGCGAGCATCAGCTCCGTCGCCGAGTCGCCGGGGTTCATGCCCAAGATCGAACTCGCCGTCGTGAGTGAGCACAAGCTCAACGCCGTGATCATCCGGCCGAACTCCTTCGATGCATCGAGGAAGTACCCGGTGCTCGTGAGCGTCTATGGAGGCCCCGGGTCGCAGACCGTCTCGTCGGTCGCCCGCTCGTATCTCCTCCAGCAGTGGATGGCGAACCACGGGTTCATCGTGGTCTCGATCGACGGGCGCGGCACCCCCGGTCGGGGGCGCGCATGGGAGCGCACCATCCGACTCAACCTGATCGATGCCCCGCTCGATGATCAGGTCGAGGGGCTGCGGGCACTTGGCGCCAAGTACCCGGAGATGGACCTCTCGCGCGTGGGCATCTACGGATGGTCGTTCGGCGGGTACTTCTCGGCAATGGCGGCCATGCGTCGGCCCGACGTCTTCCACGCGGGCATTGCCGGCGCCCCCGTGGCCGCGTGGGAGGATTACGACACGCACTACACCGAGCGGTTCATGGGCCTGCCGGAGCAGAACCCGGAAGGGTATCGCGCCAGCAACGTGCTGACGTACTGCAAGGATCTCACCCGCCCGCTGCTGATCATCCACGGCACGGCCGATGACAACGTGTACTTCATGCACAGCCTCAAGATGACCGAGGCGCTCTTCCGCGCGGGCAAGGACTTCGAGTTCCTGCCGCTGGCGGGGTTCACGCACATGGTGCCCGACCCCGTCGTGACCACGCGCCTGTACTCACGGATGGCCGATTTCTTCGAGCGCACGGTGACGAAGCGCCTTCAAGACCAGGAGTGATTCCCTGACGAGCCCGCTCGTATCCGGGATTACCCGGGAAAGGGGGCGATCACTCCGTTCAGTTCGGGCGCGAGCCCGAGCCGATCGGAACGCCCGCCGCGTCCTTGAGCGCGGCCTCGGCCGCGCGGATGATCTTCGAGGGGACCGATCCCTTGGGCAGGTTCACGATCCCCTTGAGCTCACCACCCTTGAGGCTCGCGTAGCTGCCCAGTTCACCGATGGCGATGATCCGGCACCGCGGATTCTCGAGGCACCGCCGGGCCTCATCCGGGCCAAGGCGGTCGGCGTCGGTGATCCAGAGGTACGGCTCGTCGCCACCATGGGCGGAAGGGGAAGACGGAAGGGAGAGGGGGGCGGGAAGCGCGGAGAGAACTCGAAGCCCCATTCCCGTGAGCATCTCGCTCAGGAAGCTGCGCACCGGCCCCGTCTGGATCGTGAGCAGCGCGGTGACCGGGCGACCGCCCGCGCCCTGGCCGGGACCGACTTGCACAAATGGCGGGAAGTGCATGCAGACCGAGGTGCCCCGCCCCAGCTGGGAATCGATGGTCAGGCGACCACCGCTGCTCTCGACGATGCCGTGGACGAGCGCGAGCCCGAGCCCCGTCGAGAATGTCCGCGTCTTGGTGGTGAAGAACGGCTCGAGCGCGCGGGCCCGCACGTGCTCGGACATGCCGGGGCCGTTGTCCTCCACGCAGAGAGCGACCATCGGCCCCGCCTCGAGGCGCGCGGTGACACGCACCTCGCCGTCGCGCTTGTTAGCCGAGCGGATGGCGTCGCCCGCGTTGCCTATGAGATTCAGCACGGCCTGCGTGAGCCTGTGGGGCGCGACCGCGACCGGCGGGAGGTTCTCGGGAAGATCGGAGTGCAGCACCTGCTCGCGCCCGAGTGATGCGCGGAGCAAACCCGACACGTCGCCCCACCACGAGTTGAGGCTGGTCGAGGCGCCGCGTCCACCGGTGTCGTCCGGATCGAGCGCGAGCAGCCGCAAGCCGTTGGTGAGTTTTTGAAGGTAGTCGGCGCTCTGCTCGATCGGCTCGAGGTTCTCGCGGACCGCGTCGGAGAGGTCTTTGCGGGCCAGGATGTCGAGGCGGAGCCGGATCGGGAGCAGCAGGTTGCCCATGTCGTGACCGATGCCCGCCGCGAGGGTGCCAATCGCGGCAAGCCGGTCGGCCTGGCGGAGCCGGCGGTGGCTCTCGTCGAGCTGCTGGGTGCGCTCGACCACGAGTTCCTCGAGGCGGTCGCGGTGGCGAGAGAGCTCGACCTGGCTGCGGGAGAGCTCGTCCTGCGAGGCTCGCAGGTCGAAAGTAATCCGCTCCGCGCGTCGCTGCGCGCGTGCCTGCGACATCGTGAGCCGGAAGAGCGCGATGCTCAGCCCCCCGCCGAACACCGCCGCGATGAGCGCAAGGTGTCTCGAGGAGCCCGCGTCAAAGTCCGGTGTGGAGAAAAAAACGAACTCCCACTCGACACCCGCGACGGCCCCGGCCATCTCGCCTTCATGTCGGCCGCGACGGCCTTGCCGGAACCCCTCGGAGCTATAAAGAGGAACGGCGTCCTTGGTAGTCGGGCCCTCGTAGATCTCGAACGCCACCTCGGTGTGACCCCGGCCCCTGCGGATGCCGTCGAGCAGGTCGCCCCATCGGAAGGGGCCGTACACGAAACCCTTGAGCGTGGCGCGGCGCTCCTCAAGGGTTTCGGGCACGTCCCCACTTTCGTACACCGGCACGTAGATCACGAAGCCGGCCTGCGCGGTGTCCGGTCCGGCACTCTCCTGCACCAGCACCACCCGCTTGCTCGCCGCCGGCCTGCCCTGGTCGCGTGCCCGGGCCATCGCCTCGGCCCGCACCGGCTCCTGGAACATATCGAACCCCATCGCGACGCGGTTCATCGCGTCCTGCGGCAGCAACTGCACGATGGGGAACATCTCGGGCAGGTCGTCGCGCGGCCACACCCGGAACGAACTCTCCCCCATGCCCCTGGCCACGTCGGCCAGCGCGGGCACTTCCTCCGGACGCGTCCGGCGGGCAATGCCGATGCCGCGGATGCCGGGATAGAGCTCTGCCAGTCGATTCCGAAGCACATACCGCTCGAACTGCTCCTGCGTCGGTTCACCGACGGCGGCGAAAAACCCCGCACCGCCCCGGATGAGCGAGACGTAGCGCTCGAGCGAGGTCAGCACCTCGTCGCGGGTGACCTCCATCACGCGCGCAAAGCGGGCCTCATCGCGCACCCGCGCCGCGCGGTAAAGCGAACTGGCGGTGACGATGGTCAGCGTGGTCGCGGCGGCCAGAACGAACCACGGCACCCAAAGAGGCGGGGCGCTCTGCTGTTGTGGGACAGGGGCGTCAGGCACTAGTGTTGAGGTTAACCCGGCGGCGGCCCGACATTGCGCAGTGGTCGATCTTCCTACGGAAAAGTCGGAACACGACTTTGTTTTTCCCTCCCGGTGACACGAAAGTGTGCCACGCGCGCCAGCCTAACCCAGCTCGACCGACCAGTACGCCTCGTCAAGGAACGCCTTCCACGACGCGTATCGCTCCTGACCCAGCCTGATCGAGATCAGGGGGTTGCGACGCGGGCGCAGCGGCCGGCGGATCATCTTCATATGCGCCTGCTCGGGCGTGCGCCCGCCCTTGCGGGCGTTGCACTTCACGCACGCGCACACCAGGTTCTCCCATGAATCGCCCCCGCCCTGCGAGCGCGGCAGCACGTGGTCGATCGAGAGTTCGCTGGTTGAGAAATGGTGCCCGCAATACTGGCACTGGTTGCGGTCGCGCGCGAAGAGATTCCGTCGGTTCAGCTTCACTGTCTGCTCGGGCAGCCGGTCGTAGCCGAAAAGCCGGATCACCCGCGGCACGGCGATATCGAACCGGACCGTTCGCACCCAATCAAACTTCGGCGTGGCGCCGGTCCCCGCTTGCGACTCCATCGCCCGCTGAATCTGCGAGAGCTCCGCCCACGACGCAAAGTCGTAGTTTGCGTACTTCCCGTCGTCGATGTGGATAACCTCCGCGAGGTTGCGCGCCAGCAGCGTGAAGGCCCGCTTGGCCGAGATCACCCGGATCGCTACGTACAGCTTGTTGAGAACCAGAACCTTGCAGTCCAGGGCCGAAGCCACCGCCGCATTCGTTGCGGCACCTGTCATCGCGGCAAGCGTGCCGACAGCATCCACGTCCGCCGCTAAGGCGGCCGCAGCCGCTCCCCCCCCTTGATTCCTCAAACGTGTCCGTGCAGCGGACAAAGTGCAGCGCTCCCTTGCGAAGGCGGGAGCGGGATCACTCCCGACGCACTGAAGATTAGGTGATAGTTCACTCCGGGGCAAACGAGAGGAGTGTAAACATCCGGCACATTCTCGGCCCGTGCGCCGCCGAACCGGCGCACTTGACCCTCACGACGGGTGATAAGGAATCGCTTCAATGCCGGAAATGCCGCGTCCCGGTGGTCATGCACGTGACGCCGCTTCGCCGGCAATGCTCGAACGTCTCGTCATCGCGCTTCGACCCGCCCGGGTGAACGATCATCGTGACCCCCGCGTCGATCAGCACCTGCGGGCCGTCGCCGAACGGGAAGAACGCATCCGACACGGCCACGCCGCCGCGCGCCAGTTCACCGGCCTTCGCCACCGCGATGCGGCACGAGTTGAGCCGATCGACCTGGCCGCCCCCGACACCGAAGACGCGGGGAACACGTCCATCGCGCCCCCCCACCACCACAGCGTTGCTCAGGCACGCCTTGCAGACCACCTCGAGGAACGCGGCGCTGTCGAGCTGCTCCGCCGTGGGCGCCGGCCCCGCCGCGTGCTGCCAGCGCGCGGGCGTGGGCGTCATCGTGTCGCGGTCCTGAACGAGCAGCCCGCCCGGCACCGACCGGTGATCGAGCTTGCGCGCGGACGATGCTTCCTTCTCGCCCACCGCGAGGATCCGCAGCGAGTTCCATCGCGTGCGCAGCGTCTCGAGCGCTGATTCCGAATACGATGGCGCGACCAGCACCTCAAGAAACGTGCCCTCGGCCACCAGCCGCTTGGCGATAGCGTCATCCACCGGCACGTTGACCGCCAGAATCCCGCCGTACGCCGCGAGCGGATCGCCCG
>JACMLW010000203.1 GCA_014379385.1 Phycisphaerales bacterium
GCGCCCGGGCGGCGCGACTCTTCATTGGTCCGCGCGGCGACCAGGGGCGCTGCTTCGCGATCGTCGCCGTCGTGGTCGCGACCGCGCCCACGACGCCGGCGGCGCCGTTTCTTCTTCCCGCCCTCGCCGCCCTCGGGGTCGGGCTCCATCTGATCCACCCCCGGCAACATGAGGCTCTCCATTTCTGCCTCGGGCTCCGGTTCCGCGGGATCAAGGGCCGCGGCCTGGGTTGCCTCGTCGTCGGCATCAACGGCCCAGTCATCACTGGCGCCCGCCGCTTCGGCCCAGGGTGTGAAGACGTCGCCCTCGGCGCGGGGCGAGGGGAGGCGCGCCACATCGATGTCGGCGCCGCGCTCGTCGTACGCGTAGAACGTCACTCGGTCAACCGCGATCGCCTCGCTGATACGCACCTCGACCTGCTTGCCGCTGGTGCGCTCGAGCCGGTTCAACGCGCGCCGGCGGGTGGAGAGCATCTCGCCCGCGATGCGCGGCGAGACGACCATCTCGGCCTTGCCGACACGCGGGTACTCCAGCAGGGTGGCGAGGTCTCGCATGGCGTCGGCCGCGACCGAATCGGCCTTCTGGACCAGGCCGCGCCCGCGGCAGGTGGCGCATTCACCGAAATGGACGCTCTCGTGGCTACCGCGCATGCGCTGGCGGGTCATCTCGAGGATGCCGAACTCGCTGATGGGGACGAGGGTGGAGCGGGCGCGGTCGTTCTTAAGTTTGTCCCTGAACCGGTTCTCGACTTCCTTGCGGTGGCGCATCATGCGCATGTCGATGAGGTCGTTGACGACGATGCCGCCGAGGTCGCGCAGGCGGAGTTGGCGCGCGATCTCGTCAACGGCCTCGAGGTTGGTCTCGTAGGCGTTGGTCTCGGCGTCGCGGGCGTCGCGCGACTTGCCGGAGTTCACGTCTATGGCGACGAGGGCCTCGGTCTCGTCGATGACGAGCCGACCGCCCGAGGGGAGCGGCACCTCGCGGGAATGAATGTTGCGGATCTGCTGCTCGATGCCCATCGCGCTGAAGAGGGGGGTCTTGGCGGTGTAATGCACCAGGTTGGCGGCGCTGCGGGGGGCAACGATCTTGAGGAAGCGGGCCGCGCGCCGGAGGGCCCCCTCGTGGTCGATCACGATGCGGTCGATCTCGGTCGTGAGCATGTCGCGCAGCGACCGCACGAGCAGGTCCTGCTCGCTGTAGAGCAGGCGGGGCCGGGCGCCTTTCTTCCAGCGCCGCTCCATGTCTTTCCACAGGCGCTGCAGGTACGCGAGGTCGCGCTTGAGCTCGAGCTTGGTGCGCTCGAGGCCGGCTGTGCGCAGGATGAACCCGAACCCGTCGGGCAACTCGAGCTGATCAAGGATGTCGCGCATCTTGCGGCGCGTGTCCTCGTCTTCGACTTTCCGGCTGACCCCGACCCGGTCCATCAGCGGCATCATCACCAGGAACCGCCCGGGGATGCTCAGGTAGCTCGTGACCGTCGGGCCCTTGGTCCCCACGCCCTCCTTCAGCACCTGGACCGCGATCTCCTGCCCACGGCGCAGGCAGTGCTGGATCGGCGGGCGCTCGCGTCGTGGCGTTTTCTTGCCCACCATCTCTGTCGTGTCCGAGTCTTCACCCGGGAAGTACCTGGGGTGCAGGTCCGACACGTGCAGGAAGCCGCTGGACTCGAGTCCGAAATCCACGAACGCCGCTTGGATTGCCGGCTCGACGTTCACCACCGTGCCGAGATAGATATTGCCGACATGGCTCACCGAGTCGGACCGCTCCGCGTGGAACTCCTCCAGCTTGCCGTCCTCGATCACCGCCACCCGGCATTCCTCGCCGGGGACGTAGTTCACAACCATCTCACGCTTGCTCATATTCCGTCACTCCAATCAGTCCGTTGATCGGCCCCGCACTGCATCCCCACCGGCCGGCTTCCCACCACGCACCCACGGCACAACGCCGGCGCATCCGCATGCGGGCCGATGGGCCCGATCGTTTGCACCGCCGTCTGTCGTGAGTTGATGTAAATGCACGCGGCAGTTCAAAGTACACGAGGCGCCGCGCGGGATGGGTCGCTCGCCCTGCTATCTAACCGGAGAGCCGCTCCGCTCTCATGCTGTCGGCGCCCTTCGTGGGACGCCGCGGCACGGCACGGACGCTTGCCCGGTTGATCTTCGCCCAACACCGGGCCACTAGGCACGGGGGCGCCGGGATCAACCCGGGCCAGGTTTGCCCCAACATTCCCTCGGGATCGGGCCGCCGCGATAGGCATTTCGCCCACGCTGCCGGCGCCCGCACATCCCAACTGGGAAGGGGCCAGCTCTCCGGCGACGCGCCCGCGTCCAGTGGCAGGGGGGCGCACCAGCCGCACGTTCTGTCTCCCTTGGCTCCGGGGCGACCCTCGCGGGCCGTCCGGCTATTCGGCGGAACGACCGTCGAACGCCTCGGGAAGGATCTTTCGAGCCTGGTCACGCAGGAACGCAGTGACCGCGACATCGGAATCGAAGCCGGACGCCTTTTCGGCGAGCGCCTCGCATTGGGTGATCGATACGCTGCGGATCAGCCGCTTCAGCGGCGGGATCGAACCCGCAGTCACCGACAGGGTACGCAAACCGAGCCCGATCAGCAACATGGCATATCCAAGGTCGCCGGCGCTCTCGCCGCAGCATGAAACGGGTATGCCCTGCGCCTTCGCCGCCTTGGCGACGTGCGAGATTAGCTGGATGACCGCGGGGTGCCCCGGGTTGTAGAGGTGCGCAACCCGCTCGTTCGTTCGGTCAACCGCGAGCGTGTACTGCACCAGGTCGTTGGTGCCAATTGAAAAAAACGCCGCCTCGCGCGCAAAGGTCTCGGCCATCAGGGCCGCGGCGGGCACCTCCACCATCATCCCCACCTGGATCTCCCGGTCGTACTTGATCCCCTCCTCTTCGAGATCCTCCATCACGTCGGCCAGCAGAAACTTGCCGCGGCGGAACTCGCTGGTGGACATGATGAGGGGGAACATCACCTTGATCGGCCCGAACGCCGACGCCCTCAAGAGCGCCCGGAGTTGCGTCTTGAACATCGGCAGCGATTGCAGGCAATACCTGATCGATCGGAGGCCCAGGAACGGGTTGCGCTCCGGGGTCTCGAACTGCTGCTGGGTGTACTTGTCGGCACCGAGATCAACGGTGCGGATCGTCAGCACGCCCCCCGCGCTCAGTTCGACCGCTTTTTTGTACGCCTGGAAGTGGTCCTCCTCGCTCGGCTCGGTGTCGCGGGTGAGGTACAGAAACTCCGTGCGGTACAGCCCCACGCCGCTCCCGCCGCAGTCCACCACCAGCGGGATCTCCTCGGGGAACTCGATGTTCCCGAGCAGCTCGATCGCCACCTCGTCGCGCGTCACGCTCGGCAGGCTCGAGAGCTCTGTCAGCGAGAGTTGGAAGAGCCGCCGCTGCTCGATGTACGCCCGGTACTGCTCGAGCGTCTGCTCGTCCGGATCGAGAATCAGTGCCCCGTGATCGCCGTCGATGATCACCGCCAGCCCGTCGGTCGCCAGTTCGGTGGCTCGCGAGCACCCCACCACCGCCGGGATGCGCAGCGCCCTGGCGAAAATCGCCGTGTGGCTCGTCGCCCCGCCGAGGTCCGTTGCGAACCCGATCACATGCTCCCGGTCAAACGCGGCGGCCTGTGACGGCGTCAAGTCCCGCGCAATCACCACCGCCTTGTGGTCGAGCTTCGGGAGCAGGCTCTTGTGCTCACCGATGAGCTGTCGGATCACCCGCGCCGACAGGTCTTTCACGTCGTCGAGTTTCGTCCGGAAGGCCGCGTCCGGGATCGCGGCGAATCGTCGTCCCAGTTCCTGGAAGCTCTGCCACGCGGCGTACTCCGCCGTCACCCGCTCGTTCTCAACCAGCGCCTGCATCGGCTTGGTGAGCGAGGGATCGCAGAGCATCCCGATGTGGAACGCGAAGATCTTTCCAGCCTCTTCCCCCATCTGCTGCGATGTCTGCTCGCGCAGCACGCTGAGTTCGAGGACCGACTGGTCAAGGGCCTGCTTGAGACGTTCCTGCTCCGAGGCTACCTGCGCAACCGGCACCGTCCGGCGCGGGATGCGTCGCCGCTCCTCGTCGAGGACGAAGACCCGGCCGATGACCACGCCCGGCGAAACCGCGATGCCCTTGATCGTCTCCATGCGTTCGTGCGGCGATGATAGCGAACGCCGGGTGGCGCTGGAGTCTCCCGCACGCGCGTTGCGGCCGCCGATGCTCTCCGTCTCGCCAAACCGCTTCAAGGAAATCTCTTGTGACGGCGCGGCACCGGCCGCAGGCGTCGCGGCGAACCCACGGTGATTCGGGTGTCAGATTCGTGGCCGCCCAGCTTCTCCCACGCCCCCGGCCGCCCCCCTCACTCCACCGGCTTTGCACAACTTTGCTCTCCACGGGCTTGACTTCTTCACGTCCGTGTGCTCGAATGTCGATGTAGAAACGAGGATTCGGCGAACCAGACAGCTCCGGCCGGGGGATCACTGATAGGGGTCGGAGTGGTCTCAGGAGGGGCGACCTCATAGAGTTCTCGGTCGTTCAACATGGGCGGCCTCGCCTGAGTTCGAGGCACTTCTCGTTTCGGCTTGTCCGTTAGTCTCGGGGGTTCAGGGACGGTCTTTGGGGTGGGGCCGGGTGGGGGAGCAGCGTCCGCTGCACCAGTTCGCGCTTCCGACCGCCTGTCGGCCTGCACGGCCGCGCGGCCAGCTTGTACGATTCCGTAGTTGTTCGCGCGGGTGGCGTCCTCGGCCCCATCCGCGAGCAGCGTCTGACTTGATCACGTTCCCTGACCCGGCGCCATGTCGCCGGGCATGTGCGGTCGCGGCATGACCACACTCACGGGCATCCTTGAATGGCCGGATCGCGCCGAGGGGCATGTCGCCGGCTCTCGGACGGTTTTGTCGCTCACCGCGATGACGACCCATTCGTACCCCTCGCCCTCGGCGAGCGCTTCCGCCTCAGAACAGGCCTGGAGATCACAGTGGCGATAGGACAACGCAGACCCAGACGACGCCGGCGCGGCGGTTCGGGCCCACCGCAAGGTTCCGGCCAGGGACCAGGACAGGGACAAGGGCAAGGACACCGGGGGCAGGCGCAGGGTGGGCAGGCGCAGGGGAGCTTCAAACCGGGCGCCGGCCCCAACAACGGCCAGCGATCCCGGAACGTCCTTGACTCCGTCCTGGTCGTCGAAGGGATCGATCCCGAAGTCTTCCGCAACGCCAAGCCCTTTGACCAGCTCACCTCCATCGATCCGCAACCCCGGCTCTCGCTTGAGTACCCCGGTTGCCCGCCCGCCTGCCGCCTCATTGATCTTTTCTGCCCCATCGGGCGCGGCCAGCGCGGCCTCATCGTCTCGCCCCCGAAGGCCGGCAAGACAACCCTCCTCAAGGACATCGCCACGTCCCTGGTCCGCAATCACCCGCAGCTCGAGGTGATCCTCCTACTGGTCGATGAACGCCCGGAAGAAGTCACCGATTTCAAACGCTCCTTCGCCGAGTTCACCGAGGCCGACAACGCCGACCCCACCCAGCGGCGTTACGCCCGCTGCCGCGTGGTCGCCTCCAGTAACGACCACGACGTCGAGCAGCACATCGCCGTCGCCACCGGCGCGATCGAGCGCGCCAAGCGCATGGTCGAGTGCGGCCGGCACGTCGTGATCATGATGGATTCGCTCACTCGCCTCGGGCGCGCCTTCAACCGCTCGCGCCGGCACGCCTCCAGCGGCCGCACCATGACCGGCGGCATCGACAGCCGCGCCCTGGAAGTCCCCAAGCAGATATTCGGCTCCGCCCGCTGCACCGAGGAGGCCGGCTCGCTCACCATCATCGCCTCCTGCCTCGTTGACACCGGCAGCCAGGGCGATCAGGTGATCTTCGAGGAGTTCAAGGGAACCGGCAACATGGAACTCATCCTCGACCGCAAGATCGCCGAGCGACGCCTCTTCCCCGCCATCAACCTCGCGGCCAGCGGCACCCGCAAGGAGCACCTGCTCATGAGCGAGCAGGAACTCAAGACCATCACCGCGCTCCGCCGCCGCCTGCTGGCGATGCAGCCGCCCCAGCAGATCGAGCAGCTCCTCGCGGCACTCCAGCGCTTCCCGACGAATGCCCAGTTGGTCGGCTCGGCGGGCTGATCCCCGGTGCCCGATGCAGCAAGAGCAACAGCGAGTTGGCCACCACCAGCAGCGTCCCCCCCTCGTGTCCCAGTACCCCCGCCCACAGCGGCAGCGTGAACCCCGTGCGCGACCCTACCAGCGTGACCGCCGCCATCACCGCGATCGCGCCCAGCGCGAAGCCCAGGTTCATCACGATCGTCCCCCGCGCCCGGCGCGCCAGGCCGACGGCCCAGGGAATAACCAACAGGTCGTCCCCCAGCAGCACGATGTCGGCCGACTCAAGGGCCGCATCCGAGCCGATCGACCCGATCGCGATCGAGACATCCGCCGCCGCAAGCGCCGGAGCATCGTTCACACCATCGCC
>JACMLW010000204.1 GCA_014379385.1 Phycisphaerales bacterium
AGCGCGGCGGGCTTGGGAGCGGGCACCCCGGGCGCGGCGGTCGGCTTTGCGGTCGAGGCTGCACCATTTGATGAGGGGGCGCTGTTCGCACCAGCGTTTGCACCGACTGAGCTCAACTTGGCGTCCGGCTTCATCTCCACTTGGGGTGAGCCGGTGAGGGGCTGCGCCGGCTTGGTCCCGTTGGCGGGGCCGCCGGGTGCGGCGTCGTTGGCTGGAGCCTTGGCGGAGTGAGCGGACGGGGCGGGGGCGGACGGGGAACTGGTGCGGGCCATATGGCCCTCCTTCCTTTGCTGCCGGGCGTGGCTGCCGGATCCGAAAGATTCGGTCCTGTCGCAGGCGCTCGGGTCCAGCGCGGAGTCGGATGGCTGAAACTTCCGTGAATCAGCCGCTTCCGGTCGGGGGCGGCGCTGGACGCGGGCCCGACTTGAGGGACTCTACCAGGGACCAAACCTGGTGTCAAGTTCGGAATACGGGCGGCCCGAATAAATCTGAAAAATGGGCTCTGGGAGGCCGGGAAGCAGGGGTCCAGATCCTCCGAACGTTCGGACCGGGGAGAGGAGAGTTGAAACACGGAGGCCACGGAGCACACGAAGAAGAGAGATTTTCTGTTCGCTGTTTTTTAACGCGAAGGAAGCGAAGGCCGCGAAGAACGCAAAGAAGAGCAAGAGCATGGATCAGAGCGGATCGGATCGGATCGGATTGGATTGGATTGGATTGAAGCAGAGCGGGAGAGCAGGCGAGTTGCCGCCTTCTCCGTGATCTGATCTCCGTGTTTCAACCGTGCTTGCTCATCTCGGCTCCGCGCTCTTCGCGGCCTTTGCGTTAGAAAGTCTTACTGTTTGTTGGAGATAGCCGCCGGCAGGTCGCCCAGTGGCACGGGAGTTGGGTGCTGTTCGCCGGTGTCGAGGTTCTTGAGCGTGCAGGTCTCGGCCGAATCGACGACGACGTAGAACCTGGCATGGCACGCCGCGGCGTCCTTGATGAGCTTGCCGGGGTTCCTGCTGGCCTTGTAGGAGCGGCGTGCGTGGAGATTTTGGCGGCGCAGGGCCGCGAGCGTGGGAGCGAGCGCGGCGTCGGCACCTTCGGCCTCGGTCGCCATGACGAAGGCGTCGGGGCGGAGCGAGGGAGAGGGCCTGGAGAGGGCCTCGAGGAGGGCTTTGCCCTCGGGCATGAGGCCGCGATCTTGGAGGACGAGGGAGAGGACGACGTCGCCCATTCCGAAACCGACGGCGGGGGTTGGTGGCCCGCCGAAGAGCTCGATGAGGTTGTCGTAGCGGCCGCCTCCGGCGATGGCGCGCTCCTTGCCACCGGCCTCATGCACCTCGAAGACCATGCCGGTGTAGTAGGCGAGGCCGCGGACAATGGAAAAATCAAAACGACACCATTGCTCAAGACTAAATTCTCTGATCTGCTTGTATAGCGTCTGCAATCTCTGCGTAGGGATGCTAACTTCCTTCTTGGAATCTTGATAGACAATAGAAGTCGTAGAGTCGCTAGAAGATAGATTTTCATAGGCTACAGCCTGTAGAATTGATAGACCAGATTCATATCTACTGTATTCAAGCTGGATTGCCCTGCATTCCTTTTGAAACTCTTCATCGGAAAGCCGATCCTTTCGGTCGAGTAATCGCAACGCTTCACCCAAGTATCGCTCGGGAAGACCTTCCGCAAGAAGCGTTTGAGCCACTACCGGCCTATCGCCAATCTTGACAGTTATGTCCGCTGGTCTAAATCCCAGATCTTCCAAGGCGCTGATGAGGCAGGCGAGTACTTCTGCATCTGCCCACCCTTCGATTTCGCTCCCCATGAGATCCACATTCCACTGCAGAAACTCCCGCAGCCTTCCCCTCTGTGGCCGCTCCGCCCGAAAGAACGGCCCCGAGGTGAACCACTTCGTCGGCTTCGCCAGCGAGTTCGCCTTGCTCGCGTACATCCGCGCCAGGGTGGGCGTGAACTCCGGGCGCAGCGCGTAGGTCTTCTCGCCCCCGAAGCGCTCGAAGCTGAAAAGCTCCGAGACGATTCCCTCGCCGCTCTTGACGGTGTACAGGTCCAGGTGCTCGAACGTGGGGCCGTCGATCTCCTCGAACCCGTGCCGGATGCTCGCATCGCGCCACGCCTTCTCGATATAGCGGCGCCGCAGCATCTCCTGCGGATAAAAATCGCGCGTGCCGGTGGGGGCTTGGAACGTGTGCTGCTGGGCCATGTGTAGAGGACAGTAGCCGATGAGCCTCTTTCCCGGGGCGCTGGCGTGATCATCCCCCGCTCCGGCGCTGGGCCGTGTGCTTGGAGCCGTCTTCCGAATCGCGGCTATTTGAGCGTGCGAACGCGGTGATGTCCAACATGCGGCCGCTTGGATCACTAGGACTCTCCGCGTGTCTGATGTGGCCTCGTGGCCGGGCGGCGCCTAACGGAAAAGGGAACAAGCGATGACCAAGACCAACGGTGTGTGGACGATTGCGGGGATCGTGGCGGTTGCGGGGCTGGCGGTGGCGAATCCGCCGCGCCCGACGACGGTGCCGGCCAAGCCCGGTGAGCAGCCCAGCCAGCCGGCGAAGCCCGGCGATTCGACTCAGAAGCCGGCGACGCCGGCCCAGCCGGAGCGTGACTGGACGAAGCGCGAGGGGTACGACCGCAGCGCGGGCTTGTCGGGCGACAAGCTCCGGTACCTCGAGCAGCTCGCCGGGACGTGGAATGTCAAGATCGAGCGGTTCGGGCAGTCCGGCGCCGCCGACCGGCCCGCCGGCGACAAGCCGCAGGCCATGACGGGGATCGCCCAGCGTGAATGGGTGCTGGGCCACAAGTTCCTTCAGGAGAAGGACGCGATCGGCGGGATGGAGCAGCGGCGCGAGGGGGTCCGCGACAACATCCTAGATCGCGACCTTGATCGGCCGGGCGACATCAAGAAGCCCAGTGACATGGATATGCCGGGCGACACGAAGAAGCCGGGCGGCATGGATAAGCCCAGCGACGTGAAGAAACCGAGCGACATGGACAGGCCCATCGATCGCCAGCCCGCCGATCTCGGCAAGCGGATCGGCCAGCCGGCCGATCGCGAGACGCTGCGACCGGGCCGGAACGACCGCGTGCTGGAGAATGAACTCTCGGAGAAGCCCGGCAACAATCTGCCCGGCATCATGTACTTTGGGTATGACCAGCAACTCGACAAGTACGTGGTGAACTTCATCAACGGCATGGATGGGTCGGTCAGCGTGCATTACGGCAACTTCGACAGCGCGACCAAGACCTTTACGTTCAGCACCGACGACCCGGCGAACGCCAACATCAGCACCCCCAGCACCAAGCACGGGAAGGATTACAAGGTCACCATCCGGCTTGTGAGCGACACCGAGCACGTTGTGGAGATGCACAAGCTCGGTGACAGCGGCACGCCGATCACCGAGCGCGAGCGCCCCACCGATCCGGCCCGCCCCGCAACGCCTCGCGACGACAAGATGGGTTCGGACGCCGGCAATCTCGTGTACCGCGTCACCTACACCAAAGCGGATTCAACGCAGCGCAGCGGCGTGAACGATTTGCTGTTCGAGGACGACCTGAAGTCGGGCGCGTCCCATCGCGACGCCGACCTCGACAAGGATCTCAAGAAGGACAAGGACCACCTGAACAAGCCGTACGACCAGAAGAAAGACGACACCCGCCGCGACGACACGAAGCGGTAACTCGCTCATGGCACCACCGGCGCGAGAGCGCCGATGGGCCCTTTGGATCTGGCGCGCCGCATGGTGCGCGCCGCGCAGCAGAAAACGCCGACCACCATGCCCACGACACGCCCCGGCGGTCGTGCCTCAGTTGTGCTCGAAGATGCTCTGCGTCCGAAGCACGTACCCGGGCGCTCCGATCAGGTGATAGCTCTGCACATGCACCTCGCGCGTGTACCGCTGGATATCCAGCAGCGACAGGCAGCGGCCCAGCAGCGGCTCCTCCCAGCGGTGCAGCATCCCGTCGCACTCGCGGGCGAACGCCACCATCTCGCTGTAGGTGGCGGTGTAGAGGTTCTCGCTGAGATTCTCGGTCTGCACCGAGGTCATGTAGTTGGCTCTGCTCGGCTCGAACGGGTGCTCGAAGTCGCGCTCGCCAGCGCACGGGAACGTCGTCAGCGCGCCATCGGTCGGTAGGTGGTCTTCCTGGTGCGTGACCAACTCGCACGCGCACAGACCCTTGTGCTGGAAGCGGATCAGGTGCGCCCCGGGCATGAGCCACGCCTCGAACTCGTACCCGCCGTGCTTCACCAGCTTGCGGCCCTTGAGCGTGAAGAGCTCCGGGTGCAGGGCGCGCTGGTACAGGATGACCTGGTAGGCCGCCGTGTTGATCGAGGGGCGGTTCGCCGAGCGCGTATGGGCGTGCGACCCGTTCCCGCTCGGCGTGGCAGCCGCCGAGCGCGACGGGGAGGGGGAGGAGTTGTGGGACATCTGGCGTCCTTCTGCCGCGGTGTGCACAAATAGCACGGCATTCCGTCGGTGGACTGTCTCCGGAGCGGGGAGCCCGCCGTGGGCTCCAGACTTCCGATCCGGGGAGGAACGGTCGCGGCCCTTTCGGACCGCCCAATTCATGACCATTTCTTAGCGTTACCTTCCGCAACCCGCAAGGGCCTTGTTGCAATTCGAGCCACAATCGGTCGGATTCCAGCACTTTGGAGCCCCAACCGGTCGTACCCGACAGGTTCTTCACCGTTGATCGGCGGGAAGCCCGCGGCCGGGTGTATCGCGATACACCAAGGCCGGCACCCACGGCGATGCATCTGGTTCGGCGTATGCTTGCAGCCCCACGCCGGAGTGGCGGAACTGGCAGACGCAGCGGATTCAAAATCCGCCGGGCCTGAAAACCCGTGCAGGTTCGATTCCTGTCTCCGGCATTGACGAAGTGATCGGAGTGGAAGCTCCCCAATTGATTTGGCCGTCCGTTCCCTGACGCCTAACCTTTGCTCCCCCCGACCCCCCCTGCGGGTCGGGACTTCTGGAACCGTGGCTCTTGCTGCCGCGTTTACAGACGTTATTAGCCCACGGCAACATTCCCCCTGAAAGGCAATCGACCATGGCCGAGAATCCCGAACAGCGTCAAGTCCAGCTCCGGATCGATGAGTCTCGGATGCACTCCACCTACGCGAACACGATCCGCACTTCGACGACCGGCGACGAGGTGGTCCTGGACTTCGGGATGAACCTGCCCGCTCCCGGCGCCGACGCCGCGAACCCGGTCATCCTGTTCTCCGTCGGTAGCCGCGTGGTGATGAACTGGCGCGGCGCTAAGCGCCTGGCGATCAGCCTCGGGCAGATCATCCGTCAGTTCGAGGAGCGGAACGGCGAGATCCAGCTCGGCCTGCCCGGCGAGGCCGACAAGGGCGACAAGGGCGGCCCGCGCCTCTCCCGCTAACGCCGGAGCGCCACGGCGCTTTCGACCATCAGGAACTACTTGGAGGGCATCGGTCCAGTGACCGGTGCCCTTTGTATTTTTGCTCCGACTCGCCCGTGCATCGCGGCTCCAGCTCGACGTCTCCCACGTCGCTCCTCGCTCAGGCCTTCCGCACCGTCCGCTGCTCGATCCGCTTCACGCTCACCGTCCGCACCACGCGGTCAACGAAGTTGCCCGGCGTATGCACGCCGTCGGCGTCAATCTCGTCGAGAGGGGCGAGCTCCTCAACCTCCGCGATCACGAACGACGCTGCCGTCGCCATCATCGGGTTGAAGTTGCGGGCCGTTTTGTTGTAGCGGAGGTTCCCGATGGGGTCGGCGGTGTGCGCCTTCACCAGCGCCAAGTCCGCAAAGAGCCCCGTTTCCAGCACGTAGTCACGCTGCTGCGCGGGGGGGGCGGGGGGGGCGGTGGGGGCGGTGGCCGCCGCGCCTCCCCGCTGTCGCTGCCGATTGTGGTACGCCGTGTCCTCGCTGGGGCGGAAGAACCTGCGGGTCTCCTTCCCCTCCGCCACCGGCGTCCCCACCCCCGTGGCGGTGTAGAACGCGGGAATCCCCGCTCCGCCAGCGCGGATGCGCTCGGCGAGCGTCCCCTGCGGGTTGAACTCGACCTCGAGCTCCCCGGACAGGAACTGCTTCTCGAACGTCGCGTTCTCCCCCACGTAGCTCGAGATCATCTTCCGGATCTGGCGGGTCTGGAGCAGCAGCCCCAGGCCCCAGTCATCCACACCCGCGTTGTTGGAGATGCACGTCAGCTCCTTCACGCCCGTGTCGCGCAACGCCAAAATAAGCTGCTCGGGGATCCCGCACAGGCCAAACCCGCCGACCATTACCGTCATCCCGTCGCGCACCACGCCCTTGCCCTTCAGGTCCGCAAAGGCCGCCGCGGCTGTTTCGTACACCTTGTTCATGGCCCAAGACTAGCGGTTCTCCGCCAAGAACGTGACCCCACTCCCCACCCCCTCTACAGTCGGACTTCACGATCACCAGGAGCCGCCCCGAATGTCCACCGCCTCCATCACCGAGAAAAAGCCCGACGCCGCCGCCTTCGCCCGCGGCCTTGAGGGGGTCATGGCCGGCCAGACCTCCATCTGCTCCGTGGAGCAGGGCAAACTGATCTATCGCGGCTACGAGATCCACGACCTCGCCGCGAACGCCACCTTCGAGGAAGTCGCCTTCCTCCTGCTCGAAGGCCATAAGCCCTCCGCGAGCGAGCTCAAGCGGTTCAAGGGCGAGATTGTCGCCGAGCGATCCCTCCCGCGCGAGGTCATCGAGTTCATCAAGTCCTGCGGTCCGATGATCAAGTCCGGCGCCGCTGTGCCTATGGACATCACGCGCACCTGCATGTCCATCCTCGGCAACCTCGACAAGGATGCGCAGGACAACTCCGCCGCGGCCAACCTCCGCAAGGCCAAGCGCATCCTCGCGAAGACCCCCACGATCATCGGCCACATGCAGAACGTCATCGACGGCCGCCCGCTGGTCGCCATGGAGACCGGCGGCGACCCCACCCTCGACCACGCCGCCAACCTGCTCTACCTGATGACGGGCACCAAACCCGGCGCCGAGGAGGCGCGCGTGCTCGATGTCTCGCTCATTCTGTACGCCGAGCACGACTACAACGCCAGCACGTTCACCTGCCGCGTGATCTCGGGAACGCTCAGCGACATGCACGGCGCGGTCACCGGCGGGATCGCGGCCCTAAAGGGCCCGCTCCACGGCGGCGCCAACGAGATGGCGATGGAGATGCTCAGGGAGATCGACCAGTACACCGGCGGGAAGGCCGACGAGCGCAAGATCAACGAGTTCATGCAGAATGCCTTCGCCACCAAGCGAAAGCTCATGGGCTTCGGCCACCGTGTCTACAAGAACGGTGACCACCGGGCGCCCATCCTCAACAAGCTCGGCCGCAAGCTCGCCGAGAAGCGCGGCCCCGAGTGGTCCAAGTGGTTCGACATGGGCGACATCGTCGAGAAGATCATGCTCCGCGACAAGAACATCCACCCGAACGTCGACTTCCCCTGCGGCATGACGTACTTCACGATGGGCATCCCCGTGCCGCAGTACACGCCGATTTTCGTCGCCAGCCGCGTCACCGGATGGGGCGCCCACGTGATGGAGCAGCACGCGGATAACCGGCTGATCCGTCCGCTGAGCCAGTATGTCGGCCCGGCCGAGACGACGTGGTGAGTGTGGGCCGGGCGTCGGCGGCACAGGCGTCCCGCCCGAGTTCCAATTGAATCTCAGCACATGAGGGCCGCCAAGCACCTCGCCATCCTTCTGCTCGTCTGCCTCCCCCTCTACTTCTGGGGCCTGACGACCCACGGCCTCACCAACTGGCAGGAAGCCCAGCGCGCCGTCGTAGCCCGCGAGATGCACACGCGCATCCTCGCCGGCGAGCCCGGCGCCTGGTGGGTGCCGACGATCAACGGCCAGCCCTACATCGCCAAGCCGCCGCTGATCTATTGGTGCCAGATCGCGCTCGCCAACCTCGGTCTCGGCGACGACGCGGCCCGCGTTGATGTCTTCGAGCTCCGCCTCACCGTCGCGCTCGCGGGGCTGCTCGGCGTCCTCGCGACGTACTTCGTGGCGCGATCGCTCCTCCGCGAGCCGCGCGCGCGCGATGCCCGGGATGACGCTCCCGCAACCGACCACACGCCCTGGGACGACGATGCTTCCCTCTGGGCGGCCCTCGCCCTCGCTACCGGCGTGCTCTACGTCCGTTCCTCGCGCATCGGCGAGCTCGACATCCTCCTCGTCCCCACCGTTGTCACCGCTGTCGGCGCCATCTGGATCGCCTGGCGGCGTTTCCTCGATCATGGCCGCGCCCACTTTGGCGCTGTTGGCATCGCGGTCACCGCAGCGACCCTTGCCGCCCTCGCCAAAGGGCCGCCGGCCATCATGGTCATCGCGCTCGCCGGCTATGGCGGCATCGCCGGATGGCACGCCGCAACGAATCGGCCAACACGCGCGGGGCTGGTCGGAACCGGCGGAGAGCTCGGTACGCCGCGCGACCCATCGAAGTGGACGGTCCGCGCCGTCTGGTTTGTGGTTCTCAATATCATCATTGCGGTGGGGTGGATCTCTCGCAGTCTTCATCCAGGCGGTTCCATCGTCGGAACGCTGCTCTTCCCCCCGATGATCGGTTGGGTCGCGCTCCCCCTCCTCGTCCTGCTGACATCCCCTTGGCGCGCCCGCTCCTGCCTCGCCTCCTTCGCACGCACGCATCCCATCGCCGTGCTCGGCATCCCGCTCGCCGCACTCTGGGCTTGGGGACGCATCGTCTCGAGCTACATCGGTCCGGCCCGCGCGGCGGACCTCGCGGGCGACGAGGCCGAGAACCTCGTCCTCCTCTTCCCAGAAGCCCCGCTCAATAACCTCGAGGCCGCCGCGTACGGCGTCGGCCTCGGCAGCGTCGCCGCGATCCTTGCCATCATCTGGCTCGTCAAAGACAAGCCCAAGTTTGACTGGACAAATGGAGTCCGCCACGGACAGGCGCTCGCCATCATCGGCGCGTGGGTCGGCTTGGGCCTCATCGCGTTCTCGGTGCTCGGCAAGGGCGTGCCGCGATACCTGACGCCGGTCTGGCCGGGCATCGCGATCCTCGGCGGCGTCTTCCTCGGCGTCTGGCTGCGCGACTGCGGCACCAAGCGCGCTGGCAAGCTGGCCGCCGCAGGTCCAGCCAATGCCGAGGCCCGCCCCGCCATGGTCCCCCGCACCATCCTCGCCCTCATCGTCGCGGCTCTGTGCGCCGGCCAGGCTTGGTGGTACGCCGTCGGGCGTGAAGACAAGTACGGCTCGCGCAGCCCACGCGCCATTGTCGGCGAGCTGCTCCGTCGCGGCATCACCCCCGACCAGCTCGCCACCTTCGAGTTCCGCACACCCGCCGTTGACTACTACGCCGGCAAGGGCGTGCAGCCCGTCAGCGACGCCCGCCAGCGCATCGGCATCAGCGGCATGACCGAGTGGACCGTCGCCGACCTCGTAACCCACTTGCAATCACCGGACCCCGCAACCCCGGGCACGCCGTGCGAGATGGTCCTCCTCGTCCGCGAATCCCAACCCGTCGAGCTTGACCCCGCCCTTCCCATCGATCGCCTCCGCGCCGCCGGCCTCGCCGTCGAACCGATCGAGGGTCTCCCCGAGTTCGAGATCGATAGCGGACGTGTGTGTGTGACGGCCGTCCGTGTCCGTGGACAATGACCCAGATCGAAGAACAAACCACAAATCACTGAGGCACAGAGACGAACAGAGCGATTCACACGTCAAGAACGCGAAGCTCGATAGGGACAAAAGACGAGCACGAAAGCGAGCACGAATCAAGAACGACCACACACCCCACTCTTCTCTGTGCTTCCCTCTGGGTCTCTGTGCCTCTGTGGTGATTCCTTCTCTTCGCGCTCTTCGCGTCCTTCGCGTTAAAGAGTCCTGTTCTTGTCAGGTCCGCCCGAACCGCTTCTCCAGCTCGCGGATCGTCAGCCGGATCGACGTCGGCCGCCCGTGCGGGCAGTTGCTCGACCGCTCCACCGCATCCCGCAGCTTCAGCAGGTCCGCCAGCTCCGGCTCGCTCAGGTGGTTCCCCGCCTTGATCGCGGCCTTGCACGCCATCATGTCCAGCACCTCGTGCAGCGCCTCCTCGCGACCCGGCGAGAACGCCCCGCGCGCGTTGTCCGATTCCGCCCGCCCCAGCAACTCCTCGACGAACGGCCCCGGCTCCACGCCGCGATCGAAGAGGAAGCTGGGGAACGCACGCAGCGCCAGCTGCGCCGGCCCCAGGGCCTCCAGCTCGATCCCCAGGCGCGCCAGCAGCGCCGCGAACTCGCCCGAGGTGACCCGCTCCACCTGCTCCCCCGTGCTCGGCACCACGATCGGCATCAGCAGCCGCTGGCTCTCGAGCGCCCCGGCGCTCACCCGTGCCAGCAGGTACTCGAACATCGCTCGCTCGTGCAGCGCGTGCTGATCGACGATCACGATCCCCTGTTCATCCTGCGTCACCACGTAGCTGTTGTGCACCTGCAGCAGCCGCTCGGCCGGCCGCGGCGGCCCGGCCTCGATGGTCGGCGATGCGCCAGCGGACGGCGCCTGAGTTTCGGCCGCGCTGTCCGCACCCCCCGCGCGGATCGCCTCGTCC
>JACMLW010000205.1 GCA_014379385.1 Phycisphaerales bacterium
GACGGGCGCAGGCTCGGTGACGGGCGTGAAGATCCGCTTCGGGATTGCGCCCTCCAGCTATTCAGACGGCAAGCCGGGGGTCGGCGTCGGCGAGGTGTTCACGGGCACTTCCGCGGGCGACGCCGGCATCAAGGTCGGCGACAGGCTCATCAAGTGGAACGGCAAGAGCATCGACGATGTCGAGGCATGGATGACGTTCCTCGCTCAGCACAAGCCGGGCGACGAGGTAGAGGTCACCGTCGTTCGAGACAAGGAAGAGCTGCCGATCAAGGTAAAGCTCAAGGCCCGCGAGACGGGCGCGCGGTAGCGTGCCGAGGGGGTGCGGCGCTTCGCGCGTGAGCCAACTCCGCGGGTTGTCACTACGTCACCATTGCGCTCGCCACTTCGCCGATTGTCGTAATGCCGGCACGCGCCTTCGCGTATCCGTCCTCCTTGAGCGTCCAGAACACACCGCTCGCGGTAGCGGAGGCCGCGATTTCTGGAGAGCTCGCGCGCCGCATGATCAGCTCGCGCACCTCGTCGGTGAGCCGGAGCATCTCGTACACTCCGACCCGCCCTCGGAAGCCGGTCTGGCGGCACGCGCGGCAGCCGGCTCCGCGCACCAGTGTCTCGCCCGCGCGCAGCTCAAAGTCGCGCGGCAGGTCCGCATGGTCCGGCGAATAAGCCGCGCCGCATTCCTTGCAGATGCGACGCACGAGGCGCTGCGCCATGATGCCCTCGAGCGAAGACGAAACCAGGAACGGCTCAACCCCCATGTCGAGCAGGCGCGTCGTGGCGCCCGGCGCATCGTTCGTGTGCAATGTCGAGAACACCAGGTGGCCGGTGAGCGACGCCTGGATCGCCGTCTCCGCCGTCTCCTTGTCGCGGATCTCGCCGATCATCACCACGTCGGGGTCGTGGCGCAGGATGGACCGCAGCCCCGCGGCGAAATCCAGCCCCACCTTGTGATTCACCTGGATCTGGTTCACACCCGGCACGTGGTACTCAACCGGATCCTCCACCGTGATGCACTTGATCTCGTCGGAGATGATCCGCTTGAGGGAGGCGTACAGCGTGGTTGACTTGCCCGAGCCCGTCGGGCCCGTTACCAGCATGATCCCGTGCGGCCGCGTGATCAGCGAGTCCCACTGCTCCAGCACGCCTCGCGGCATGCCCAGATCCTCGAGCGGCAGCAGCACGGCCGACTTGCTGAGGATGCGGAGCACCACGCCCTCGCCGAAGAGCATGGGGATCACGCTCACGCGCAGATCGAACTCGGCGCCCTTGTTCCGCAGCGTGATGCGGCCGTCCTGCGGTCGGCGCTTCTCGGCGATGTTCAGGCTCGCCATGATTTTGAGGCGAGAAATGATCGCGCTGGCGAACCGGTTGATAGTGGGGGGTACATTGGCGCGCAGCAGCACGCCGTCGATGCGATACCGCACCGTCAGCTCGTGCTCGTAGGGCTCGATATGCACGTCGGTCGCCCGCTCGGAGATCGCCTCGTAGAGCACGTCGTTGACCAGCTTGATGACGGACGCTTCCTGCGCCTGCTCGGCCTCGTCGGCCGCGCCCGGCGCGGCGACCTGCACCGGCCCCGCCGCCCCGGACATCGCATCCAGCGTGTCCGAGCCCACGCCGTAGTTCTCGCGGATGAACCGCCGCAGCTCGTCCTCCTCGGCGAGCACGATCTCGATCGAGCAGCCGGTGAGCAGCCGCAGCTCGTCCAGCACGGAGAGCTCAAAGGGATCGCATGTCGCGATGGTGAGCGTGTCGGGCGTCTTGGCGATGGGCACGCAGTTCTGGCGGTACACGAGCTTCGCTGGCAGCGTCGCGAGCACGGCGCGGTCGATTTGCATCTCCGAGAGCGAGACAACCGGCATGTGGAACTGATCGCCGATGACCTGCATCACCTGGTTCTGATTCACCAGCCCCAGCCGGACCAGCACTCGGTCAAGGCGTTCGCCTGTGGCCCGCTGCTCGGCGAGCGCATCATCGAGCTGCGGTTGCGTGATCAGCCCGCGTTCAAGGAGGAGCGAGGCGATTCCCATGTGGAAGGGATTGTAACAGAGCGCCGGGCGTCGCCGTCCTGCGGGGTCGAGAGAAACACGAATCAGGTTCGGCGGGGATCGAGACGATGCCGGACGGGTGGCCGTCAGCCGGGGTACGTGCAGGAGGTCTTATCGGTCTCCCAGACCGTGATAGATTGGAGGCTGGCGCCGCATCCCTGCGATGCGATCGCGGGCTCCAGCAGCCCGAACAAGACCTTGGCGATATTCTCGACGGACGGGTTGATCCCGCCGGCGCACGCGAACTCGGCCGTGTCCTCGTTGAGGTTCGTGTGGTCGAACCGGCTGATGACCAGCTCGTTCGTTAGACGCTCGAGATCGGCAAGCACGAAGCCCGCGTGCCCCCCCGGCCTAACGGGGACGCGAACGCACGGCTCCACCCGGTAGTTGTGCCCGTGCCCCGATGGATTGTTGCACTTGCCGAAGAGCGCCCGGTTCTGCTCGCCGGTGAGCGACGGGACGTGCAATCGGTGCGACGCGGCGAACTCGAACTGCTGGCGCATCAGGGCGAAGCCGGGGGCGAGGGTCTCCATGGCGACGGAATAGTACGGTGAGAGCCGCCAGCGGATTGACTCAAGGCTGCCGCCCACGGCGGCGTCGAGCGGGTTCAGCACGCGTGCCAGCACCTCCGCGGGCTCGATGGTCGGCGACTCGTGACACGCTCTTTCGATCAGCGGAATCGCCGAGGCCCGGGCGGCGCGATCGATGTCCTTGATGTTCAGGAAGTAGCCCGTGTCGGCATTCACGCCGCCGCGGCACCGCACGTCGAGCTCATAGTGCGTTCCGAGCCCGCGCATGGAGGGGAACGCGGAGAATGTGTTCGACGGTGGCCCCCAAGACGGCGATTGCCCGTTGGCAACCGGGTTGATGGAGAACCGAACTGTTCGTGAAAGCCGGATCATGAAGGATCGGAGGGATGAAAGGGCGTGCCCCCCTGGTTGTCAGTCGAGGCGCAGCATGTCATGAAGAGTGCCGCGTGGGAGCCCGCTCAGGGCGCCGTTCGAGTGGTTGCTCTCACGTGCCGGACGGTGCGGGCTTCGCGGCGGGCGTGGCATCCTTGGGCTTCGCCTCGAGCAAAGCCTCCATCTTCTTCACCAGTTCAGCGTCGTCCGGCGCGGTCTTGGGCTCGAACCGGGCGACCACGCGCCCCTCGCGATCGACGAGGAACTTCGTGAAGTTCCACTTGATGTCGCTGCCGACAGGTTCGGGCTGGCCCGTGAGCTGCGCGTACAAGGGGTGCTGCGACTTGCCGAGCACGGTGACCTTTTCGAACATCGGGAAGGCCACTTGGTAGGTGCTCGCGCAGAACGTCGCGATCTGCGCGTTGGTGCCCGGCTCCTGCTCCTTGAAGTCGTTCGCGGGGAACCCCAGGATCACCAGCCCCTTGTCCTTGTTCGCCTCGTAGAGTTTCTGGAGGCCCTCGTACTGCGGCGTGAGGCCGCACTTGCTCGCCGTGTTGACGATGAGCACAACCTTCCCCTTGTACGAGTTGAGGTCAATCTCGGTCCCGTCAATGGCCTTTATCGTGTGGTTGAGCACATAGCCATCGGTGCAGACGCTCGCCGCGGCCGAGAGAGCGCAGCATGCTTTCTTCTCTCCGGCAGGCTTCTCGCCCTCCGGCCCCCAAGCGGCGAGAGCGGCGCCGGCGACGACGAGCGACACAGCGAGAACGATGGTGGTGCTTTGCATGGCGATGAACTCCTGGACTGAATCATAGAACGCTCGGAGCGAGGGCTACGCCGACCCGTGCGACGGCATCGTCGGGGATTGGGGTTTCTGCGGATCGGGACGGCGAGGGCCGTACCAGATGTCCAGGCCGCGACGAGACTGCACCCCCTTTCGGCCTTGGATCGCGATCTTGAACGACAGGCCGACGAGTTCGCGTGCGGAGTAGGCACGCACCTTTCGGCCGGAGGTGATCACGTGCTCGCGCAAGACAACGAATCGCCCCTGACGGGCTATTCCGCGGCAGAACAAGATCTCTTCGGAGGCATAGACCGTCTCGTCGAACCCTCCGATGGCCCGAAAGGCATCGGCCCGGCAGAACAGGAAGCACCCCCCGGAAAGCCGCAGCAGCCGGAACAGAACGAGAATCGACGCGAGCACAATCCGTGCAAGCGGCCGCACCTCGCCATCGAAGCGGCATGGGGCGCCGCCGCCCGCGGCTCCCCGGTCGATCGCCGTCATTGCTCCGCCCAGCGCGGCGCGGCGTAGAGTTGTGTCGGCGTCCACGAACACGAGTCGGTCGCAGCCAAGTTCGAGGGCCCGGCGCGCCCCGGCGTTGCGTGCCGCGGCGATCTGCCGGGCGTCGATCGAAACCACCTCCGCGCCGCGACCGCGCGCCAGCGCGGCCGTGCTATCGGTCGAGGCGTCATCGGCGACTACGACCACGTACTCGGCTCGTCCCGCGAACTCGCGCGGCGCGGCTTGGTGAATCGCGTCAAGCGTGGGCCCGAGCAGCCCTTGCTCGTTATGCGCTGGGATGACGAAGCCGACAAGCATCTTGCTGTGGTACCGCCCCCACCTCCCACGGTGGCGGCCACGATCATCTCCAAAGCGGGCTCGCCCGCCTGAGTACCATGCCACCGCATGTTGATCCCTATCGGCACAGATAGACCGCTTCGCCGCCCCACCCTAATCAACTTCGTGCTGGTCGCGCTCAATATCGGCGTGTTCCTGGCCAGCGCCGCCCTGGAAAAGCCTGCGCCCGAGGCCCGCGAATGGCTGTATTCGCACGGTTGGCTCGATCCGCGGGGGCTGCACTGGTGGTCGTTCGTCACCTATTCGTTCCTGCACACAGGGGCGATGCACCTGCTCGCCAATATGCTCGTGTTGTGGGTTTTCGGCGGGAATGTTGAGGATAGGCTCGGGCGCGTCGGCTACACGGCGCTCTACCTCTCAGGGGCGGTGGTAGCCGGCGGGGCGCACGTGCTCTTTGACACCCACCCCGTGATCGGCGCCTCCGGGGCGGTGGCCGCGGTGACCGGGGCCTACCTCGTGCTCTTCCCGCGCACGGTCGTGCGCTGCCTGCTCCTCTTCTTCATGGTCGGGATCATCACGCTGCCGGCGTGGGCGTTCATCATGCTCGCCATCGCGAAGGACTTCGTGTACCTCGCCAACTCGAGCCAGGCGATGATTGACGGGGCGCGCGGGCGACGCTGTCTTGAACGCGCGCCCACCTGGGTGGGTACTCGCTCGGGGGAGTCGTTAGCCTCGCGCTCCTTTGGACGCGGGTGCTGCCGCGCGAGCCGTTCGATCTCTTCTCCATCGCCCGCCAGGCCAAGCGGCGTCGGGCCCTTAAGGAGGCCGCGCTGAGTAGGGAGCGCGAGAACCACAAGCGGGCGGAGGCTCGAAAGGATCCCGTAGTCGAGGCCCGACTCGAGAGCCTGGCGACGCGTCGATCCGAGGTATCAACCCTCGTTTCGCGCGGCGAACTCTCCAAGGCCGCCACCGCTTATGAGAGCCTGTCGCGCGAGTTCGGCGATCTGCGTGGCGCCATGACCCTCAGTCGGCATCACCAGCACGACATGGCCAACTACCTCTTTGCGCAGGGCCAGCACACCGAGGCGCTCGGCGCCTATGAGCGCTTGGCCGAGGCGTACCCGAAGGATGCCCATGCCCCGAGCGTCCGTCTCATGGTGGCGCTCATCGCCGCCGACTATCTCAATGACCCCGTGCGCGCCAAACAGGCGCTCGTCGGCCTCGAACCGCAGTTGACCGAAGACCACGAACGTGAACTCGCACGGCGCCTCCTGGCCGATCTCGCGTGAACAGGAACACCCCACATGCGCACCCGCACACGAGTTGTCGTTTACGGAGTTACCTCGCCCGAGGAGGCCGACACCTGCGCCCGCGCTGGCGTTGATGGTATCGGATTGTTCTTCAATCCCGCGAGCAAGCGGCATGTCGAACCCGCTACGGCGTGGGATATCGCCAGCCTGCTCCCGCCGCTGGTCTCGACGATCGGGGTCTTTGAGAATCCGCGCAGCGAGTATTTCTTCGAGGTCGAGGAGCGATGCCCCACCGATTTCTCCCAGTTCCATGGGAACGAGGACGAGGACATGGTCCGTCAGTGCGGCCCCAGACTCATCAAAACCGTCCGGGTCGAGTCCGGCGGCCAGGCCGATGCCCACGCGTTCGCTTTTAAATGGGCCGACGTTGACGAGGTGGACGCCGTGCTCATGACGCTCGGCTCGGGCATCGCCGGACCCCAGGCGTGGGCGTGGCTCGCGGAACTCCGCGAGTCCCTGGCACGCCCGCTCCTCATCGGCGGCGGCCTGACAATCGACAACGTTGCCGAGGCGGTTCGCACCGTCAGGCCCTGGGCGGTGGCCGTGCTGGGCGCGGTCTCGCCGGAGGGCGTCACGTCCGGCGAGTTGCTCAACGCGTTTGTTGCGGGCGTTGCGGCGGGCGACCGTCACGCCGGTCGGTGAGACGCCTCCGCTCCAACGTCTTGCCGGTACGCGCTGCTTACCTGAGCCACCAGTTCCCCGGGTGTGAGCGAGTCCGACACGGCGACGTGATCCGCAATTTTGCGGTAGAGCGAATCTCGCTTCAGGAAGATGCTCTCGACCTCGTCCTCCGGGAGCGTGCCGGTGAGCGAGGGTCTGCACGTAGAAGTGTCCGCGAGCATCCTCGACCGGAGCGTCCCCGGCGAAGCCCGAAGATACACGAGCACCGCCGTTCCTGCGTCCTGCGCAGCGCGCAGCGAGCTCGTCGCGGCGGGAATGGTCGGCGTGCCGCCCCCCAGCGCGATCACCCCGCCGGGCTCGGCCAGCGCGAGCCGGAGACATGAAACCTCCGCGGCCCGGAACCCCCGTTCGCCGTGGCGCTTCCACGCTTCGGCGGCGTCCGGCAGCGCAAACGCGGCGGCCACCATGTTGTCTAGATCGCGCCAAGGCATGTCCAGCCGGGCCGACAGCATCCGGGCCACGGTGGACTTCCCGGCGCACCGCAGTCCAAGCAACACGAGGTGTGGCGCCGCAGGTGCTTCCACGCGCGCAGTGTAGCAGACGACCCTGTCGCCAAACCAAGATCCGTCGACGATTGCTTACGCGCGCGACATGTACGAGCCGTCGGCGGTCGAGATCTTGAGAGTCTCGCCAATCTCGATGAAGTCCGGGACGCGGGTCCTAAGCCCCGTTTCCATCTCTGCTTCCTTCTGGACGTTCGTTACGGTCGCCTTCTTCACGCCCGGCGTGGTGTCCTTGACGACCAGCTCGACCGCGGGGGGCAGCTCGATCGAGATCGGATTGTCCTCGGAGAAAACAATGATCGCGCTGGAGTTAGGCCGCATGTAGAGCAACGAATCGCCCAGCACCGTCTCGGGGATGACCGTCTGGTCATACGTCTCGCCGTCCATGAACGTGGCGCCGGTGTTGTCGGAGTACAGGTATTCCATGGAGCGGCGGTCGAGGTCAACAATATCCAGGTCGTCCGCGGGGTTGAATCGTTTCTCGAGGATCTGCCCTGTGATGGCGTTTCGATACTTGAGCTGCACGAAGGCACGCAGGTTGCCCGGCGTACGGTGCTCGACGTTCACGACGACAAATATTTTGCCGTCCATCTTGAAGCCGATGCCGGGGCGTAGATCAATGGCCTTCATTGCGGGGTATCCTGACTGCGGTGGGTTCGGGCGATGCCGGCTTGCGCCAGCCATGAGGGCAGCATTATTGGGCGGCTGGGGTCGACGGGCAACGAGAGAGGGCCGGCTCTCATACGGCCGGACCATAGGAGGGCGCCATCATGGAGCGTTCGCGGCGTGAAATCCTGACGTACGGACTGGGCGGAGTTGCCGCGACGTTGAGCATGCCGGCTCTCGCGGCAGTTTGCGGAAAATCCAGGGGGCGGACAGTCCCGCTTGCCTATTTCCAGTGGCAGTTGCTCGTGCGCGGCGGGGTGCGTCCCTTGCCGGGGACTGTCGGCTCGCCTCGGGGAGCACTGGTGCTGACCGGCGACGGTGGAAACTCGCTTGTCATTTGCGGCGAAAAGCAATCTCTGATCGTCGATACAAAAAACGCGCCCTTCGGCTCTGTTCTGGCGCGCGATGCCTTAGCCCTGGGTGCCTCCGGGCACGGTTCGCACAAAATGGTCGTGGTCAACACGCACCACCACGCCGACCATACGGGCGGCAATCCAGCGTTCACGGCCGGATGCCTGGTCATCGCGCACCAGAACGCGGTGGATCGGGTCAAATCGCAGATCGAGCGGTACAAATCCGGGACCGAAAGCGGCATGGCGGACCTGCTCAAGCGCAAGGAAACCGACCCCAAAGTATCCCTGGCTCTCTCGGTCCTTGAACGGGATGGGGCCGACCTGTCGAAAGTCACCGCCGAGCAGTTCGTACCAAACAATCCGATTTCGGGAGACGCGACCTCACTGGATGCCGGTGGGGAGACCATCGTGCTCCTTCACTATGGCCCGGGCCACACCGACAACGACTTGGTGGTTCACGTCCGGAGCGACAACATCCTTCATGCCGGCGACTTGCTCTTTCACAAGACGCATCCATTCCTCGATCGCGCCGGTGGCGGCGACAGCGCCAAGTGGATCACCGCCCTTGGCAAGGTTATCGGTCTTTGCGACAAGGACACGATCGTGGTGCCCGGGCACGGTGAGGTCACCGACATTGAGGGGCTCAAGGGGCAGGTCCGATATTTCGAGCGGGCGCGCGAAGCCATCAAGGCCGCGATCGACCAGGGGGTCTCCCGGGATGAGGTGGCCAAAACGGAACTGGAAGAGTTCAAGGCGTACGACAAACCGCAGCTTCGCCCAATGACGTTCGGCGCGATCTACGATGAACTCACCGGCATGCCGGTTGAGAAGCTAGCCGCCCCCGGGAAGTAGCCACGACGTGCAAACGAGACTTGCTCATCCTCAATAGCCGGAGCCGACATGCCGACCGCGCCCGCCAATGTCTTTAGGCAGTTTCATTGGGAGCCGCAGCCTCGGGCCCAGGCATTTGTCAGCGAGATGACTGCGTTGGTGACGAGCCGGTGTCCCGGCGCGGCCGTGCTCGCGAACCGGATGAAGAACGAGACCGGCACACGTCTCATCGATTGGCTGGACCATATCGCGGTGTCGAAATCTGACTCGGTTCGCAACCGGCTGCTGGAGATTGGGTTCGAGCAGCGCTCCCAGCCCGGCGCCCCAGAGTGCTTCGTGCATGAAGGGGGCATGTTCCCAGCGGTCGTGCTTGGCGAAGGGAATGTCACTCGGCTTGGTGTCAAAGTCGAATCGGTGGCGGACTTTGCCGCGGCCTGGGAAATCCACGAGCCCATCCAGGGACAGCCGTTGAGCCGGTTCCGCACGATGCAGGCGTCCGCCGGCGAGGGCGCGGAACTTTGGGTTGTGGAGCGGCACGGCTACCGGGGCTATTCGGTCCCCCAGTTTGACGACGCGAAGGCGGTGACCATGCTCCGGCACGCCGAGGCGCTCCGTCGCCGCAAGCGTAACTTCGGCACCGACGCTGAGAGCTTTGCGCATACCAATAATCTGGTCGATGCCGCGATCGCCGACCTGGGCGTCGATTTGACGTGCGACCTGTTCTACGCCGGCGAACGCGAGTTCTGGATGCGGCGGAATCGGGCGGCGCGGGTGCAGAAGGCACGGCAGGACAAGCTGGGCCTGGGTTGGGCGAACCACGATCACCATACATATCGCTCGTCTCGGAGCAGCTTCAGCGCGCTGGTGGCGCTCTGGGAGAAGCTAGGGCTGCGCTGCCGTGAGCGGTTCTATGCCGGGGCCGAGGCGGGGTGGGGGGCCCAGGTGATGGAGCAGCCGGTGACCGGGATCATCACGTTCAACGACGTCGACATGAGTCCAGAGGAGTTGCTGGGGGATTTTGCGCACTCGCCGATGCCTGCCCAGGAGAAGCTGGGGACTGTCGGGCTGTGGTGCGGATTGCACGGCGAAGCGGCGCTCCAGGCGGGGATGCATCATCTCGAGGCCCAGTTTGACTGGCACGCCTTACGCGATCAGCTCGAGGCCGAGGCCGGGGTGAAGACGATGGATCCTTTCACGACGTTCCCCTACTTGCGCCAGGCGTTCACCGAGGGGGAACGGTGGTCGGTTGACCCGAAGCGGGTTGATCGCCTGCTCGTGGCGGGCACGATCACACCAGAGCAGGCTGAGCTGTTCAAGTCAAAGGGCGCCATCGGCTCGCACCTCGAGAACCTCGAACGCAACGACGGGTTCAAGGGCTTCAACCAGCAGGGCGTGAGCGACATCATCGCCAAGACGGACCCGCGCAGGCTCACGGCGGCGATGGCACCGGGAGCGTAGTCACCCACAGCTCGCCCGCGCTTGAGAGCTCCATGCGGGTAGTCGCTACGCTGGTGGCACCGTGATCCGCCGGCACATCATTGCGATGGTCGTTCTTGCCGCGACATTGCTCGCGGCCGTCCTGCTGCGCCTCGGCATCTCCGATTCCGGTTGGCAGTGGCCGGGCAATGCCGCGTTGTGGGAACTGCGCGGCATCCGAGTTGTGTGCGGCCTAACGGTGGGGCTCGGACTCAGCACGGCCGGCGTTCTGTTGCAGGCACTCCTGCGAAACCCACTCGCGTCCCCCGACCTGATCGGCGTATCGTCGGGGGCCTCGCTCGCGGTCGTGCTAGCACTCTTCTTTGTCGCAGGGGGTGCGAGCGGGGAGGGTGGTGGAGGCGGGTTTGCCATCGCGACCTGGCATTCCGGACCGGCGTTCGTTGGCGCCGCCGCCGCGCTTTGGCTCGTCTACGGGCTGAGTCAGAGGCGTGGCCTCGTCGATCCGACCTCGCTGGTGCTCATCGGGCTGATGCTCAACATCATGTTCGGAGCGGGCATCCTGTTGCTGCAGCACCTGGCGCCGGGCCGGGAACTCGCCAGTTCACGGTATCTCGTTGGATCCATCACCGAGAACCTCTCGTGGCGCCTCGTCGGCGCCTCGGCCGGAGTGACGACGGCGTGTGTCGGCGTCGCCGCGATTTTGGGGAAGTCGATCGATGCGGCGATGCTGGGAGATGATGAAGCCCGTAGTGTGGGCGTGCGTGTGGGGGGGCTGCGGGTAGCGATGCTCGCGCTTGCCGGTGTGCTGGCGGCGATCGGAGTGACACTGGCAGGACCGATCGGGTTTGTCGGGCTGATCTGCCCCCATCTTGCGAGGCTGCTGACCGGCCTGTCGGGTGGTCATCGCGTGCTGGTCGCCGCGGCGGCGCTTGCCGGCGCGAGCACGGTGGTCCTGGGCGACTCGCTCGTGCGGGCCGTCGCGCCGAGTTCGGGGCGTCTGCCGCTGGGGGTCGTGATGGCGCTCATCGGCGGGCCGGTGTTCATCGCCATGCTGCGTCGGGAGCAGAGGCGGGCAACCTAGTCGCGGCCTACTGGTTTCGGGCCTCACTGCTCGGCGAGGTGTGTGATGAGAAACAGAACACTCTTTGATTCACGAGGCAACCCGGTGCATGTGCCTCCTCCATCTCCAAACTACGGGGTGCCGGGAATGGGCGAAAGGGAATGGAGGCTCAACCGGGCGCGCGCCTCCATTCACAACGTTTCGGCCGGATTATTGCCAAGGGCCGTTGCTGCCACATTGTTCGGCCTGTTCGCGGCGGTCCTCATGTACTTTGAGGGTGTCAAGCATCTCGGATTACAGGATGTGTTTGGCAGCGCTGCTCTTGCGGCACTGATTGGCGTGGCGGCGTGGTACGGGATGTTCCGGCTTTCGTATCGGCCGCCAACCTGGGGGACGATTGGCTCGGACCTGGCGCACTGCCAGCTCTGCATCGTTTGCGGGTACGACCTTGCATCAATCCGCGACGGGGACGATGGGTGCATCGTGTGCCCGGAATGCGGCGGTGCGTGGAGACTGGCCGAAGTTCAGGGGCGCCCGGTTGATCCTCGCCCTGGCGAGACGTAAGTCGCCGGGGTTAGACGTTGAAGTACTTGGCGCCCGGGTGATGCACGATGATAGCGCTGGTGCTCTGCTCCGGGTCGATCTGGTAGTTCTCGGTCAGCACGCACCCGATCCGGTCGGGCTTCAGCAGCCGCCAGAGCTTCTCCTGGTCCGACATCTCGGGGCACGCGGGGTAGCCGAATGAATACCTCGATCCGCGATAGTGCTGCGTGAACAGGTCCTTCATCCGCGGGGAGTCGTCGTCGCCGATCCCGAGTTCCTGCCGGATCCGCTTGTGCCACATCTCGGCGAGCGCCTCGGCGCACTCCACCGAGAAGCCGTGGAGGTAGAGGTACTCGGTGTACTCGTTGGCCTGGAACAGTTCACGGGTCACCTCACTGGCGCGCGAGCCCATGGTCACGCAGTGGAGCGCCAGGACATCGGCGCGCCCGGAATCAACCGGCGAGAAGAAATCGCTGATACAGAGCCGGCGGCCGCGTGGCTGGCGCGGGAACGTGAACCGCTCGAGTTCGCGGCGCGACTCGGGTCCTGCGATCTCTGTGCCCGGCTCGTACACAATCAGGTCGTTGCCCTCGCTGCTGCAAGGGAAATACCCGTAAGCGACCGCGGGACGCAGAACTCCCTCGGTCTTGCACTGTTGCTTGAGCCGCTCTAGAACCGGGTGGCCCTCGTCTGAGATCAGCGCCTCATACTCCTTGGCCGTGAGGGAGCCCTTCTTGAGTTGCCACTGGCCGCGCAGCAGCGCGATGGGATTCACGAACGGGTAGATGGTTGCAAGATCGAGTCCGCTCATCACCCGTGTGCCCCAGAATGGCGGCTTGGGGATCTGATTGGGCTCTAGCACAGGAACGTGCTCCGAGCGAACAGCCGAGATCAACGACTCGTCCCCCGCGTCGTCGCGGCCGCCGCTTGCTATGCCGCCGCCGCACCCAACGGCGGCCAACTTCCGCGCCTTGGTCTGCACGATCAGTTCTTCGGCCTTCGAGCGCTTTCCCTGTCGCTCATGTATCTCGCGCTCGAGCGTCGCGACCTCGCCTCCGACAATGTGGTCCATGATCCGTAGACCGTCGAACGCGTCCTTCCCGTACAGGCACTGGCCGCTGTAAACGGCCCGCAGGTGACTCTCGGCGTAATGCCGGCTGAGTGCGGCGCCACCCAAGATCACCGGGACGCGCAGGCCCTCGGTGTTCATCTCTCGCAGGTTTTCCTCCATTACATTGACGGATTTCACGAGGAGACCGGAAAGCCCGATCGCGTCGGCCTCGGTCTGCCGCCATTTTTCAAGGATCGCCGCGAGCGGCTGCTTGATGCCGAGGTTGTAGACCGTGTACCCGTTGTTGGTCAGGATAATGTCAACCAGGTTCTTGCCGATGTCATGCACGTCGCCCTTGACGGTCGCCAGCACGATCTTGCCCTTGGTCTGCCCGCTGGCCCGCTCCATCTTCGGCTCGAGGTACGAGACGGCACGCTTCATAACCTCGGCGCTCTGGAGGACAAACGGCAGCTGCATCTGGCCGGAGCCGAACAACTCGCCCACCGTCTTCATGCCGTCGAGCAGGTGATCGTTGATCACCGCCAGCGGCGAATACTTCAGGAGCGCCGCCTCCAGCGTCGTGTCGAGCCCTTCCTTCTCACCATCGATAATGTGGGCCCGCAGGCGCTCCTCGATCGTCCGATTCGCGGCGGCCCGCTTGGCAGCGCCCTCGTCCGTTGGAACGCCCGTCGCATCCGTGAAAAGTCCGATGAAACGCTGCAGCGGATCCTCCGCCTCCTCGCGGCGGTCGTAGATCAGTTCGAGCGCCGACGCCCACTGCGCATCGGGGATCTTGTTCCGCGGCAGGATTTTGCTCGCGTGTACGATGGCTCCGGTCAGGCCGGCCCCTCGCAGCTCATGCAGAAAGACAGAGTTCAGCACGACCCGCGCCGCGGGCTTCAGGCCGAACGAGACGTTGGAGAGGCCCACCATCGTCTGGCAAAGGGGGAACGCCGCGCTGATGCGACGCACGCCCTCGATTGTCTCGAGCGCCGACTTGCGGTCCTCCTCCATACCGGTCGAGATGGGGAGCACCAACGGGTCGAAAAGGATGTCGGATGGATCGATCCCGTGTACGCGGGTCGCCCGCTCGTATGCACGGGCCGCGATCGCGAGCTTGCGGTCGGCTGTTCGCGCCATCGAGGCCTGCTTGTCCTCATCGATCGACCCGATGACGATCGCCGCGCCGAAGCGCCGGGCCAGCCCGCACACCTCGTCAAACTTGTGATCGCCGTCCTCAAAGTTCGTCGAGTTGATGATGCACTTGCCGCCCGAGTGAGTGAGCCCGGCGAGGATCGTGGCGACCTGGGTCGAGTCGATCATGAGCGGCGCATCAACCTGGCGAACGACCCGCTTGACGACCTCAGCCATGTCAGCGGCGTTGTCGCGCCCCGCGTAATCAACGTTGAGGTCCAGCACGTGGGCGCCGTCGTGCCGGACCTGCTCGCGCGCGAGCGACACGATCCCATCGAAGTCTTCGGCCTCGAGGTGCTGCTTGAACTTCCTGGAGCCCGATGCGTTCATCCGCTCGCCCACGATCAGGAACGAGTTATCCTGCCGGTACTCGACCACCGAGTACAGCGAGGTAACGCCCGGCTTTGGCAGCTCCTTCGCGGACATGACAAAGGTCGTGGTTCCGGCGCGAGCGGCTGTCGCGCCGCCCACCGCGCGCACCAACTCCGCGATGTGCTCCGGCGTCGTTCCGCAGCACCCGCCGACGATCTTGACCCCGTCGTTCTCGACAAACCGCACCATCGCATCGACAAACGGGCGCGGCTGGAGCGGGTACTCCGTCCGACCTTCCACGAGAACAGGTAGCCCGGCATTGGGCAGCACCGACACCACGCGCCCCTCTGTCGGCCCGACGCCCCAGTGCTTGCCGAGCCAGTGGATGTGCTCGGCCATCTCCGTGGGGCCCGTGGCGCAGTTCAGGCCGAGCGACGCGATGGGGTAGGGGGCCAGCGCCGCCGCGGCGGCCTCGATCTGCGTGCCCAGGAGCATTGTGCCGGTGGCCTCGATCGTCACCGAGACCAGGATGGGTATGTCAAGCGGGCTCAGCCCGCGCTCGTGCATTGCCTCGAGCACCGCACTGATGACGCACTTGGCCTGCAGCAGATCTTGGCACGTTTCGATCATGAAGGCGTCCACCCCCGCCTGCCGGGTGGCCGCCTGGTGGCGCGCCCCGGGACCCGCGAGCAAACCCCTGGCCTGCTCGCGGTACGACTCCAGCATGGTCTCGAAGGTGGTGTTCCCCAGGGTGACCAGCTTCGTTCCGGGGCCCATCGACCCGATAACAAAGCGGGGTTTGTCGGTCGTCCAGTAGTGCGAGCACGCCTCGCGGGCTACCGCGGAGGCGAGCCGATTGAGCTCGAACGTCTCGTCGGCCAGGCCGAACTCGGACAGCACCAACCGGCTGGCGCCGAACGTGTCGGTTTCCACGCCGTCGGCGCCGACCTTCAAGAACGACTCGTGGATGTCGCGCACCACATCCGGGCGCGACTTCACCAGGATGTCCGTGCAGTTCTCGCACCCGCAATAGTCGGTGTGGATATCGAGGTTGCGGGCATACAACGAGGTGCCCATCGCGCCGTCAAGAATGAGGGGGGTGGGCCGGCCCAGGGCCAGTAACAGGGGAGAAATATCGCTCATGCCATGTCCTGTATTCATCCGTTCATCCGGATATACGGATGGAGTCTAACGTCATCATAGCTATCGGCCGGTGGCATGGGCGTGCTGAGCCATACTCGGACCATCAACCCCCCGTAACTCGTGCTTAACGCCCCAGAACGACGTTCAACTTGACAGATGATTCGGGCTGCGCCGCGCTGGGCGGCCTCGGGCGCCACGATCCGCGTTGGTGCGGGTTGACGGATGCAGTTGTGTTCCGGGCTGGTCGATTCAGGTGGCCGGAGGACGGCGGACGGTCACGAGGCTTGCCCTCCGGCACCGGCTGTTCGGCGTAGCGACCACCCAAAGAGAAATGTCAATGAAGCCCAAGCTCATCCTGGTTGTGGACGACGAGACCCATATCTCGCATGTCGTGTCGGGAAAGCTCCGTCAGGCCGGCATGCAGGTTATGTGCGCCAGCGACGGAGAGGAGGCGTACGAGCTCGCCTGCGCCTCGGTGCCCGATCTGGTCATTACAGACTTTCAGATGCCCCTGATGAGCGGCCTCGAACTGAGCACGAAGCTCCGGCAGAACCTTGCCACGGCGCACGTCCCCGTGATGGTCGTGTCGGCACGCGGCCACCTGATCACCGCCGAGGACAAGGCGCAGACCAATATCCGGGCCGTGATGTGCAAACCGTTTGGTCCCCGCCATCTTCTTGAGCGAGTTCACGAGTTGCTCGGGCTCGCGGATGCCGGCCAGGCCGGGGCGAGGGCCGCTTGAACGGCCGCATCGCACCCGATGTGCGCAAGACCAGCGCCCCGGCGGTGGAATCGTTGCGCGCCCGCTGCCGGTCTCTCGACCTCGCGATCTGGAGGTTCGACCAGGCGGGCGTGCTCGACTCGGTCCCGAATCAGCCCAGCCCGCGCGCCCGGTGGCTGGCGTCCCGCACTCTGCTCGACGCAGTGAGCACCGCCGCGCGATCCGCGCCGGCCGATCGCTCCGCCGTCGTTGAGATCATGCCAGGCTGCTGGCTCATGCTCCTGGCCGAGCGATACGCGCGCCGCCGGACCGGAACCATCGCGGCACTTGGGTTCGGCCCCGAGCTCTTTGACTCGAACGAGTTCGCCGGCGCGTGCAAGCACGAGAACCTGGACCACGCGAACGTCCGGCTCGAGCTGGGCTCGATGGCCCGGTACACCCGCACCGAGATCGAGCGACTCTCGTCGGTCCTCGGATGGATGCTCGATGACCTCTGCGAGCAGTGCCGCGACAAGGTCGGCCTCGAGGAGTTCGGGAACCAGCTCACCGAGATGTACGAGGAGATCGGGCTGCTCTACCGCCTGGGCCGCACGATGGACAACATCCGCTCGCCCGAGGTGTTCGTCTCCACGACGTGCCAGGAGTTGGTGCAGACCCTGCCCTTCGGCTGGATCGCAGCACGCTTCGCCGATAACGCGAAGGTGGCGCCGTCGCTGCGCGGCCGCCTCACGGTCGCCGGGGAGCTAAATGTCCCTGAGCGCGAGTTCAACGCCCACGTCGCAAACCTAATCGGCCGGCTCGAACCCGACCGATGGACGCTGTTGCCCGAGGGCGAGTCGAGCGAGCTCGCGGCCCTGCTTGGCTCCGAGGTGCTGGCGCACCCGATCTCGCGCGACCGCGAGGTGATCGGCGTGCTGGTTGCGGGCTCCAAGTCCGGGCCGGACCCCGCGATCTCTAGCTTTGAGACCCAGTTGCTCGACGCCGCGGCGGATTATCTAAGCGTGTTTACCGAGAACGCCGGCCTCTACGCCGATCAGCGAGCGCTCTTCATGGGGACGATCCAGGCGCTCACGGCGTCGATCGACGCCAAGGATCGGTACACGTGCGGTCATTCGGAACGAGTGGCGCACCTGGCCCACCAGCTCGCGCTCGCGACCGGCATGGACGAGGAGGCCGCGGAGCGGGTTCGCATCTCGGGCCTTCTCCACGACGTCGGCAAGATCGGAGTACCCGAGAACGTGCTCGCCAAGCCCGGAAAGCTGACCGACGACGAGTTTGAGCAGATCAAGCTGCATCCGACCATCGGGCACAAGATTCTTCGCGACATCCCGAACCTCGAGGATGCGCTGCCCGGCGTGCTGCACCACCACGAGCGATTCGACGGGCGTGGCTACCCGGATCACCTGTCAGGAGAGACCATCCCGCTGGTGGCGAGGATCCTCGCGGTGAGCGATTCGTTCGATGCGATGAGCTCGAACAGGTCGTACCGGTCGGCGATGGAGCGCAGCAAGGTGCTCAGCGAGATTGCCACGTGCGCGGGTGCTCAGTTTGACCCGAAGCTCGCCGAGGTGTTCATCAAGCTCGACCTGAGCGAGTACGACCGGATGGTTCAGCGCCACAAAGCCGTGGACCAGCCGATCTATGACCAGCCACCGATCCACAAGGCGGCATGACCAGCGCAGGTCGAGCGCGGGGGAGGGCCCGTTCAGATAGCGCGACGAGCGTCCGCAGGTCGCCGAGAACAGGCATCATTGCCGGCGGGTGCTCGATCGCCGAGCAGCTCGGTCGACCCTCAGGGGGCCTCGTCCCATGTCCAAGTACCCGCGACCGGCTGCATGGTGCCGGGAGATGCGTCGGTGTAGCCCAGCAATGGGAACTTGAGGAGCGTTTCGTCCGACGAGAGCGTCGCGCGGGTGTCCACTGTCACTGGTCCATCGGAGATCAGGGCGCCGACGACGCGGGTACTTCCACGCACAACCGTGGAGGCGCCAACGCCGAGAATGTGTATCACTCCCCGAAGTTCGTTGGGGTAGTTATCCAACTTATCAGCGTCGATGCCCCCGGCATACGGCACGCCCGCCGGATTAAAGTTCAAGTTCTCCACCACCTCTGACAGCACGGCACCCGAGCAGTTCAGATCGATGTCGTTCGCGCCGGTGCCCTTGACGATTAAAATCGGGAAATCGGGGCGAGGCGGTTCCCAGAGAACCTCATCCTCCAACACCAAGTCGGAACCCGCGCCAAGGGAGACGACCAGCGTTGCCCGCAATCGGCAATCGCGGATTAGAAGCCTGCTGCCCGAGGGGACCGTGATCGAGAACACGCCGTTGCCAGAGCCGTCGGGCGTTGCAAAGAGCACATTCTGGATGGCTCCGCCGGTGATAACCCCCCACGGGATCACGGTCGCCATGTCGCTATAGAGAGTGAAGACACCGGCGGTCGGCATCTGCTTTGCCGGCCAGGGAACCTCTGCTGTACCCTTGTGCGTGCCCAGGTTCGTGAAGGCCGCGGCTTCCACATTGCCCCTCAAAGTTCCAAGCAGCCCAACCGTGATCGTGCCATTGCTCGAGAGCGGCCCTCCATCAACGGTCACCGTCCCATTCGAAATCAAAGATGCCGCCGAGTGCACCGCGCACCGGAAGACTTCGAGTGCCGTCTTTGAAGCCGGCACCGCCTCGAAGCTGTAGGACCGTGTGGCCTCGCCCACGGTCCCAACGCCGAGCACCCGCACCGTGTCGAAATAGTCGTCCGTCAGCGACCCATCCGCATCGTCCACGATGAAACTCGCGGCGCCCCGCCCGATGGCTCCGACGGGATACGCAGTCCCCGAGCCTCGCACTTTCCGCCAGCTCCCATCGGTCGCGAGCGAATGCGCCGCAAACTCCGCAGCGGTCACCGCGAGCACCCCCGACTCGGCCCAGTCGCGTGCGCGCGACGCCATGCGTGATTTCACGCGTGCCGCGGCCAACGCCGACAAGCCTGTGATCGTGATAATGGCGGACACGCCAAGCACGAGCAAATAGACCGTCCCGCGCTGGGCGCGCCCACTCCGTGATCGAAGGTCAGAGACACGCCTGCTCACGGGCTACTCCGGTAGGTTGACAAGATCGGTCCCCGAGCTGACTTGGGCGCCCTGTGCCCCAACGCGGATCGAAGCCCCCGCCCATGTGACGAACGTTTTTTTCGGATCGACGCGCCGATCAGGGAAGCCTTCCGCCGTGCGCAGCGCCACCAGCCGCGTGACATAACCACTCGCGTCGGTGACGGTGACAACGATCTTCTTGAGGCCCACATCGGACATCGATGGGTTCAGGTCGCTCGCCACCAACGTGACGCGGACCTTGCGTCGGTACGCGCCGGCGCCGGGGATCGGCGCGCCGTCGTGCCGCACCGGCAGCGCCTCGTTCAGGTTGGAATAGTCGTCCACATCGTCCCAGTCGGTGCGCGGCGCGGCGCCCTCGCCGGGCTCGAGACCAAACTGCACGGCGCTGCACGGCTCTTCATAACGGGCTCGGAGCACCTCGCTGAGCAGATCGCACGCCAGCGAATCGCCCTGTCTCCACGCGGCCTGCCGCTGGCGCGCCGTGATCGTTGCGCCGACTGTCCGCATCGCCGCTGCGAACATCACGCCGACAACGATCGACGCGAACGCCGTCTCGATGAGGCTAAACCCGCGCCGAGGTGTGCCGCGGCTGGACCGCATCACCTGCACCCCGCGCCGATGGTCTTGGTGCCGTAGAGAGTAAAGCGCAGGTCGAGCTGGTCGTCCGGCTTGGTCCACGCGATGCCCGAACCTCCCGGCCTTGTCATCAGATGCGTCCGGCGGCTCATGTTCGCGAGCAAGCCCTGCTCGTGCTGGAGCGCCATCGACTCGTTGCCGCTCACACGCTCAAAGATCACGCACACGCCGCTCTTCGGGCTCAGCCCGCTCACGGGGAGGGGAATCTCCAGCGCCTGGTAACTCCCCCCGAGGGTTGACTCGAACACCTGGGTTTCTGCGAGCACCGTACCTGTCGGTTGTAGGTTCCCGTCGGCTTCTACAACGGCTACCCGTGTCACGCCCGTCGCCGGTCCTTCCGATCTGGCGCGAACGTACAGGCGGGTGATCGCCCATTCCGTCTGGTCCGCGTCGATCGGTGGCCTCACGTACACACCCACCGATTGCGCCGCCGTCACAAACAGTGTGTTCCGGCTCGCCAGCAGCGCGGCGTCATGCTGCAGGAGCACGCCCTCGGCGATGGTGGTCTCGGGATACGGAGCGCGCAGCAAGTAGGTCAGATCAAACGCGTGAACATCGTCGATGAGCGTGGTCGGCTTCCCGTTCACGTACCGTGTCAGCGGGTCTCCCGCAACCCCCGACCACTCGTACCGGATCCAGTCTTCGCTTCCGTCCTTGGTACGGTCCGGCACGCTAAACTCAATCGCTTTCGGGCCGCGCTCGATGAACGCCAGCGCCACCCGCAGGTCGGCCGTAACGATGTCCAGCGCCGAGGCCGCCGCGATCTGGCGAGATTGCGGGTTGTTGCCGTCGTCGATCGCTCGCGCCATGAGCGTGAGCGACGAGGCCATAACGCCCACCAGCAGCGCCGAGATGGCCGACGCCAGCACCATCTCGATCAGCGTGAATGATCGGCAGCAGCGCCGTTCATGCACCTTGGATAGCCTGCTCATCGCGTGCACTGTGGTCGCCTTGCCCCTCGCTAGCCCCACCAGGTCCATTGGCCCCGCGGCCCTATGGCTGGATATCGGCCCTCCCGCTCACCGGATCAAGCAGGATTCGTCGCGAATATCCCTTGACCGAGATGATGATCTCGCCGTCGCTGTCGGGCACCCCATAGGGGTCGAACGAAACAATCTGGTTCCCGCCGAAGTTCCAGGTGGTGACGCTCACGCGGTACGGCTCATCGCCGAGCTTCACCGAGTGAGTCGTGGTTCCGGGCCTGTCCAGCCCCTTCTCGTTGCTGATGACGTAGAACCCGCTCCCCGGTTTCCACTCCAGGGTCTGTGTCTTGCTGGTCGTCAGCGCCTTCTGGCGCGCCAGCTCAAGGTCCGTCACAATCCGGTGCGCTGCGCTCATCACGCGGTACCGCGTCTGGGCGCCGCTGAACCGGGGCATCGCGATCGCGGCCACCACGCCCATGATGGTCACGACCAAGACAAGCTCCGTCAGGCTGAACCCCCGCGGCGATTCGCTCCGTGCTCTCGAAACAGAGCCACCCGGGCGCCGATGGGCGTCCCGGGTGGTCCTTGGTGATCCAGTTCGTGCTGCCATAGAGGCCGCTTTAGTACAAGTTGAACTTCACGTTCGCCCCGTCAACCTCGAGGGCCGTCGTGTTGGCGCTGAGATTCCCGCCCGTGTAGATCCAGCCGACGCCGGCACCAGCAGTCGTCGCGACACCCGCGTTGCCCTTGGCCGCGCCCACCGGCAGTTTCGGCATTTCCTTGATGTAGGGCCCGAACATGAAGACCGAGCTCTTCGCCGCGTTCGTGTTCCCCGCGATGTCGCTGAAAAGAGTCAACTGGGTGACGATGTTCGCGTCGGTCGGGAACGTGTTGTCGTGCTCGGCCGCATAGAGCTCTATCGCCCGGCGAAGCACCGCCAGGTCGCCGCGCAGGGCATTCTCGGAGGCATTCGCGGAGCCGCGGCTCAGCCGCGGAATCGCGATAGCGCCGATGATGCCGATGATCACGACGACGATTACGAGTTCGACGAGGCTAAACGCTCGTATCCGTGTTCTGCGAAGCATGTTCATTGCCCAACACTCCCTGGAAAGCGGTGTGATCCCGTGTGCCGCATCCACGGCGGCGCTTGCACCTATTTCATCGGTCACGCCGCGGGCCAAGTTGAGCCGTTCACTTCTCCAGGGGTCCGTCTGTGCCGGTCCCGAGGGATTCAAGGGTTAGCTCGATCCGAAGCTCGCCCCTCGAGAACACCGCCGACCGAGTGGTCAGGCTCACAAGGATAAAGTCACCCAGGGTGTCTCCTATCCGCAGCCGCTTCTCGCCCACCACAGCCAGCCCGGAACCGTCGCTGAGGAGCATGACCGACCGCAGCGTGTGGTCCTTCTTGAACGCTGTAATGAACTCAGCGTTCGGGTCCACCTCGGCCTTTGGTGCTTCGGTCGAGGCCGCTCGCGGCTTGCTGAATGGATCTCGCTTGGCCGACGCTGTCGGCGTGTGCTCCCGCAGCTTCCGGGCCAGAACCGAGGCCGGGCTCACCTCCGCCGAGGCAAGCTGCGGCGCCGGCGCCGCCTGCTCTATCGCCC
>JACMLW010000206.1 GCA_014379385.1 Phycisphaerales bacterium
CGCTGTGTGCGCGGCGCCGGGCCGCGCGGTGGGGCACACGATGGACGCGGCGGCGTCGGCCGTGGTGAGCGGGGCACCGGCCGAGTTCACGAGCTTCGAGGCGGTGGCGCTTGCGGTGGAGGTAGAGGCGTTCAGGTATGTCGCGTGGGGATCGATGCCGGGGAGGGACCAGCCTGGGGGCGGCGTGCCCTCGGTGGCGCGGATGAGATCGCTCATGGTCGGGTTGCGCGGAAGGGGACACGAGGGAAGCGAGGTCGGGGCTGCGCCAGCTGCTGGTGCTCCTCCCGCTGTACCTGCACTCTCACAGAGTTTGGATGCGGGCGAGAGCGCGCGGGGGTCTGATGTGCTCGCGGCAACTTTGAAGGCGCCGGTGGAAGCGACGAAGGTGAGGAGGACGGCGCCGGCGAGGCGGCGCTCGCGGGGCGCGAGGTCATCGTTGGTGATGATGCCGCGGAGCATGGCGAGGGTTTCGTGGGTGACGTCAGTGAGGAGGGTGAGGTTGGGTTGCATGGGCGATCCGAGGGCAATGGGGAATGAGGACAAACGAACGCGGTGAGGAAAAAGAGCGGGCCTCTACCCAAGGGGGAGTTCGCGCACCGGTGTGCGCACAGGAGTGAGCGATTGGCCAGAGCTGGCCAGCGTCGCGCGGCGTAAATGCCGTGGCTGCCGGGAGTAAAGAAAATCTGAGGAATTCGAAAAAGGGCTCAAAGGGCAGCCGCGGTTGTGCGCGGAAGTGAGCGGGCTGGGGAAGGGACGAAGGGACGGAGGGGCGAAGAGGCGAAGGCGGCGCGCTGCGGGAGACTGCGGTTGACTCGTGGGCGTGTCTGGAACCGCCTTGCTTGAGCGGCGGGGCGTGGTTTGAGTCCGCTCATGCCGGAGGGCTCAAGCGCCGCTATCTGATACTGGAAAGGGCAAATGCCGGAGGGCTCAAGCGCCGCCCTCCGGCACCTCCTGGCTGACGAGTTGGCAAGGTGGGCTGCTCGTGACCCGTGACCCCGTCTGGAGCCGCCGCTGAAGCGGCGGGGTCGCACGCGTGCGCGTGCTCCGAGGAATGGCCTTCGCCGCGGCGGCGAAGGCGGGAGAGAGCTGTCCGGGGGTGTTGCTCGGCGGAGCGCCGTCGCTCCACCGCCCGGCTACTGACGACCATCCCTTCGGGATGAAGAGGCGGCAACGAGAGCGGGACGGGGTTTCCGGTCAAAGCTCGAGGAAGCGGCTACGGCGCGGATTGTGATGGTGGGCGCACGTTGTGTGGAATGACCAAGCGGGGGCGACGGACGACATGACGCTCGGCGGCGCTCGCGGGTGGGTTGGCACAGCGCTGGTCGCTACCCCGCCGCGTGGCGGTGTGGGTCTTCAGGCACAAGCGACAGAAGGCCGCTTTCGTGCCGATGTTCTGGGTGACTGCCGCGGTGCATGTGGGGGTGGTGGCGGGGATAGGGTGGATGGTGGTGGGGTGAGGGGCGGGCGTCCCGCGTTCCTATGGATCATTGCGGGGGTGATGAAGAACAAAAGGAAGAATGTCGCGGGGAGAGCTCGAGACTTGTCCCAAAGGGACACCGCATGCCCCAAGTTATCCACAAGGCAAGCGAACAGCTTGCTTCGGGTTCCATTTGGGATACCCTAGCCCCGTGAACACGCAGCCACTGTTGTGGTCCACGGTTGACACGGTGTCCGACCGAAAGCACCGCGGCGCTTTCTTTACCCCTCCGCACATCGCTCAATTGTTGAGTGATTGGGCGATACGAACGCCGTTAGATCGGGTGTTGGAACCATCTTGTGGCGAGGCCAGTTTTTTGCTCGCGGCTGCAAGGACAATAGCCGCACGGACTCAGCATCATGCAATTCACGCGGACTTAGTTGGATTCGATATCCACCCGAATTCGGTCCTCGCCGCGAAATCGGCCCTCGCTACAGTCACGGATTCAGCGGATATCCGTCAAGCTGATTTTTTCGACATTGCCGCCTTTCCAGAGTTCGATGTTGTCCTTGGAAATCCGCCATTTATTCGATATCAGAGCTTCGTCGGCGATAATCGCAGCAAAGGACTTCGAGCCTCGCTAGCAGCCGGAGTGAACTTAACCGGGCTCGCAAGTTCTTGGGCTCCATTCCTCATCCATGCTACTCAATTTCTAAAGCGGGGTGGCCGACTTGGCTTCGTATTGCCGGCAGAGCTGCTAGCTGTGAAATACGCGGAGCCGGTCCGCCGTTTCCTAATGCGTCGTTTCGCATCGGTCAAGTTAGTAGTTTTTGAGAAGCTTCTTTTTGCTGGAGCACTTGAGGACGTCGTGTTGCTTCTCGCCGAAGGCGAGGGCGGATGCGACCATTTTGATGTTTACCCCGTTCGAGATGCTGCCGGTATAACTCTCGCTACGCTCGGAAAGGCCGAGTCGGTGGTGGCTGGTAATGGCACAAAGTGGACTCAAGCCCTCGTACAACAGGATGCTTGGCGAGAGTATCAGAGCGTACTGGCCACGCCACAAATAGAAGTATTCGGCGCTTGGGGGAGCGCGTATCTTGGTGCCGTCACCGGCAATAATTCTTATTTTGCACTGTCCGACGCCGAGGTCGAAGCCGCGCGGCTCGACAAGCGCGATCTAGTTCCCGTCTCCCCGCCCGGGTCGCGACATCTCCGCGGTTTGGATTTTTCGGAAGCTGCCTGGAACTCAGAGCGCCGAGCCGGAAAGAAATGTTGGTTGTTTTACCCCAGGCAGCAACTCAGTTCGTTCTCAGAAGCCTACATCAAGAAGGGTGCGGCGAAACGGGTTGATAAGGCTTATAAGTGTGCGTCTCGCACCCCGTGGTACCGTGTTCCACTTGTTCCCACACCGGACTTGCTTCTTACCTACATGGATGCAGATCGACCGCGGCTGACGGCCAACGGGGCCCGCGTCCGCCACCTAAACTCGCTCTATGGCGTGACTCTCAAGCAGGGACGAAAGGTCGCTGGTAAGGAACTGTTGCCTGTAGCCACGCTTAACACGGTAACACTCCTCGGGGCCGAGATCGTCGGGCGGTCGTATGGGGGCGGACTGTTGAAACTTGAGCCGAGAGAGGCGGAGCAGTTGCCAGTGCCAAGCTTTGAGGTAGTCATGTCGATTTCGGAAACTCTGAGAGCGTTGCGACCGCAAATGGCAAGCAGTTTGCGACAGGGAAAGCTGGGGGCCGCCGTGGCAGCAGTCGATAAGGCAATGTGGGAGGACACCGGGTTGATTGAGGAGCGTATCCTGGCTGTTTTACGTGATGCGAGGGAGTTTCTTTACAGGCGGCGAATGAACCGAGGAAAGCGGTGAGATGCCGAGAACCGATAGTATATTAAATTCAGATAGTCGTCTGCACACTGCGCTGTCAACGATTGGGCCTAAACCAGACGACAACTCAACTCGCGACGTAAAAAAGGCGTTCTCTGAGCGAGTGTCGGCTGTCATCGCTGCCACGGTAGCGGATGAGCTTCGTAAGCGGGGGTTAGCCGGCACTCGCCCCGCGCCCCCTGGTGAACTGGATTCCTCCGGGGCGGAGCGGCGAATCGCTGGAGGTATCGGCGCCAAGCGCGTAGATGTCTCTTGGTGTTCGGAGGAATCAGGACTGATTCTCGCAGTCTCTGTCAAGACCATTAACTTCAAGGATAGTAAGTCAAAGACGTTTCAGAAGAATCTGCCGAATCGATCTAACGACATGCTCTTTGACAGCGTTACGCTACACCGCCGTTTTCCGTATGCCGTTCTTGTTGGGCTATTTGTGCTCGATGCGGGCGCAAAGATCGATGGAACTCGAAAGCGGGCATCTACATTTGAAAACGCCCATAAGCGACTGGCGATATTCTCCGGCCGAAACGATCCCGGAGAACGCGATGAAAAATACGAGCGACTGTATCTAGTGCTGCTTGATTCGACGACTTCGAATCCAACGACTCAGTTCTTTCCGGTGGGTCAACCAGAGGCGACGACTTCTTTAGACACAATCCTGAATGATGCGCTCGGGTTAGTCGCAGAACGTAATTCCGATTTTTACGAAGTCGTGGAAGGCGTGCTTTTGACGTCGGCGTCTGCTAAGACAAAGTCGAATCGCAGGGACGCCAACTAACACTACATCGCCGCGCCGGACAGCGTGATCCCCACCTGCACGTACGTCGGCTTCACCCGCGCCTCGAACTCGTCGCGGAACTTGTTCATGATGGTGCGGAGGGCCCAGTAGTTCCCATCGGCCAGGCCGCGCACGCGGATTCGAGCGCGGCGAGCAGGTCGGGGACATCGAGTGTTGCCATCCTCCAGACTTGCTCGTGGTCAACGCCCCAGTAGACGTGGATGAGGATATTGCGGGCACCGACAATCTTCCCCCACGGTAGTGAGGGGATGCGGGCGCGACCCTCGGCCGAGATTCGAGACGCGGCCTCCCCAACCTCCTGGAGCGCGTGGACGAGAGCGCGACGGAAGAGTGCATCGGTTCTGAGCTGGTCGATCGAGCGATCCTGGCAGAACGATACCGCATCGCGCCCGGCGCGGAGCATGTGCTCGATGCGCTCGCGATCGTTCGGTCCGCCATCGGAAGGGTCACGCGGCGTACTGGACTTGGGCTTCGCGTAGAACCTGGTTGCGGAACGATGGCGAGAGCATCGGTGGGGTGTGCAGTTGTACCTCGCGACCAAGAAGCGCGGCGAGCTCGAGCTGCATGCCGGCGAAGTCCAGGAGACTCGGAGTAGCGTGGGGAAGAAACTCGATCAGGACGTCAACATCACTCGTCGGGCGGAAGCCGTAGCCGCCTTCGGGTGTGGGTGGGCGCAGGATGCTCCCGAAGAGCGAGAGCGTCTTGACACCGTGGCGGCGGCAGAAGTCCGCGATCTGTTCTTCTGGGAAGTTGACGCCGTTGATGACCATGGCGCTTCAAGTATACGAAGCGTCTTGGGGCGGGGCTTCTGGGCCTCGGCGAACGAAACAGAGCACGAGGGTGGTCGGGGAAGAGAGCCGGCTTCCACGGCCGCGGGCCTAAAAGCCGCCGGCGCTGGGTGAAGGACGCACAGGCGGGACGCCTGTGCCACCGAGGATCACACCATCACACCGGTCTGGAGACCGGTGCCACCAAACGAGCCTCACACCATGACACCGGTCTGGAGACCGGTGCCACCCAGACCGGCGCCGCCAAGCGTGATGCCGACGGGGATAAACGTCGGCTTCACCCGCGCCTCGAACTCGTCGCGGAACTTGTTCATGATGGTGCGGACGGCCCAGTTGTTCCCGTCCGCCAGGCCGCAGATCGTCGTGCCGGACATGGTCCCCATGCTGGTCGCGATCTCCAGCGCCAGGTCGAGGTCCCTGCTCTTCGCGTTGCCTTCCTCGATGCGCGAGAGGAGTTGATACAGCCACCCGCTCCCCTCGCGGCATGGTGTGCACTGGCCGCAGCTCTCGTGCTTGAAGAAGCGCGCGATGTTGCGGGCCACCGCGACCATGTCGGTGTCTTCATCGAAGATGGTCGGGCCGGCGGTGCCGAGGCCGAGGACGTTGTACTTGCGGCCGATGTCGAAATCCAGCTCGGCGTCGAACTGATCGGGGCCGAGGATCCCCATCGAGACGCCGCCGGGGATGGCCCCCTTGTACTTCTTGCCCTTGCGCATGCCGCCGCAGTACTGCTCCACGAGCGTGCGGAGCGGGATGCCGAGGTCGCACTCGAAGACGCCGGGTCGCTCGACGTGGCCCGAGACGCCCATGAGCTTGGTGCCGTACGAGGGCGGGGCGCCCTTGATGGACGACTCGCACCCCATCGTGCCAAACCACGCGGCCCCGTTCTCGATGATGCTCGGGACGTGGGCAAGCGTCTCGACGTTGTTGATGATCGTGGGCTTGCCGAAGAGGCCCTTGATGGCCGGGAAGGGGGGCTTGTTGCGCGGCCAGCCGCGCTTGCCCTCGAGGGATTCGAGCAGGCCGGTCTCTTCGCCGCAGATGTACGCGCCGGCGCCGCGGTGCAGGAAGCACTCGACCTTCCAGGGCGTGTCGCGGTTCTTGGTTGAGGCGCCCGAGAAGAGGCCGGTGCCGCCGAAGATGCCATGCTCATACGCCTCGCGGATGGCGTTCTCCATGACGCGGGCCTGGTGGTGGTACTCGCCGCGGATGTAGAAGTAGGCGGTCTGGATGCGGCAGGCGTAGCAACAGATGGCGATGCCTTCGAGGACGAGGTGGGGGTCGAAGTCCATGAGGAGCCGGTCTTTGAAGGTGCCGGGCTCGGACTCATCGGCGTTGATGGCGAGGTAGCGCGGGCCGCCCTCGCCGTTAGCATCGGGCTTGGGAAGGAAGGTCCACTTGAGCCCGCAGGGGAAGCCGGCGCCGCCGCGGCCACGGAGTTGGGAGTTCTTGACTTCGTTGACCACGTCGTCAGGCGACATGGCGATGGCCTTGCGGAGGCCGGCGTACCCGCCGGAGGCGGTGTAGGCGGCGTAGGAGATGACGCGGCGATCCTTGGGGTTGCCGTATGGCGGCGTGGGGATGCGCTGAGTGAGGATCGGGCGGGTCATCTTGGGGGTGAATGGCACGGCGGAGATCCTGGGGCGGTGCGGAGAGGGCGCGGGCGATCGTCGGCGGCGGCGAACTAAGCCTCCCTGCGCACCGCGGGGTGCAGAAGGCGGCGGGGGAGCGGGCCGGATTGTAGAGGGTGGAGGGGGAAGGGGAGGCGCGGTTACTCCGCCGCGGGGAGCGTGGGCACGTAGCGGCGCAGAGCGGCGAGCACGGCGCGGCGGTCGTGGCTGTGGCGCACGGCGGACATCTCGGCGACCATCTGGGAGATGCGCTTCACGTCGTCGCCCTCGGGCGCGGGGCCGGCCCAGAAGTTGATTCCGGGGTAGCCGGCGGGGCGGAGGAGTTCGGCGTCGTAGGCGAGCTCTTCGTGGAGCTTCTCGCCGGGACGGGTGCCGGTGAAGGTGATGTCGAGCGTGCCGCGGGGGGCGGGGAGGGAGGAAGAGGCGGAAGAGGCCGCGGGACGGAGACGGGGGGTGAAACCGTGGGCGCGGACGAAGCGTTCGGCGAGATCGACGATGCGGACGGGCTGCCCCATGTCGAGAACGAAGACGGGGGCGCCTTGGGGGAGGGACAAGGAGTTACGCACAGGCGGGACGCCTGTGCCACCAGAGTCTGTGCTCCCAGGAGTGGAAAGGGAACTGAGCACAGGCGGGACGCCTGTGCCACCAGAACCCGCGCCCCCCACGCTCTGCTCGAGGGCGGCAGACTGAATAACGAGCGTCGCGGCCTCGGGGATGGTCATGAAAAAGCGGGTCATGCGCTCGTCGGTGACGGTGATCGGCCCGCCCTCGGCGATCTGCTGGGCCCAGATGGTCAGCACGCTGCACGCGCTGCCGAGCACGTTGCCGAAGCGGACCATGCTGCAGCGGGTGCCGCCCCCCCCCCTCCCCCATTCCGCTGCCAACGCCGACGCCCGGGCGGCTGCCGAGCCAGCGCACGTAGATCTCGGCGAGGCGCTTGGTGGCGCCCATGACGCTGCTTGGGTTCACGGCCTTGTCGCTGGAGATCATCACGAAGCGCTCGGCGCCCACCGCGGCCGCGGCGTCGGCGATGCTTTTGGTGCCGAAGAGGTTGTTGGTGACTGCGTGGGCGGGATGGTCCTCCATGAGCGGCACGTGCTTGTGCGCGGCGGCGTGGAAGACGACGTGAGGGCGGAGTTCAACCAGGAGGCGGAGGGTCTGCTCGGGGTCGGTGACGTCGTGGAGGACGGCGCGCCGGCGGAGCGAGGGGAAGCGGGAGGCGATCTGGCGGTCGATCTCAAAGAGGGCGTTCTCGGCGCGCTCCATGAGGATGAGCTCTTCGGGATTGAACGCCGCGGCGATGCGGGCGAGCTCGGAGCCGATGGATCCACCGGCTCCGGTGATGAGGATGCGTTTTCCGGTGAGGACGCGGGAAACGGCGGCGTGGTCGAGGCCGTGGGGCGCGCGGCCGATGAGCTGGGCAAGATCGAGGGTGGTGTGGGCGCGCATGCCCGGGACGCCCCCCCCTCCCGCGCCCCTTCCCCCCCCGACTGCGATTGCGGCTTCAGGCGTTTCAGGGGTGACGACGCCGGCGAGTTCGGCGCCGGCCGCGGCGAAGCGGCCGGCGAGGAGGTCTTCGAAGGTGGGTACGAAGCGCGCCGGGATATCGAGCTGGTCGAGCATGCGGCGCAGCTTGGCGGACTCGACGCCCATGCTCACGGGAAGGCTGACGACGGCGGCACGGAAGCGGTAACGGGCGTGGAGCATCGCGAGCTCGCCTGCGGGGCCGAGGCAGGGGATATTAATGGAGCCGGGCGGGAGGGAGGGTGACTGATCAGCACCGATACGGACCCACCCGGCAACTACCGGGGTGTCCGGGAGCGAGGCAAGCTGGAGCGCGAGCGAGCGGGCGGTCGACGGCGTGCCCACAAGGAGTACGCCGGTGGCGGGGAGGGGTGCCGCGATGGCTTCGCTACCGGTCGTCCCCGCCAATCGCAGGCAGGGCACGGCGGGGGTGAAGGCGGGAATCGCTGCGGTCGCGCTCTCGGAGCCGGGCGCGGCCGCCCTGACCCTGATGGACTTGCGTGCGGCGGACCTAGGGAGTTTGGCGCTACCTGAACCGGTATCCATCGCGTGACCTCTGGATGCTCGGTGGTCGGCGGGGCCGCGAGAGCGGCGTCATCGTCACCGGAGTGCCAGTGGATATCGGCGGTGCGGCGGGTGCGTGGGCGAGATATGGCGAAAGGAAGGTGCGCGAGTAGGGCGGCGCAAATGCTGCGCCGTGATCGGGCGGTGGGAAGCCCGGGGATCGTGCTGCTGCTACGCTGGCGGCCACGCATGATCGTTCGCCTCACAGGGAAGCTCGAGTCGGTGGAAGGCCCGCCCTCGCCTCGGGCGGTGGTGATTCCTGGCGCTTCTGGCTCGAACGCCGGGATGGCGATCGAGGTGCTGCTGCCGTCGTATCTGGCGCAGAGACTGGCTGTCGATCCCTCGGCGGTGGGGTCGTCGATCAGGTTTGTGACCCACCTGTATCTGGAAGGCCAGGGACAGGGGACTTCTTTCATCCCGCGGCTGATTGGGTTCGCGAGCGAGACCGAGCGGGAGTTTTTTGAGCTATTCACGACCGTGAAGGGGATCGGGAATCGCAAGGCGCTCCGGGCGCTGGCGAGAGAGCCGGGGGTGATCGCCGCGGCCGTGGTGGCGAAGAACGCCAAGGCACTGCAGGAGCTGCCGGAGATCGGCAAGCGGATGGCCGAGACGGTGATCGCGGAGCTGTCGGGGAAGATCGACCGCTTTGCCGCGGAGCTGCCGGCGGGGGAGGTTGGTGCCCGGGCGAGACCGGCGCGGGCGAGCGCGGAGAGCGGCGCGGGGGAGGAAGCAATCAGCGCGCTGGTGGCGCTGGGGGAGACGCGCGGCGACGCGGAGAAACTGGTGGCGCGAGCGGTGGAGCGCGAACCGGGATTGGGGGCGGAGGGGGCGCGGACGGATCAGATCATCGAGGCGGCGCTGCGGAGCCGGTAGGGGCGAGGATCGTCGCCGGCGCGGCGTCGGGCTGTTCGTATGAAGTAACGTCCGGTCCGGGGGGTGCCTCTTCACCGGTATCTTCGGGTGCGTCAATGGGCTCCCAATCAACCTCGACGGCGCCGAGGAGCGTGCCGGTGGCGAAGGCGAGGTCTACGAGGGCGATCTGATAGTCGGAGATGGCGCGGATCTCGGCGGACTGGGACTCAGCGAGACGGGCGGCTGCATCGAGCACGTCGGTGCTGGTGCGGAGGCCGACTTCGTTCTGGCGCTGCTCCGCCAGGAAGGTGCGGGCGGCGGCGATGGCTGCCTGGCGGGCAGCGAGGATGCGCTGCCACCCGGCTTCTACGCGATCCGCTGCGTCGAGGACTTCCTGGCGGATAGCGAGCGCGCGGGCGTCTCGCGTGGAGAGGCGCTGGAGGCGGGTAAGGATCGCCTGCTGCACCCGGGCCTTGGCGGCCTCGTTGCCGATGGGGACCTGGCCGGAGAGACCGAGCGTCCAGCTCTCGAAATCGTTGTTGATCAGGACGTCCTGCGACTCGGTGAAGGTGGGGCCGAGGCCGCCGATGCGGTAGGTGTAGTCGAGCGTGAGGAGGGGGAGAGCTTGGTTGCGGTTGAAGCCGATGGTCGCCGCGTCGGCGGCGAGCTGGAGCTCGAGCTCCAGCATCTCCATGCGATTGGCGACGGCAGCATTTGCAAGAGCGGGCGCGTCGGTGAAGCGGTAGGCGATCGGTGCTGGCTCGGTGGAGGTTTCGACGGCGGTGCGGGTTTCGAGGTCAAGACCGGGCAAGTTGATGACTCGCTTGAACTCGCGCTGCTGTGCGAGGAGGGCGTTCTCGGCGACGATGATGGCCTCGAGGCGCTCAGCGACGCCGGAGCGGGCGCGGAGCTCTTCGACCTCGGCGACGTCGCCGGCGCGCACGCGGCGCTCGGCGCGCCCGAGCTGCTCGGAGGCGAGTTCGTACTGCTGCTGGCGGACCTCGAGTTCACGGCGCGCGGCGTAGAGACGCCAGTACGAGCGGTCAACGGCGGCGAGCTGGCGGATGACCTCCAGCTTGGTGCGGGCGCGGGCCTGCTGCTCCTGATACCCGGCGATGCGGACGGAGTAGTTGTTGGCCTCGCGCCCCGCGTTGCGGAGGAGCGGGTGGCTGAGAGAGAAGGCGAGCGCGGAGTCGTAGGCGGTGTTGAAGGTGAAAAAGGGGTTATTGGTCTCGGAGCGGCCCTCTTCCAGATTGACCGAGGCGCGCCCGCCGGTGCGGAGAGGGATATCAACGCCGACCGAGCCCGAGAGCGAGTCCTGCTGGTTGGCGCTCGTGACGTCGAGCGTGGGGTTGTCGGTCTCTGCATAAAAAAGGCGGGGGACGAAGATCGCCTCGAACTTGGCGCGCTGGGCTCGCAGCTCCTGGCCGGCGATCGATGGGTCAACGAGCGCGACGTGCAGATCGATGTTATTGGTGAGGGCCGAGGCCCGAGCGGCCTCGATGCTCATGCTCACCGATTCCATGTTATCGAGGCGCGAAGGCGGGCGCTTCGGGCCTTCGGGCGAGCCGGGCGGGGGGATCACGGCGTCGACCGGAACCGGCTCGGGGTCGGGGTCGGGCGCGGCGTAGCTGTCGAGATCGAGGGGCTGAACTGTCTGAAATCGCGCGGGCGGGAGGCGCGGGGCCTCGTCGTCGTCGCTGGCGCCGAAGGGGCTGCTGCACGCGGCCACGAGCAACGGGATCGCCAGGACAGCCGGGGTCGCCAAGAGAGCGGGCAGGCCCGCGCGGATCACTCGCACACTCGTCTCCTCGAATCAGAGCTTTCACCACAGAGAACACAGAGGGGCACAGAGAGTTCACTTGCCTCGGCACGTCTTTCCAACGCTCCAACTCCGGTTGGCCTGCGACGCATGATCTTCGGGTTAGATTGCGGCTCCGGTTGCTTTGTGCCCGATCTCTGTGCTCTCTGTGGTGAGATTCTTCGGGTCTATTCGTGCCGCAGCGCATCGATAGGATCCAGCCGCGCGGCCTTGATCGCCGGGAACATCCCGAAGATCAGTCCCGTGGTAGCGCTGAAGCCGACGGCGAGCGCCACGGCCCACGCGGGGATCTCCGCCTGCTTGAGCGGGCCGTTGGGGATTTCGCGCAGCGCCAGCGTGATCCCTTGACCGATCGCCAGACCGACGGCGCCGCCGATCATGCAGAGCACGACGGCCTCGACCAGGAACTGCAGGAGGATGACGGCGGGGCGGGCGCCCATGGCCTTGCGCAGGCCGATCTCGCGGGTGCGTTCCGAGACGCTCACGAGCATGATGTTCATGATGCCGATGCCGCCGACCAGCAGCGAGATGGCGACGATGCCGCCGGCGCCCATGGTGATGCCGCTGGCAATCTTGTTGAACTGGCTGATGACCTGCTCGATGGCCTCGACGCCGAAGGTGTCGGGATCATCGCCCTTGAGGCCGCGGACGCGACGCATGTAGAAGGTGGTTTCGGCCCTGGCGTCCTCGAAGAGCTCGGGGCGTTTGGTCTGGGCGATGACATAGATGCCGCCGTCGGGGCGCATGGCGCGCGCGGTGCGGAAGGGGATGAACACCTCGCTCATGGCGTCGTCGTTGCCGAACATGGGGCTCACGGCCTTGGTCTCGACGACCCCGACGATCAGGAAGCGGCGGTTGTCGACAAGGAGATATTCGCCGGGGCAGTTAGTGGGGAGCCCGAGCTCGGCGATGGCCTTGTCGTTGACGAGGCAGACGTTGAGCTGCTCCTCCTCATCGATGCGCGAGAAGGGCCGGCCCTGCGTGACAAAGCGGGCCTCGATGTCGTGCCACACCGGGCGGATGCCGTGGACAGGCACGAAGGGCTTGCGCATCTCGTGGTACTGCGTGGGAGCGGTAAAGTCGAGCACGGGGGTAAGGCGCTCGAAGCTGGGGACGTTGGCCGCGAGGCCGTCGGCCTCGTCGTCGGTCAGCCGGATCTTGCGCCAACTAAAGCGGTCGCGCATCTCCGGGGGGCGTCGTGGGAAGACCCAGACTTTGTTGGCGCCGAAGGACGAGAACTCGGTGAGCACGAAGTTCTTGAGGCCGTTGGTGGCGGCGACAGTCGAAACGACGGCGGCGACACCGATGATGATGCCGAGGGTGGTCAGCATCGCCCGGACCTTGTTGGCCCAGATCTGGCCGATGGCAAGAAACAAGGTCTGGAAGGCCAGTCGGAGGAGCATCATGGGGCACCGCCATGTTCGCCAGCGTGCGCGCCGGCGCTCACCATATGAGTCGGCATGACCGCCGCGGCCTGGGCCTGCGCGGCCTCGAGCGACCGCGCGACATACTCGCGGTGAATGGGATCCTCGCTGGTGGGGTTATCCGAGACGATGCGACCGTCGCGCAGGCGGACGATGCGGGCGGCGTGGCCGGCGATGTCCTCCTCGTGGGTCACGATCACGATGGTCTGGCCCTCGGAATGGAGCTGCTTGAAGAGCGAGATGATCTCCTCACTCGTCACCGAATCAAGGTTGCCGGTGGGCTCGTC
>JACMLW010000207.1 GCA_014379385.1 Phycisphaerales bacterium
GACGTGAGCGGGGGGCGGCGGTACACGAGCTGCGGACGCTGGCGCGGCTGGCGGGGCTCGCGCGAGAGGCGGACCGGATGCACGGGCGGCAGCGTGAGGTCGAAGCGGGTCAGCGGGCCGTCGGCGCGGTAGTGGCGATGCGTGAGCGTCCGGCTGGGCTGGGGAGTGCTGTGGAGCGGCTGGTGAGGCTGGTGATCGCGCGGGGGGAGATCCTGGGAGAGGGGAAGGAGGCGGAATCCAGGCTGGAGCGAGAAGCGCGGCCGGCGTGGCGGGCGATGGATCGCGAGGCGGCGCGGACGGAGGAGCTTGTGCTGGGGCTCCTGGGGGCGATGGCGAACTCTGATGGGGCGGTGGTGAGCGAGGGAGATCCGCTGAGGCGGCCGGATGTGGTTGGCGTGATCGCGGCGCACGAGCGGGCGCTGGCGGACTTGCGGGGTGTGGCGGGGGTGAGCGTGTGGCTGGCATCGGAGCCTGAGCAGGAGCGGCGGAAGCTGGCGGGGCTGCGGATCCTGACGATCGGACAGGCTCTTGGAAAGCCCGGAGCGAAGGATGCTCAGGGGCGGGACGCGGCGCTCGTGGAACTGCGGCGGATGAGCGAGGCCATGGCGGAACGCAACGCCCGGGCGCTCGGGATGGATGACGCGCAAGATGCCGGAGAAGCGGAGGGGGCAGGCGCGGACGGGAGCGATGTCGCGGGGTCTGCCCCGATCTCGATTGGGAAGTTAGATGAGTGGTCGAGGAATCTTCGGAGGGCGATCAGGGGGACGAGGGAGGGGCACCTGAGCGCGTGCATTCGCGGGGAACCGACCGAGGCGGACTTCGCCGCAAGGCTGAAGATCCTGCGAGGGGCGTGTGAGGCGGTTGAAGTGTGCGAGTCGCTGATGCGGCTCGGAGGGGCGGGTTCGACAGAAGCGCTCGAGCGGTTCAATGGCGATCCATGCTGGGAACTGGATGCGGAGACGGTGCGGGCGGCGAGCGCCGAGTGGGAGCGGCTGACGGGAGAGCTGGTTCTGGCGGCGCTGGCACGGGATGAGCGGGCGGTGGGCGAGGCGACGCGGGGGCTGGAGGCGTGCGCGGCGATCCGGGCGGTGGCGCTGCGGGCTGAGGAGTTGAAGAGTGAGATCGGCCTGACGCACACGGGGCTAGGTCAGGTGATCGCGCACGAATGGCTCGCGGATCGCGAGGGCGCGATGCGGGATGCGGCGCTCTGCAGGTATCTGTGCGAATGGGCGCATGAAGGGAGCGATGCCGCGAAGCGCCGGCTGGCACTGGAGTACGCGAGAGAGAAGGCACTGGGCACTGGGCGCTAGGCACCGGGGATTCATCAACATTCCCCGCGCGGCGTGCGCGGCGGGGTTGAGCATTGGTTGGCGGACGCTAACCTATGCCCGTGCCAAACTGGTGGGACACAGGCTGGTGGGCGGTGGGGGGCGGCGCCGCATGGGTGTGCTTCGCGCTGTGGAGCCGCGCGCTGCTGAACAATCCGAGACGGGATGTTGAGGGTGGGCTGGCGATCTTCGGGATGAAGGCGTACTCGCGGCTGGTTCACAGGCTGCACGTGCGGGGGAGGGGAAATCGGCCGTCGATAAGCGAGGCGGGCCCGCTGATCGTGGTGGCCAACCACACGGCGGGGATTGATCCTATTTTGCTGCAGGCGGTGTGCCCGTTTGAGATCCGCTTCATGATGGCGGAGGACATGCAGGTGCCGGAGCTGGCGAAGGTGTGGGCGTGGACGCGGGTGATCCCGGTGATCCGGACGACTATGGAAGGCGGAGTAGGCGCAGGCGCCGGGGGTGGTGGGCGGCGGAAAGGGAGTGATGCGCGGGCGGCGCTGGTGGCGCTGCGGCATCTCAAGGGTGGGGGTGTGCTGGGCGTGTTTCCCGAAGGCGGGATTGCGCGGCCGCCCGGCCAGCTCATGCCGTTCCTGCCGGGGGTGGGGTTCCTCGTCAAGCGATCGGGTGCCCCGGTGCTGCCGGCGGTGATCACGGGGACGCCCGAGGCGAAGACCGCGTGGGGGAGCTTCTTCAAGCCGAGCAGGTCGGTGGTGGAGTTTTTGCCGCTGGTGCATCCGGCCGCGGATGCGACGCCCGAGCAGATCGCGGAGGATTTGCAGGCGAGGTTTCGGGGAGCGCTTGAACGGCTGGCATGACGCCGCGTGTCACTGGCGTTGAGGCCCGGCGCGGTTCATTGTTACGCGAAGGTCGCGAAGAAAGGAGTAATACCGAAAGAAGGCAAGAGTTCAAACGGGTTCGGCATAGTCCTGAGGTGCATACGGGCAACTTGATTCGGAACTGGGTGGTGGCGTGCGACGCTGGATCATGGGGCATGGAGGATGATCGTCGAGTTGCCCGCGGTGATGGCGATGCGGCCGTCGAGGAGCGCGAGGCGGCGGGGACGGGCGCCGAGCAGGATGGGGATGGTCTGGCGGAGCTTGGCGCTGGTGGTGTCCATCACATGGATGTTGAAGGCCATACGGCCGTCGGCCTCGTGATTGGCGGCGCCGGTTTCAACCGTGACGAGACAATCGGCGGCGGGCTGCGGGGGTACGACGTTGGTGTCGGGGCCAAGAGCAGCGGCGCCGACGACCTGGCCGGCGGGATCAACGAGCACCACCCCGAGGAGCGTGCTGAGGGACATGACACGTTCTTCGTCGTGCCCGGGCTGACCGGCGAGCAGCGAGGCATAGAGGGGCTGGTACTCGGCGAGGTGTTCCGGCGGCACCTCGATGGGGCGCGGCTGCATGGCGCCGGTCGCCGCGTTAACGAGCCAGAGCTCGCGCCCATCGCCGACGACATAAAGACGGTCGCCGAATACCCAGGCCTCCTGCGATTTGGCGAGGTTACGGTTGCTCAGGCGCCAGTTGATCTGAGCGGAGTTGGCATCGATGCTGATGATGCCGGTGTCGAGGCCGACGATGAGGGAGCCGCGGCTGCCCGCGCCGCCACGGAGCCAGCGGACCTGGCGTGAATCCTCGGGGATGATGCGGTGAAGGAGCTGACCGGTGCGGGCCTCGATGATGACGATGGCGGGCTGGGTGGGGGCGGCCGCCCCTTGGGCGCCGGCACCACCGCCTCCGAACGAGTCGATCTCGCCGGCGATGACCAGCATGCCGGAGGCGAGGTCGGTGTCGTAGACGCGCATAATCGGGGTGCGACCGGCCCAGAGCGTCTGGCCGGTGGCCGCGTCGATGGCGGCGGCGCGGCCGGAGCGCTCGACGAGGGTGATGGTTTGCTCGTCGAGGGAGAAGACCAGGTCGGAGAGGCCGCCGGCGCCGTCCTGCGGGGTTTCGATGAGCGGCTCGTTCTTGAAGTTCAGATCGCCCGGCGCGGGGGGGGCCTTCTCGGGCTGGAAGAGCTGAGGAAAGGGCTTGGTCTTCCAGAGGCTAGCGGCGGTCGCGGCGGAGACGCGCTCCATCACGCCGCCAAGCGGGCCGGAGTAGTAAAGGAGGGCGGTGTCGTCATCAAGGCGGAGGAGATCGACGGAGGTGCCGTCGAGCGGTGCGGACCAGACCTGAGCCACCTCACCGGTGGGGCTGGGTGTCCAGACGCCGACCTGCTCGCCGTTCTCCATGACGAGGCACTTGGCGGTGCCGCCCGACATGGAGCGGGCCTGGGGCTTGAGAAGCGACCAGCCCAGGATGACTTCGAGGTTCTCGCCGGTGATGTTGCCGATGGTGGGCCAGCGCTCGCGCTGCGCCCGGAGGGAGGTGAGCTCGACAAGCGTGCCCTCGATTGACATCGGGGAGGCGCCATCGGAGAGCGTGAGGCCGGGGTACTGCCGAGCGAGGTCGGCGAGGAGTGTGGCGGCGGCGACGACCTGGCCGCGGCCCTGCAGGGCGCGAACAAGGCGACCACCTAGCTCGGCGACGATGCGTGCGTCGGCATCGGGACGGGCGCGGGCGGCGCGCAGGCCGGATTCGAGCGAGGTGACTGAGGCGTGGGCGCGGCCCTTGGACCCGAGCTCGAGAGCGATGCGGAGATAGAGGGCGGGGGTGATGGCGGCAACCGGGTAGCGGCGAACCACGGACTCGAGTTGCTCGACGGCCGCGGTCTCGGTGAGGAGCGAGGTCTCGGCGGCGGCGGCCATCTCGCTTGCGGCGTAGACGGTGGGGCCGTGCTGCTGGATGAGGCGTTCGAGGCGCCAGGTGGCCTCGAGCTCGGCGCGCAGGCTGGACTGCGAGCCGCTCCAGGTCGCGAGCCGGAGCAGCGGGTCTTGGAGTATGCGGTGGTAGACCTCAACGGCGCCGGCGAGCTCGGCGGCGCGCTCTCGGAAGCGGCCCTGTGCCAGGAGATGGGTGACGCGCTCGTCGGGGGTCGAGGCGATGCGGCCGGCGCGATCGATGAGAATGCCCAGGAGGGCGGCGTCCTTGATGGCGGCGGTGTCGGGC
>JACMLW010000208.1 GCA_014379385.1 Phycisphaerales bacterium
CCGCCGGTGGTCAAGCCGCCGGTCGAGGAAGCTCCAAAGCCGCCCGCGCCACCGGTGGAGCCGCGCCGCAAGCGCGAGAAGTTCGTGCCGGGGACGCCGCTGGAGCCGCGCCGCCCGGGTCGCGGGGGAGAGAGCGAGAAGCCAACGACGCCGCCGGCCGAAGAGCCGAAGCCCGCGGGGGGACCATGATGAAGCCGGGCCGCTTTCCGTTGATGGTTGCCGCGATTGGAGCGCCGGTGCTGGTGCTGAGCGCGTGCGCCTCGGACCCGCGTGAGGGGTACTCGTTCTCCAAGACGTTCGCCGACGACATCCACACCGTCCACGTGCCGATCTTCGAGAACACGACGTTCTCGCGCGGCATCGAGGTTGAGTTGTCGGACGCGATCGTGAAGGAGATCCAGCGGTCGACCCCCTGGCGGATCAGCACCGGCGAGCGGTCGAGCGCGACGCTGAGCGGGGAGATCACCGACAGTTCGATGCGGACGATCTCGGTGGCGCGCGACTCCGGGCTGGTGCAGGAGCTGGCGGTGACGATCACGGTGGACTTTGAGTTCATCGACAACCGGACGGGAAAGTTGATCGCGGGCCGCAAGAGCTTCTCGGCGTCGGACACGTTCGTGCCGGCGCTGGGGGTTGGCGACCGGATGGAGACGGGTGAGAACGCGACGATCCAGCGGCTGGCGCGGGACATCGTGGCGGAGTTGCGGTCGGTGTGGTGAGGTGAGGGTCGCGTTGGCGTCGCGAGCGAAGCCGTCGCGGCGGACGCCGTGCCTAGAGATGGGCAAGGCCTTCACGGATCGCGAAGCGCACGAGGTCAGACCGTGAGGTAATCTGAAGCTTCTTCATCGCCCGAGCTTGGTGGGCGTCAACGGTCTTGGCACTCCGGCACAACTGGGCAGCAATCTGGCTCCTTGTGAGCCCTCTCCCCACAAGCCGAACCACGTCGGCTTCTCGGGGCGTTAGCGACTTGAGGTTGGTATCCGGGGCCCCTCCACTAGTCATGGCCCCAAGAGAACTACAAGCGGCACTGCTCATCCCAAGGATCATCCTCCGTACGGGCGGCATGCACTGTTCGCGAACTTTGGCCCCAAGAAGAAAGGTGCCGGGCCGGCTAGCCACGATTGTCTTGATGCCCGAGAGAATCTCGTCGAGGTCATCTGACTTGGAGAAGTAGCCGCGAGCCCCTGCCGCAAAGGAGGCCGAAACAGACGTATCCCGCACGTGAGCGCTCAACAGAATGGCATGCACGTCCGGGTGCGCGTCCCGAAGTCGAGCGACCATCTCGAACACATCCGGCCCGGGCAGGTGACTCTCGAGAAGAACGACGTTGGGTGTGAGTCTCTTTACCTCGTCGATCAACTTTGCCGCCGATGCCAAATGTCCGACGACCTCGAACTGACGCTCGACGGCGAAATGTGCTTTGAGCCCTTCAACAACGACTGCCTGGTCATCAACGCAGAGCACGCGAGTCACTGTCGCATCAACCGCGACCGCGACCTTCACCTGCGTCTTTCGTGCTTTCTCGGGCATGTGCCCTCCAAGCCGCGGCAACGCGCGGGAACAACCTTAAGTCGCTTGCCGAGATGACCGCGTGAGCGGGGTCCCCAGAAATATTTACTACTCACACGTTGTCCTAAAGAGTTCTCAGGGGGGGCGAGTCGGACAAACAACTGTTCCACCAAGTTGCTACCGACTGAGACCCGGGGGGGAGGAATTCCGGGTGCAGTGAGCACTTATCCATTCCCCCCATCTTTACACCAATGTGGAATTTTTCCCACTATCGCGACAGACCCACTCTCGACACAATGCTCAATGTTCGGTGCGCCACTACGGCGCTTTGTGGATACGCGACAGCTGACCACTCGGTCGCCGTCGGCCATCCGCCCTGACTGCGAGGCCTTCTGTAGATCGATCGGCGAGCTTGCTCGCTCGTTGTCGAGCGAGCTGCATCTCGCGGTCTGGATGGCACCTCGGTTACAGGAAGGACGTGAGGAATGGACAGACAGCTCTTCGTGAGCATCGTTTCAGCGCTCGCAGCTGCGGGCACCCTAGCACAAGCCCGTGGCGATATTGTGCCGCTCGGGTCGGCGGGCAACTTCGCCGTGCTGGCGGGTTCGACGGTGACCAACACCGGGCCGTCGCTTATCAACGGTGATCTGGGAGTCTGGCCCGGGACAGCAGTCACCGGCTTCCCACCTGGTATCGTGAACGGATCCATCCATGCGAACGATGCTGTGGCCCAGCAGGCCCAAGATGATCTGACCACCGCATACAACGCGCTCGCCGCCATGCCGTTTACCCAAGACCTGACGGGCATGGACTTGGGAGGGATGACTCTGACGCCAGGGGTCTATTTCTTCTCATCGTCCGCGTTCTTGACCACAACACTCACACTCGACGCGTTGGGTGATCCGAACGCCGCCTTTGTCTTCCAGATGGGCAGCACACTCATAACTGCCAGCGACTCATCGGTGATGACGATCAACGGTGCAGAGGGGTGCAACGTCTATTGGCAGGTGGGCAGCTCTGCAACCCTGGGGACAGGGACAGACTTCCAAGGCAACATCCTCGCCCTCACGAGTATCACCATGACCACCAACGCCTCCATCTTGGATGGGAGAGCGCTTGCGCGAAACGGGGCGGTCACGCTTGACACCAACTTCATCGAGTTCGACTGTGCCGTGATTCCGTTGCCAACCCCCCTCACTCTTGGAAGTAGCGGGCTCGGCATGTTGCTGCTCGGAGGCGTTGCTCGTCGCCGCAGGTAGTCATACCGAAAGTTTAACACGAGAACAGCTGCGCGCATCGCGCAGCTGTTCTCGTTGCTAGTTCATCGGTTAGCACAATCTCGATCGAGTGGCCCCCTACTCGTCCGGCGCCACCACGTCTCTCGCCCGCAGTCCGAGCCGGGTCCCAGGCAGTGGATGAGGCGCACGAGGGTCTCGCCGAGAATTCGACCCCAGGCTAACGAAAGTGCCCTCTCGCGATGGAGGGGCGAGAGCCTGCACGGCCGGAGGCTTCTGAAGACCCCCCGGCAGGTCGACAGACCCCCTCAAAGTGAAGCGACCGCTTCGCGCGCCGCTGCTGTATGTAGTACACGGCTCCGCGCCTCCTTACAGCGCCACACTTGCCCCCGCCCCCACCTCGCGCGGGATCTCGCGCCCCTTCAGGTCTTCCGGGAACAGCGCCGTCAGCGGGCTGATCTCCAGCACGCAGTCGGCCTTCCCATCGGCGCGGCGCGGCACTCGCACGCCCGCCCCCTCCAGCCAGCGCGCCGCCCGCTCGGTCTGGATCTCGCGGCTGCTCTCCACGCTGTCAACCCCCGTCGCGTTCTTGATGGGCGCGAACTCCTCCGCTCTGTCGGTCTCGTACACGAGCGAGCGCCCGCACAGCGGGAGCGCATCGAAGATGAACTTCTCGAGCTTCACGCCGTTGTTCGCCTGCGGCTGCGCCGTGATCCCCGAGGGCGTCTGCACGTGCGGAACCTTCTTCTCGGCGCGGTGAAACGGCAACTCGAAGCTCGGATCGGTGCCGAGCCGCTCGAGGAAATCAAGGCTGATGGCGTGGACCGCGATCGAGCCCCCGATGAACCGGAGCGACCCCTCGGGGCCCTTCTCTTCCGCGAGCGCCCGGGGCAGATCGGAGTACTCGATGATCTGGGTGCGGCCGTCCACCGAGCAGAAGACACCGAGCTTCTCATCGGGATAGGCCTTGGGGATCATCTTGCTGGACATCTCGCCGGAGCTGTCCCGCGCGGCCGCGTGCAGGCCGAGGAACGTGGGGTCAACCACTCTGACCAGCGGGTTATCGACCTGGAAGTAGCTGACGTGCTCGACGCCGCGGCGGCGCATATCGGCGAGCGACCCGGACCCCTTCAGGGCGCGGATAGCCCCGCCATGGCCGTCGGGGTTGGTGGCGAGCTGGTCTTTGGCGCTCAGCAGGATGCGGCCGCTCGCCATGTCGAACGATGGCATGACGCCCTGGGGGAAGAACGAGACGTTCGCCTCATCCAGGCCGAACCAGGCGTGCTCCTGGAAAAAAGCGACGGTCGCCTCGTGGTTGAGCGGGCTGGTCATGATGTACCAGGGGACGGGCCTTCCGTAGCGCCGCTGGGCCGCGACCAGGCCCTCGCCGAACATCTGGAAGAGGGGCTTGCCGGTGACGGCGCCGCCCGGGAAGCACCCTTTGGGTCCTTCGTAGCCGAGGCGGCTGCCCTGGCCGCCGGCGACGGTGAACGCCGCGACCTTGCCGGCGCGGAGGAGGTCTTCGCCGATGCGGCGGTAATTCGCCACGTCCCAGTTCCGCGTGCTGCGGCTGCCGAGGCCCCCGCCCACGCCCCCACCCGCGCCGTAGGACGGAGCGGGATCGATACGGCTGGGGAGCATCGCAGGGGGTGTATGCGTCACATACCGCCGCACGAGGCCGGGCAGCGAACCCAGGTCGAGGCTTTCGATCTGCCCCAGAAGTGCGGCCCGCTGGGCCTCGCCCAGGTCCTTCCAGAACGTCAGCACGTGCTCCTGCCCCACCTGCTTGAGTCGGGTGTGGGTGACGGCGAAGGCGGCATCGGACTGAGGGCTCGGGCTGGTCATGCGGGAGGGATGGTACTCGGAGTCGTCGAACGCCGGTGAGAAGCGAGGCCGGGGCGGGGGCCCAATGGGGGGGCGGGTTGCGGTAGCCGCTCGCTGACACTCCCGCAAGCTGCGGCTTGAGGCTTGTCCAGTCCGCCCGGCTTCCTATACTGGCAGATCGGCCGGGTTCGGAGGCCGTCGTCGTCGGGGCTCGTGAGTGGGATCACGGGCGGGGCGACCAACTCACAAGACTTGTTTAGCGCATCGAGGCGGCCGCGTGGGTCGCCCCGGTGTGATGGACGAAACGAAGCGCCCTTTGTGCGGCTTGCCGCGGAAAAGGGCCGCCGAGTCTATGACTCGTCGGCTGCTTGCCGCGACCGAATGCTCGCCCGCCGGTGTCGCTGAACGAAAGGTGGTTAGACATGGCAAGCAGCACGCTCGTACAGGACCTGATTGAGGCGGGCATCCACTTTGGACAGCGGTCCAGCGGATGGAACCCCAAGATGGGTCCGTTCATCTACGGCAAGCGCAACGGCATCCACATCATCGATATCAAGGAGACCGTCAAGGGTCTCCTGCTCGCCAAACGGTTCATCGCGAAGGTGGTCGCCGACGGCAAGGACGTCTGCTTTGTCGGCACCAAGCGACAGGCCCGCTCGGTGCTCGAGCAGCGCGTGGGCGATGTGAAGATGCACTGGGTGACCGAGCGCTGGCTCGGCGGCACCCTCACGAACTTCCGGACCATCCGCCTGCGGCTGAAACGGCTCGAGGAGCTCGAGTCCATCGAGACCGCCGACAACTTCGCCAGCTACTCCAAGAAGATGGAGTCGCAGCTCCGGCGCGAGAAGTCCAAGATCTTCCGCAACCTCTCGGGCATTCGCGGCATGGACAAGCTCCCCGGCGCACTGGTCGTGATCGACGTGCGCCGCGAGATCAACGCCCTGCGCGAGGCCCGCAAGCTCGGCATCCCGACGATCTGCCTGCTGGATACCGACGGTGACCCCGAGCTGGCGGACATCCCCATCCCCGGCAACGACGACTCGATGCGCTCGATCGACGTGGTGATCCGCGAGCTGTGCCTGGCCGTCGCCGACGGCAAGCAGCTCCGGTCGGCCGCGAAGTCGGGCGACGAGGGCAGCGCCGCCGGCCAGAGCGATGGCGCACGCCGCAGCCGTCGGGCCCAGTTCCGCTCCGAC
>JACMLW010000209.1 GCA_014379385.1 Phycisphaerales bacterium
GATGATCTCCACCGTCTGATCGTTGGTGGGCGGGTCGACGGGGATGGACTGGAAGCGGCGGGCGAGGGCGGCGTCCTTCTCGATGTACTTGCGGTACTCGTCGAAGGTGGTGGCGCCGATGCACTGGATCTCGCCTCGGGCGAGGGCGGGCTTGAGGACGTTGGAGGCGTCGATGGCGCCCTCGGCGCCGCCGGCTCCGACGAGCGTGTGGAGCTCGTCGATAAAGAGGATGACGTTGCCGGCACGCCGGACCTCGTTCATGACGGCCTTGATGCGCTCCTCGAACTGGCCGCGATACTTGGTGCCGGCGACCATCATCGCGAGGTCGAGGACGACGAGGCGACGGTCGTGGAGGATATCGGGGACCTCGTTGGAGATGATGCGCTGCGCGAGGCCCTCGACGATGGCGGTCTTGCCGACGCCGGCCTCGCCGAGGAGGACGGGGTTGTTCTTGGTGCGGCGGCAGAGAACCTGCACGAGGCGCTCGATCTCGTTGTCGCGGCCGATGACGGGGTCGAGCGAGTTCTCCCGGGCGAGGTCGGTGAGGTCGCGTCCGAAGCTATCGAGTGCCGGGGTCTTGCTCTTGCCCTTGGCGCCAGCGCGGGACTCGGCGGCGGAGCCGGAGGAACTGGCGCTGCCGGCTCCGGCGGTCTCGCCGGGCCCGCCACCGGCGGCGCTACCGGTGCCTTCTTCGGATTCGGTCCCCGCGCCCAGGAGGTTGAGAACCTCCTCGCGGACTTCCTCGAGCTTGAGACCGAGGTTCATGAGAACCTGGGCGGCGACGCCGTCGTGCTCGCGCAGCAAACCGAGCAGAAGGTGCTCGGTGCCGACATAGTTATGGTTGAGATTGCGAGCCTCCTCGATGGCGTATTCGATGACTTTCTTGGCACGGGGCGTCTGGGGGAGCTTGCCCATGGTGACCATGTCGGGCCCGCTCTTGACCAGCTTCTCGACCTCGAGGCGGACCTTTCTGAGGTCCACATCAAGGTTCTTCAGAACGTTGGCCCCGACGCCGGAGCCTTCCTTCACGAGCCCGAGCAGGATGTGCTCGGTCCCGATGTACTCGTGATTGAACCGCTGGGCTTCCTGGTTGGCAAGTGCCATGACCTTGCGGGCCCGATCGGTGAATCGCTCGAACATGTCGCTCTCCTGCGGATTTGCGTGGGCAGATCCGCGTAGCGGCCGTGGGTTCCGTCGGTAAGGGCGGTTCTTTGGCCTGGTGGACGCTGGCGTTCCGGCCGTGTCCGGCCGGGGACACGATACAACTTCCGTAAACACGAACGGCCCCACGAACACAAACGGACGCCTCGCGATTCGGCCCGGGCCAGGGGCTTGAATGACCCGTCCCTGTTATGCGCTTCGCCTGGGGAGTGTTCGGGGATGCGGAGTGGGCGTTCCATCCGCACAACGGACCTCGATCAAGGCCAAGTGCGCAACGCTATATCGACTGCACAACGGATGCCATTGGGCCGGAACCCAAGGTAGCGGTCTCGCACCATCAAAATCGGGCGGATTGAGATCGATCTTGGGCGTCGTAGACAGTTTCGAGTCCGAAGGACTGCCTCCCGCGACATCACCGGCTGCCAGGTTGGCAGTTTCGGTGGGGCAGTCAGCGGGAAGAATCAGCAACGATGCGGAGGGGGAGGATGGATTCCGAACTGCCTCCGCCTTGCTTGTCGCGGATGGTGACTTTGAGCTTGAACTCGCCCACCCCGAGAGTGCCCGGGAGATCGAGGCGGTTGACGAGGTAATAGTCGCGCCGGCGGCGCTGAGCGGTGTCGCGCACGACCTGCTCGGTTCGCTGCCAGACAAGCGTGCCGGACTCGTTGTAGAGGCCCAGTTCCTGCCCGAGTTCGCTGACGACGCTACCGGCGGGCGCACCGGAGCCGGAGTCGGCCGCGGTCTGGGCGCGCTGCTCGAAGTTCTCAACCTCTACATACAGGACGGCGGCGATGGGGCGGCCCGCGAGAAAGGTGGAGCCGGCGAGGGGCGTGTAGCGCGCGAAAGTCTCGACACGCTGGCAAAGGACGGCGGTCGGGATGTTGAGAGCGCGCGCGGCGGTGATGCGATCGGCGAGCCCGTCGATCTTGATGGCAACTTGATCTGGGCCGGAATCAGCCGAGGAGCTCGTGGTGGCCGCAAAGACCTCGTGAAGGGCTGTAACGGCCTCGCGCTGCTGTGGGGAAAGGGCGTCGAGGAGGGGGGGGAGGCGGGCTTCGGCGGCCGCGGGATCGAAGGAAGATGCGGCGATGAGGCGAAGGGCCTGGAGGAGGGGATCGGGTTCGGCTTGATTCGTTGAGTCGCCCGCGGAGAAAGTGTCGAGCAGTTCGGAGACGAGCTGCGGGCGGAGGGCGGTGAGGTCGGGGGCCGGGGCAGGCGCGGCCTCGGCGGGGGATTCGGCGGCTTGATTTCCACCTGCTGCCTCGAGCCCGAGCGAGCCCATTGGCTGGAGCGATTCGGCGGCGTCATTGGGTGCGGCGATAGCCGCTTGACTAAGAGCGGCGACCGTTCCCCCCTCCTCCCTCGCGTGCCCGTCAGAAGTGCGTGCGCCGGAGTCGATCGGCTCGCTTGCGGTGCCACGATCACTAAGGGCGGCGAGCGAGGTGTCAGGGGGCAGGTTCGGCGCGGGCGATGGATCACTCAGGGCGCCCGACAGGTCGGTCGCGGCGGACTCGAGGGAGTTGTCGGGGAGGGCGGCGTGATCGGGGCCGCGAGCCGCGGGTTTACCCGATCCGGCACAGGCAGCGAGTGCCGCGGCGGCTCCGAGGGCCAAGAGGGTCCAAAGACCAGAAAGAAGGGGTCGCTGCACGTGGCCTCCTGCCGAGCGAAAAAGAACGGGAACGCCCTCCGGGCGCGCGCGAGAGCCGCGCTGTCGCGTGGCATCATCGGTTGGGGCCGCCGAGCACCCTTGAGAAAGAGATGGTGAGGCGCTCGAGGTTGAGTTCAGGGTCGCCGAGGCCCGATTTTTGCGCCTTGTTAATATCGATCGCCCGCTGGAAGAGGGCAGCGGCGCGCTTGGGACTCACACGGCAGCCGGCCTGCAAGAGGACTTCCTGAGCGGGGCCCCAGAGACGAAGTGATTTGGCGATGGCGCCGGGTTGCTGACCCTCCGCGAGGCCGCGCGAGACGGCGTGGAGCTTGCGGGCGAGGTCGGCGTAGGACCAGGCGAGGGGGACGGGATCGTGACGGGAAATGTTGATAAGCTCACGCAGGTGCCGGAGAGAGGCGGAGGGGTCGCCCGCGAGGAGCGTCTGCTGGATCAACCAGAAGTCTTCCTCGCGCGTCTTGCCGACAAGCTCTGCGATGTGACCGGCGGTGATGGCCTTGCCCTTGCCGGCGGCGGTGGCGAGCTTGGCGAGTTCAGAATCGAGGCGGCCGAGGTCGGGGCCGACGGTCTGAACGAGGGCCAGCGCGGCCTCGCGAGCGAGGGTCGCATCATGCGACGCAGCCGCTCGCTCGACGGCCCATTTCGCGGCCTCGCTCTCTGACATCTCCTCGCACTTGATGACGACGCCGACCTTGGCCACGGCCTTGTCGAGGTTGCCGGGGCGCCAGGTGTCGGCGCGCAGGACGAGTGTGGCATCAGGGGCTGGGGAGGCCGCGTAGGCCTCGAGGAGCTGGCGATTGGTTCGGCGCTGGGGGATGCCGCGAGCGGCGGGCTTGGGGTCGTCTGCTTCCTCGTCGGCGGCGCGGACGAGGTTCTCGGCGCCATCGATGATGACGAGCTTGTGCTGCTGCATGAGGCCCATGGAGCGACACTCATCGAGGATGTCGGCCATGGTGATCGGGCCGGAGGGGCTCCCACCGGGCGAGGCGTCGTAGCGAAAGACCTCGTATCCACCATCGCCATGGACATTCGTGAGCTGGCTGCGGAGGTCGTCGATGATGGATGCCTGAAGGAATCGCTCCGGCCCGTGGAGGATGGCGATGCGCGCCGAGACGGGGATCTCGTCGGCTGAGCCGGACTTTGCGGGGGACTTGGCCACGAAAGGATGGTACAGGGCGCGGGGGCGGCGGCCATTGAGAGCGAAGCGAAATCGCGCGGGCAAAGGATGGTCGCGGCGTCGGCTGAAGGGGAGCGGGAGCGGTGTGACGCGGGATTACGCTACGCTTGGGGCGTGCTGCTGCTCTCGGTCATCCAAGGCCCGGACAAGGGCAAAAAATTCCAGCTCCCGGACCATGAGCCGCAGCTCATCGGCCGCTCGAGCGAGGCGCTGCCTATCACGGACACCACGGTGTCGCGCCGGCACGCGGAGCTGACGCCCGACGACGGTGAGTGGTGGATCAACGACCTGACCTCGCAGAACGGCACCTGGGTCAATGGGGTTCGCATCGCGGAGCGCGTTCGGCTGCGGCTCGGCGACCAGGTACGGACGGGCTCGACGCTGTTCGTGTTCGGGCGGACCGATACTGACGAGCACGCCGGGGTGATCCGCGTGGCCCGCCCGGACCAGATGGAGATGTCGATCGAACAGCGGATGCCGAGCAACGAGGACTCGGTGATCCTGGCGGAGCCGGAGCCGCGGTCGGCCGCGGTGCATCACTTGCGCGTGATCTACCGGTTGACGACGCTGACCAGCCAGCAGACGGACCGGCAGAAGTTGCTGGAAGAGGTCATGGAGCTGGTGTTCACGGAGTTCAAGCCCGAGCGCGGCTTCATCGTGCTGGCCGAGGGCGTGCCGCAGCGGAAGAACCAGCCGGTGAGGGCCGCGGTGGTGAAGTACGCGCAGCGCCCCGTGGGCAAGGACGACGCGGAGATCCACGTGTCGCGCACGATCCTCCAGCACGCCTCGCAGGGCGAGGGGGTGCTGAGCTCCAACGCGATGCACGACCCGCGGTTCGCGGCGGGAGACAGCGTGCAGCGGCTGGCGATCCGCTCGGCGATCTGCTCGCCCATCCGGTTCCGCGAGCGGACATTCGGCACGATCTACGTGGATTCGTCGATCGCCAACTACACCTTCACACCCGAGCAGCTCGCGCTGATGAACGCAATCGGGCAGCACACCGGGCTGGCGCTCGGCAACCTCGACCTGTACGCCCAGAAACTGCAGGCCGAGCGCCTGGGGGCCATCGGAGAGACCGTCGCCAGCCTGGCGCACTCGATCAAGAACATCCTGCAGGGGCTGCGCGGCGGGGCGGACGTGGTGGAGATGGGGCTGCGCAAAGAAGACCTGAAAATCGCGCGCGGCGGGTGGGGCATCCTCAAGCGGAACCTTGACCGCATCATGGCGCTCTCGCTGAACATGCTGGCGTACTCGCGCCAGCGCCGGCCGGAGGTGGAACTGACGAAGGTGGCGCCGCTGCTGGAAGACTGTGCCGCATTGCTGCAGGATCAATGCACGGCGAAGGGAGTGGCGCTGCTGGTGGACGCCGAGGGGGATATGCCGCCGGTGGCGCTCGACCCGCACCTGATGCACCAGGCGCTGATGAACCTGCTGGGGAACGCGGTGGAGGCGGTGGAGCCGCGCAAGGGCGCGGTGACGGTGCGGGCGGCGTATCACCCGGGGAGTTCACGGGGCGCCGCGGGTGGCCGGTCGCGCCCGGAGATGAGCATCACCGTGATAGACAACGGGCCGGGGATTCCGCAGGACCAGCAGGACCACATCTTCGAGCCGTTCTTCTCGACCAAGGGGCTGCGCGGCACGGGGCTGGGGCTGGCGGTGACCAAGCGCATCGTGGAGGAGCATGGAGGGAAGATCACGGTTGAGTCGGCCGAGGGGCGGGGGACGACGTTCACGATCCTGGTGCCCGCCGACCTGGCGATCGACCCATCGGCGACAGCGGCGAGCAGGGGTGGGTAAGGGCGCTCGCGCGTCGGGGGATTTAATCGCGTGGAAGTGATCGTCGTCGCCATTTCATCGCTGCTCGCCGCGGGCCTCACGCTCTTCTCCGGCTTCGGCCTCAACACGGTGCTCCTGCCGGTCTTCCTGGTGCTGTTCCCGGAGCCGGTTGCGGTCGGCGCGGTGGCGATCGTGCATCTCGCGAACGGGCTCTTCAAGCTCGCAATCGTCGGCAAATGGGCCGACCGCAAGGTGGTCCTGCGTTTCGGCGTGCCCGCGCTGCTGGCCGCGATCGCCGGTGCCGCGGCGCTGACGTACCTCGCGGCGTACAACCGGCCGATCGCGACCTACGAACTCCTGGGGCGGGACGCGGCGATCACACCGATCAAGGTTGTGTTCGCGGGACTCATCGCCGGATTTGCGGTGCTGGAACTGGTGCCGCGGCTTGCGAAGCTGCGCGTGCGCGACAAGTGGCTGCCTGTGGGCGGAGTGCTGAGCGGATTTTTCGGGGGGCTGAGCGGGCACCAGGGGGCGCTGCGGTCGATCTTCCTGGTCCGCAGCGGGATGACCATGGAGGCGTACATCGGCACCGCGACGGTCTGCTCGGTGATGGTGGACGTGGTAAGGCTGATCGTGTACTTCACCGGCGCGGCGTTCTTCGCGCACCGCGCGCTCGCCGAAGCGATGGGGGATCGGCGCACACTCACGCTTGTGACGGTGGGGGCGCTGGCCGCGTTCTGCGGATCGTACGTCGCGTCGCGCTACGTCAAGTCGATGACGATGGAACGGGTGCGTCTGCTGGTGGGCGTGATGCTGCTGCTGTCGGCGGCGGCGATCGGCAGCGGACTCTTGTGAAAAAAGGGCTTGGCGACCGTCTCTCGATTTGTTAGGATTTACAAACATCCGGCAAATGGGGAGCTACAACATGCCCCGGCCTCAAGGCGATCGCCTCTCCAGGTTCCTCCGGCGGGCCCCGCTCGGCGGAACGCTCGTCGCGCTCTCCTTCCTCTGCGGCTGCCAGGGAATGGCCGAGGGCGCAGGGTTCATGGCCTACGCCGCCGGTAGCGCCAACACCAGCGGTTCCTGCGATAATGATGCCGCGATCTTCCTCCTCGCCGCCGTCGTGATCGGAGCCATCTGGGGCGGCCTCGCCGAGCTCATGCGCGAGTGCTCCCGCGGCTGATGAACCCCCACCTCAGAACCCCAGCGACGCCAGCGTGCGCAGCCCAAGCGGCTCTTTCGTGAAGAACGGCTCGCCGGACGCGGCGGCGATGCGCGATCCGAAGTACACGCCGGCGGCATGGACCCACTCGATGACCTTGCGATTGGCCTCGTTGGTCACGAACTGCGAGCGGTAGGCGAGCACGGCCTCGCGCTTGTGCTGCTCGAAGCCCGAGATGTCCACGATGAACGAGGGGTCGGCCACCCAGCGCAGGTGCGTGGCGTAGTAGTAGAAGAGCCACTTGGGGTAGAGCGGGGGCTGGCCCTCGTCGCCGGGCATCTGAACCTTCGAGAGCTTGGCGTCGAAGCGTGCGTCCTCGACGATGCGCGTCACCGCGCGGTGGTCGGGATGCGCGTCCTCCGGGAATGGAACGAAGAGAATTTGCGCCTGCACCGCCCGGATAACGCCGGCCACCTGGTGCCGGGCTTCCAACGTGTGCTGGACATAGCGGTTCGGAAGGCCCTGGCCGCCGAGCATGAGGCGCTTCACGGGGTTGGTTGGCGCGGAGAGCAACTCCGCCGCCGCCGCGGCCTCGCGGGCGCGCGTGGCCTCGTCGCCGTGGGGAGTCGGCTCGCCGTTGGTCATATCGAGGAGGGTGATGCGGTGCCCCTGCGACGCGAGCAGCGCAATGGTGCCGCCCATGCCCAGTTCCTGGTCATCCGGGTGCGGGCCGACTACGAGGATGCTCGCCATGCAGGAGGCTATTCCTCCGGCACCGCGACCACGATGAGGCCAACTAAGTCGGCCGCGGTCTCGACTTGCGCTTTGGCGAGCAGTTCGGGTTTGTCGGACGCCCAAAAGCCGCCGCCCCGGAACGATTCGCCGTAGCGGTCGCGGAACTCCGAGAGCGAGTAATCGACTGTCTCCCCGACAGCGATCTCGGGGAGGTCGCGGCTGTACCACTGGTTCAGCCAGAGCCGGCCGGGACCGAGCGGGATGGCGCTGGTGTTGGTGAAGCGGACCGTGGTGTCCTCGCGGAAAACTTGTACGTCGAGTTGGCGGGTTTGCATGGCCGCGGCGGGATACTCCGGACCCGCGAGATTGGGATCGGCGGTGGCGGCGCAGCCGCCGATGGAAAGACCGGCGGCGGCGATCCCCGCGGAGAGGGTCAGCAAGGCGAGGCGGCGGATGATTCGGTTGGGTCGTGTCTGCACATTCCTACTATCGCAGCAATGAGCTGCCACGGCAACCACGCGACCGCCCCCAGCCCCGCGATTGCACCGGGGATCGAGGCGATCAACCCCGCGCTGATCGCGATTGAGGTGGGTCGGCGGGGCATGGACCCGCGCATCACTCGGCGCGTTCCGGCGTTCGACGCCCCGTTCTTTCAGGCGGGGCTCGCCGGGTATTCGGACGCCGCGATGCGGATCATCGCCCGCCGGCATGGGTGCCCATTCTGTGTGACCGAGGCGCTGCTGGACCGAACGGTGCTCGCGGGTGGGCGCGGGTTTGCCAAGGCCGACCTTGGGGAGATCGAGGACAATGTGCCCGGCGGGGAGGAGGATCATCCGCTGGCCGGGCAGATCATGGGATCGGACCCCGCGGAGATGGCCGCGGCAGCGCTGAAGATGGTGGAACAAGGCACGCGCGCGGACAAGGCGTACCGGCGGATGGCGTACGCGGGCGCGCTGGCGCCCGGCACCGAGTTCGCCGGGTGCTTCTCGCGCCAGCACTTGCGCTTGCCGGGAGGACAGCAGGTCGGCGTGTGGCCGCCGGTGGAGGACATTCGAGACGGGACGATCGCGGCGGCGCAGGCGCTCGCCGACGGCGCCGCCCCCGACGAGGAGGGGCCGACGCCGGGTGTTCCGGCGCTCACATTCGCCACCATCGACGTCAATCTCGCGTGCCCCGTCAAAAAAATCAAAA
>JACMLW010000210.1 GCA_014379385.1 Phycisphaerales bacterium
CCGCGGGCAGCGGGAGGTCGGGGCCGGAGAAGCGGAGCCCGGACGCGGGGGTTTGGAACGTCATGGACTTGTCAGGCAGGTCTGGAGCTTGGAACTCCTGATCGTGCTTAAACGAATTTAATAGAAAACACTTAGCTTTTCTCATCAGCAAGCCCGACTCTCCGGTAAGTCCGACCGTCGATCGCAGCGTATTTGTCTCTCCTCCCCGAATGACCGAGTGCGCAACATTCGCGTCGTTGGTTTTGAAATACACACTCTAAATGAGTTGCCGCTTCCAATTTATCGCATCGCTGGCAGCACGCCGCTGGCTGGTGCTGACCGTCTTGCTTGGCTTAAGCGCGCCGCTGCACGCGGCCACGCTGTTCAAGTCTGATTTTGAAACCTCCAATCCGTGGACCGGGATGGCCGGTTATTTTACGACGGCAGGCGGCACGGTCACAGCCACCGCCAGTTACACCACGGCTGGCACGATCATTACCGGAACCAGCGCCGCCTCCAACGGACTGCTCCTGACGGGCAGCAGCGCGGCCATCGGCAACTGGACGGCGGGACTTAACAGCGGGGCGCTAGGCGTTACGAATAGCGAAAGCAATCTGGGTCTGCAACCAGCCGGCGGCGGCGCCGAGTGCGCCGGGGCGGGGAGAGTCGGAACGGGTGGGTGGCTCGGCGAGCGCGGCGCAGAGCGCCGACAGCGAGACCAGTGCAAAGGTCGGGAGAATCACGAAGAGGGACGGACGCCTCGGCATCGGACGCTCCTGGGAGCGCTGCTCCTACGTGGTCACCGCTACGGCTTGTTCTGCCGGAGCTTCAGAAGGAAGCGCTTCTCCTCCTCCTGGTATTGGGAAAGGGTGTGCTGGAGTTGTTCGGCGAGGGCGGCGGCATCGTCCCCGGAGAGGATGACGGGCTGGGAGTGCTCATCGCCGGCAAGGGCCTCAAGGGAGGCGGTGACGGCGCGGAGGTCGCTGACGGCGGAGGCGTAGGCACGGGCGGCGTCGAAGAGGGCCTCGTTCTCGAGTTCCTTGCGGCCGGTGGGCGGGTTGAGGAGTTTCCAGGGGGCGGCACGGACCTCGACCGTCGTGAGCTTGAGCTGCTCGGAGGCGAGGCGGGCATTGGCCATGAGGGTGCGGATTTGGGGGGACTGCTCGCGGAGCAGGGTGTTGAGGCGTTCAGCGGTGTCGGCAAAGTCGTCCACGCCGCCCTCGGCCTTGGCCAGCAGGGTGCGGACGGCTTCCCACCCTTCCGTGTTGGCCTTCTGGGTGAGCTCGTCGATGTTCGCGAGGGCCGAATCGATATGGGGGCGGTTGTCGGCGATGATGGAATCAACGTCGGCGACCACCTGACGGGCGTCGGCAATGGCGGCGTCGGTCTCTTCAAAGAACGGGCCGAGGCGGCCGGAGGCTTCGTTGAGATTGGCGAGGGTTGAATCCACCTCGCCCGACCATTCCGGCCACTTGGAGCGGGCATCGGCGGTGATGGCGTTGACGTCGTCGATCGACTGACGGATTTGGGCGAGGAGCGGATCGAACTCGGTTTCGGCGCGTTCGGAGATGCGGAGTACTTTTTCGCTGGCCTTCTCGACATTGGCGATGAAGTTCTGGACTTGGCGCGATTGCTCTGGTCCGTAGCCGGCCTGGGCGAGGAAGCCGGGGGGGGCGACATGGCCGCGGAGGGTTTCGCCGGCGGTGAGCTTGCGGCCGGTGGGGGCGGCGCCGATGTCGGGGATATTGATGGAGGCGCCGGTCCCGAGGAGGGGGAGGACGAGCAGCGCGGTCGTGGTTTCGTAGAGGTTGATGTCGGATCGGATGCGGAGGCGGACGTCGATGCCGGTGGGGGCCTGGGTCTGCGGGTCGCGCGCGAAGGACCAGCCGGTGACGCGGCCGGCGGGTCGTCCGCCGACCTTGACGCGCGAGCCGGCGTCGAGGCCCTCGGCGCCGTCAGAGAGCGAGAACTGGATGGTGTACTTGGTGGTAGGGGTGAGTTTCTCGCTGATCCCCGAGAGGAGGATAATGACCGCGAGCCCGAGGATGATGCTCCCCAGGACAAAGGCGCCGGCGAGGATGTTGTTGCGGGCTGATCGGGTCGCCATATGGGGGATGAGTGTAGTAAGGAGTGGACAGCGGACAGAAAGGAAAGGGGGAGGGACGGTGGCACGAAGTGGTGGCGTGGGGTGCGACTCTACCATGCGAACATGAATGCTCAAAGAGCCGTCGCGGATACGCACGAGAAGATGTGGTGGGAGGGGGCGGGGATCGCCGGGCAGAAGTGCATCAACCCTGACTGCGGGCGGGAGTACGGGATCCGCGAGGTGCGGACGGGGTGCGCGGCGTGCGGGGAGCTGCTGGATGTAGTGTACGACTGGCCGCGAGCGCTCTTTGCACGCGACTGGAGTTGGTTCGAGAGGGGTGGGGGCGGCGGGCCGATGTCGGCATCGGGGGTGTGGCAGTTCGCGGAACTGATGCCGTTCATGGGGTCAGCGACGGACATTGTTTCGGTGGGTGAGGGGAAGACGGTGCTGCAGCGGGCGGATCAGCTCGGTGCGGTGGTCGGGATGGAGCCCGGCAAACTGCACTTGCAGTACGAGGGACTGAACCCGACGGGAAGCTTCAAGGACAACGGGATGACGGCGGCGTTCACGCACGCGCGGATGGTGGGGGCCAAGACGGTGGCGTGCGCGTCAACAGGGAATACCAGCGCGTCGATGGCGGTGTACGCGGCGGCGGCGGGGATGCGGGCGGTGGTGTTCATCGGGGAGGGGAAGATCGCGCTGGGGAAGCTGAGCCAGGCGCTGGACTACGGGGCGCTGACGCTGCAAGTGAAGGGAGACTTTGATGCGTGCCTGGAGCGGGTACGGCAGGTCGCGGAAGGTGGGGAGGGGAGCGCGGCGGAGCGGGGTGGCGGGGTGTACTTGATGAACTCGGTGAATCCGTTCCGGTTGGAGGGGCAGAAGGCGGTGATGTACCGCGTGCTGCGCGATCTGCGGTGGGAGGTGCCGGACTGGATCGTGGTGCCGGGCGGGAATCTTGGGAACTGCTCGGCGTTCGGCAAGGCGTTCATGGAACTGAGGGCGCTGGGAATGGTGGAGCGGGTGCCGCGGCTCGCGGTGATCAATGCCACGGGGGCGAGCACGCTGGACCGCGTGTACAACGGATTACGGGTCAGGTGGAACGGGGGGCGGTACGACAAGGTGAAGGTGAAGGGGGAGTACGAGCGGATGGACAGGGCGGGGGAGGGGGGGCGGGCGCACACGATCGCGTCGGCGATCGAGATCAATCGGCCGGTGAACCTGAGCAAGGCGCTGCGGGCGCTGGAGGAGATGAGCGGGGTGGTGCGGAGTGTGGGTGATGACGAGATTCTGGAGCACAAGGCGCTGGTGGGGCGGCATGGGCTGGGGTGCGAGCCGGCGTCCGCCGCGACGCTGGCGGGACTGGTGAGGCTGCTGGGAGAGGGCGTGATCAAGCCGGGCGAGCGCGTGGTGTGCGTGCTGACGGGGCACCAACTGAAGGACCCGGACGCGACGGTGGGGTATCACATGGGGGTTGATGCGAAGACGGGGAAGGCGCGCGAGGGAGCGAAGGGGAAGTGGGCGAATATGCCGGTGAAGGTGGAGAATGAGCTGGGGGAGATATTGAGGGTGATGAGGGAGGGGAGGTAGGGGAGAACGAGCGCAAAGCAGCAAAGCTCAGAGCAGCAAATTAGGATGGGCCGCTGCGCGGCGGCTCGGCCTGGCGGCCTCGGAGGAAGCGGCTGCGCCGCTGGAAAACGGCTCAATCTGCGGCGCGCCTGGAACGGCGCCGGTGCGGGCTGGGTGTGCCGGCGGTGAGGGGCGCGACGAGCTGTTGATAGAGACCGAAGAGGAACTCAACGCGCTGACGCTCGCTGGTGAATGGCTGGGACCGGTAGCACTTGTCGACGGCGCGGTCGAGGTCCTTGTGGGCGTCGCGGAGGTCTTTGGGCATCGCGAGGGGGTCGTAGAGATCAGCGAGGGTATGGCCCTTGTGGCTGGCGCGAACGTTGAGGACTCGCTGTGCAGCGGCTTCGACGGTAGCCTTCTGCCTGTTAGTCGCGTCCGGCCAGGGGAAGTTGTTGTAAATCGCTGGCGAATAGCTGAAATCGGACTTGAGGCGTCCGCAAACGGTGCGCACCCATGCCATGTGCATCGCCGATGTCAAGACTCCGAACATGAACAAGTTAGCATTAGCTACAAGCTGAATCTTGTTGCTGGGAACAACGGTCGGGGGAAGAAAGGCGATTGGGATGTATGGCCTGTTCTCCGACGATACCTCGGGTATTGCAAGGAAGTCGGTCGTGGGCTGCCGATCCTGCGTGAACAACATAGGCGTATTCGCGGCCTCTTGTACGCTCTTGGTCGGACTTTGCAGTCGCGCCCGACGTACGGTTTCAACACGCGCTTTGATCATTGGGTGCGCATTTAGATCCTTAGCGGACATGTCTTTGAGCCACAAACACTGCCGCACCCCGCCGTTCAGGAACTCTTCGCCACCCAGATAGGGCCGTAGCCATTTTTTGGCTGAGGGTTCGGACTTGAGCAACTCCTCTGCCTCACCTTCCTCCAAGATCAGGTTTCCGCCGTCTGTTGGCTGGCTCCCCTTGTTCATAGGCGGGATAGCAGAAAGCGGATTGCCCCTTGACTCGAGAATCACATTTGCACCATCGATTAGGTACGCGTTGATATTTCGAGCGTCATGGGCGACCGCGGAACCGTCGTCCGTCTCGTCGTAGCTGATCAGCATTCCAGGAACGATGGGCGCGTGTCCAAAGCCGATTATCACGACGTGAACATGCGCAGCTCCTCTTGCTTCGCTTTCCCAATAGAACGTCCTGTGCGCCCACTGGACTAAGAGGTGCTTCTCCCAGAGGCCGGCCGAGAGGATGCGGGCCTGTTCGCCTTGTGTGATGCTGTTCGTCGATACGAAAGCGCCCCTGGAATTGAGTCGCATGTACTTGGCCGCGAGCAAGTACCAGCAGCACACAAAGTCGAGCCGACCGGCCTGCGGGTGCACGCCCTCCCACACGGCGTCATGGTCCGCCTGCTGCTCAGCATTCCTCCACTGGTGACCGACAAAGGGCGGGTTACCCAAGACAAAGTCGCAGTCTTTGGACGGTAAGACCGCGCTCCAGTCGATCCGCAGGGCGTTAGCAACCTCGATTCGCGCGCTCTTTACCAGCGGCAGGCGAAGCACCGGCTGGCCAAAGGTCTCGCCCACCTGCTGGTTCATCTGGTGGTCGATGAGCCACATCGCCACTTCTGCGATTCGCGCCGGCCACTCTTCGATCTCGATGCCGTGCATCTGATCGACCTCGATCTTCAGGAGCTCGCCCAGGTTGAGGACGGCCTGCACGCCCTTTGTCTCGCCGGTCTTTTTGCTGGTCGCCAGCAGCTTCTTCAGGACTTCGAGCTCAAGCAATCGCAATTCGCGATAGGTGACGACAAGAAAATTGCCGCACCCGCAGGCCGGGTCGAGGAACCGGAGCGAAGCGAGCTTGTCCTGAAAGGCCTTGAGCTTCCTCTTGTTCGTGCCGCACGCCTCGAGTTCCTCCTTGAGTTCGTCGAGGAAGAGCGAGCGAACAAGCTTCATGATGTCGCGTTCGCTCGTGTAGTGGGCGCCGATCTGGCGGCGCCGCCTGCGACCGGACTCGCCCGACATGATGGACTGGAAGAGCGAACCAAAGACGGCGGGAGAGATGCGGGACCAGTTGAACTCGCAGCACTCGATAAGGGCTTGGCGCATCGGGCCGTCGAACTCCGCGAAGTCTAGGTCCTCGCTGAACAGCTCACCGTTGACATACGGGAGGTCGCGCAGGTCTTCCGGCAGCCGTGCCGAACGAGCGTTCTTCTCGGTATCGAGGATCTTGAAGAAGCGCGCGAGCAGGGCTCCGAGGTCGCTGCCATCGGTCCGTGACGACTTGATGAGTGCCTTGAATTCCTCGGCCTCGAAGATCTGGGTGTCGTCGGCGAAAAGACAGAAGAGGACGCGGACGAGGAAGCGCTCAAGCTTGTGTCCGGAGTAACCACCGCCTTCGAGGGCATCGTGTAGATCGCCGAGCACCTCGACGGCCTCGATGTTGATCGGGTCCTCGGGATCAACGGGCTTGGAGGTGTATCCCGAGAGGAACCCGAGGTGCTTCGTGTTGTCGTGGAGCTTGGCGGTCTTGAAGGAGGCAACGGGCTCGGCGGGGTCGGCCGCGTCGAGGTCGTAGACGACGATGGTCTCGAAGTCGGAGACGACGATGAACTGGGGGAGTTCGCTGGTTCGGCCCTCGCGCGTGAGCGACTGGACGTAGTCAAAGCCCTGGCTGGCGGCCTTCGAAAGGCTCTCGCCGCGGCTCTTGTGCTCGCCGATCATGACGCCGGCGTAGAACGTCGATGCGGTCGAAGGCGCCGCCGAGGTTCCGGACTTTCTCTTCGAAACTGGCGACACTGCGGCGGCGGATGCCGAAGACGGAGAAGAGGTCCGTCCAGAAGGTTTGGGCCTCGGCGCGTTCGCTGGAAACATCCGTCCACTCTGTGGCGAACTTCATGGCGTTGGCGCGGATTTCGGAGAGGGAGAGTCGCATGTGGTGGTGCGGAGTCTACGTGTGAATGCGGTCGCGATGCTGGGGGAATCGAATCCTCTGCCCCTTCGGGACAGGTCTGTGGAGAGCGTCTTGACCACGGGTTGCGCCGAGTCCGACTGCGTCGGACCGGCTTCACCCGTGGCTACCACCCGCGGCCCCCATGGGGCCGAAGGGGCGGGGAGCCGAGCGGATGTGAGTCGGCGGCGTCACTCTCGTCATCGGCGGCGTCACTCTCGTCAAGGGAAGCAGGTTGTTGACGCGGTGTCGCCGCGATGCGGCTCTGCGATGGGGTCGATGGCGCGGGGAGTGGAGCGACGAATCGGCTGACGGTGATGACAGGAGAGAGCTGGCCTCGCTTCGCGCTTCGGGCTCGGATGCGCTGCGGGATGACGTGGTGTGGTGCGAGGGGTTCGTGGGAAGCCCGTTGAAACAGGCTGGGCGGAGAGGGAGCAGAGAGAATTTGTGGGGAGTCGCCCCGGCCATGAAATGGCCGGGCTCATAGCCGCTGCGCGGCGGAAGCCCGCTGAAAGCGGTCTGGGGAGATGAGGACCACGGAGATGAGATAGTGTGAGATCCGAACCGGGTAGGGGAGTCGGAGGTACAACCGGCATGGCTGTGGGCAGGGGGGCGGGACGGGCGTGGCCGGTGGCGGCGCGCAGCATGGTGGCGGTCTGCGGCGCGGCGGCGTTGTTGGTGGCCGCGCCGAGTTGCGGGAGAGTGGATACCGGGCGCGGGGATGGTGCGCCGAGCGCGATCGAGGGGGCGCGGAGTGTGGGGGGGTTGGGGGAGGCGCCGGGGAAGTTCGGGTATCCGCGGACGCTGGAGCTGGATGTGGGCGCCGATTCGGAGCGGGGCGGGGCGCGGGCGTGGGTGATCGATAAGACGGGGCGGGTGCAGTTTGTCGATGGCGCGACGGGGGAATGCCTGCGCTGGTGGCGCATGCCGGAGACGGAAGTCGGCAAGCCCGTGGGGATGACGATCGGGGTGGATGCGGCGGGGGAACGCGTGATGTACGTGGCCGATACGCACTATCACCGGGTGATCGTGTACAAGCTGGGGGAGGTGTCGGTGGAGCCCGGCGCGACTGGGAAGGGCGAGACACTCGCGGCCGCGGCGCCGGCGGAGGTGCGTCGCATCGGTGGGTATGGGATGGGGCCGGGAGAGTTCATCTATCCGACGGACATCGCGGTTCTCACGGGGCGCGGGGCGGATGGGCGAGAGCGGGCTGTGCGGTTCTATGTCGGTGAGTACGGGGGGAACGACCGGATCAGCGTGTTCGATGCGGACTGGAAGTTCCTGTTCTCATTCGGGAGCTTCGGGGCGGGCGTGGGTGAGAGCGCGGCGGGTGCTGCGAGCGCCGGACGTGATGGCTCAGGAACCGGCGGCGAAGTATCGGCGGTGCAGTTCGATCGTCCGCAGACGGTCATGCTGGTACCTTCATCGAATGGTGGGATGGAACTGCTGGTGTGCGACTCGCGGAACCATCGTCTGGGGCGGTTCACGCTGGAGGGGCGGCTGATCGGGTGGATCGGGTCGGCCGAGCATCCGGGGCGCGGCTTGGGCGAGTTTCGGTACCCTTATGGAATCTGTGATCTAGGTGACGGCACGGTGCTGGTGGCCGAATACGGGAACAACCGCGTGCAGCGCGTGGAACTGAGTTCGGGACGGGGACTCGCGACCTGGGGTCGTCCGGGGCGCGGCGAGGGTGAGCTTGCGACGCCGTGGGCGGTGGCGATCGTCGATCGCAACGCGGATGGCGCGCTTTGCTATCGAGCGATCAATAGTTGTCTCGTTCCCCTGCCCTCAATGGCAG
>JACMLW010000211.1 GCA_014379385.1 Phycisphaerales bacterium
TCATCCGCGCCAACGTGCTGCGGCATTCGAGCTTCGAGGACCTCAAGTACCTCTCCGCCCGCACCGGGGATGAGGCGGGGCTCACCGACGAGCAGCGCGGCTGGCCCACCGTCAAGCCGAGGATCATCCGATGATCCTCAAGCAGGGCGAAGTAATGGCACTCGCGGAGCCGAAGGCGGCTGCGGTCACCGATGCGAACCCCGATGCCGGGCTCGCGGTCATCGCGGACGCCAAGGGAAGCTCACCCAGCCCCGAGTTCCTCACGCTCATCCCCCACGACTTCGCGCGCCGCCACTTGATCCTCAGCGCCGGCTGCATCGGTGGCGTCGAGCGCCTGCTCGTCGCGCCGCCCGAGCACACCAAGCCGCACGTCATCTTCAATGTTGGGGCGCGCCTCGGCCGCCGCACGGTTCCGATCGTGTGGCCCGCCGAAGAAGTCGCCGCGGCCGTTGACGAGGCCTATCTCCGCGCCGCCTCCAACGCCGAGCACGCCTCCACGTCGGACACACCCTCCGTGGTCGTCGAGGGCTCCAGCAACCTGCAGCACGACCTCGACACCGCGCTCCGCGAGGCCGAGCGCGACCTGCTCAGCACCCACGGCAAGGCCCCGGCCGTGCGCCTCGTCGATCTCGTCCTCTTCGAGGCCCTCCTCCGCGCCGCGAGTGATGTGCACATCCAGCCGGTGCGCGACCGGGCCCTGGTCCGCTACCGCCTCGACGGTGCACTCCACACCGTGCGCGAGCTACCAGGCACCTTGGCCAGCTCCGTCATCAGCCGCATCAAAGTGATGGCGAACCTGGATGTCGCGGAGCGCCGTGCACCCCAGGACGGCCGCGCGACCGTGACCGTTGGGGGCTCCGCGGGCGAGCACGCCGGCCGGCGCGTGGACCTCCGCATCAGCACGCTCCCGAGCACCTACGGCGAGCGCATCGTCATCCGCCTGCTCGATCCCGCCCGCTCGCCCCACCTGCTCTCGTTCGGCGCCCTGGGCATGCCCCCCGATGTGGAACGCCGCTACCTCGCGCAGGTCAGCAAGACCCACGGCATCGTCCTCTCCACCGGCCCCACCGGCAGCGGCAAGACCACCACGCTCTACACCACGCTCGCCTGGATCAGCTCATCGAACGCCGGCGTCTCGGCGCGCGGGTGTGAGCTGAACATGATGACGATCGAGGACCCCGTCGAGTATGACCTCGCCGGCGCGAATGGCATCGGTGGCGGGGAGGGGGGGGCGGGCCTCGCCGTCAGCCAGACCCAGGTCGATCCCAAGAAGAACCTCACCTTCGCCACCGGCCTGCGCCACATCTTGCGGCAGGACCCTGACGTCATCATGCTCGGCGAGGTGCGCGACGAGGAGACCGCCCGTATGGCCGTGCAGGCCTCGCTCACCGGGCACCTGGTTCTTTCCACCCTTCACACCAATGACGCGGCCAGCGCCGTCGCACGCCTCCTCGACCTCGGCGTCGAGCCCTTCCTCGTCTCGTCATCGCTCTCGGCCGTGCTCGCGCAGCGCTTGGTCCGCCGCGTCCACGCCGCGTGTGCCGGCCGGGGCTGCACCGACTGTCTCGCGACGGGCTTCCGCGGCCGCTCCGGCGTCTTCGAGCTCCTCCTGATGGACGACACACTCCGCGACTTGGTCGGCCGCCGCTGCTCCTCGGTCGAGATCAAAGACGCCGCCCAGCGTGCCGGCATGGTCACACTCCGCGAGGCAGGCCGCGCCGTCGTCAACGCCGGCCACACCACCGCCGAAGAAGTTGCTCGCGTCATCGAATCGCTCGACGAGGTGATCACGTGAGCCGCATCGTTCCTCTATATAAGGTTCCGCGCGTTCAGACCGCTGTGGGTCTTGCTACGCTCGCCGCTGCAGGCTGGTGGGCCTTCGCCCCGCTCCCGGCTCAAGACCTTTCTCGTTTCGACCGCTCGCGGCTCGATTCACCAGCCAATCCGAGCGTTGGTTCCGACAACTCCGATGACACAACAGTGATCGTCGCCCTCGACCTCGGCGCGTTCTCCGCCCCGCTCTGGGTTGCCCCCCCACCACCGCCGGCCTCGCTTCCGCAGCCCGCTCCGCCACCACCTCCGCCGCCCCTCAAGCTTCAGCTCCTCGCCGTAGTGAGTGAGGATGGCATGTTCACCGCGCTCTTCCACGACCCCGACGCCGACACCATAGTCTCCGCGAGGGAGGGCGAGTCCCTCGCCGGGCGCATCCTCTCCAAAGTCGAGGCCGAGGCAGTCGAACTCACACTAGGCACTGGGGTTCCGCTTCGGCTCGCCCTACGCGAGGAAGCGCCGAACCCCGGCATCCCGCTCAGAGCTCAAGAGGGGGAGCAGCGATGAGGGACTTGGCCCCATCATCATGTCCCATTGCCGCCGGCGACCACCTGACCTGGCCGGCCGATCGCTTCTATTGGTCCGTGCTCGCGCTTCCCGGATATTCACGCCGCGGCGAGCTTCCGTCGGGACTTCTGTCCGATGTGCAGGCCGACATCCCCGACGGTGAGCCGATTCACGCCGTCGGTGCGCCGCTTCATTCAATCGACAACTGTGCATTGGGCAACAATCTCAACCCAGCGCATGCGGGCACCGCCGTGCTCGTGTGCGCCGCGCGTATATCCGATCTCGACGCGCTCCCGCCTTCCACGCTCTCGCTGACCCCCGCGTCGATCCCGCCCGAGTTCGCGGCTCAAGTCGATCCCGCTTCCCTCAACCTCCTTGTCGGACGCTTCGAGCCGCGCCCGTATCGCGCTGCCCGATTCCGTCGCCACGCCGCCGCCGCGGCAGCGGTTCTCCTGGTCGCTGTCCTTGTCTCCGTCGGCGTCCACCGCCGCGCCCAGCACAGCACCGCACTCGCCGCGACAGCGAGGCAGGCCCGCATCGACCTCGCCGCGCAGGTCGCCCCGGGCA
>JACMLW010000212.1 GCA_014379385.1 Phycisphaerales bacterium
CACCCAAGGCCCTCCTGGACGCCGCCAAGGCGCCCGCCCACGTCGTGGTCTGCCCGGTGGACGGTTGGCGCTCGAAGCTGCCCGCCGAGGGCACCATCCTGCGGCGCGAGTACAAGGGCCGCGACATCGTGGTGCGCGTATTGGAGGACGGCTTCGAGCACGACGGCGAGACGTACCGCTCGCTCTCGGCCATCGCGAAGGCGGTAACCGGCGCGCACTGGAACGGCCCGCTGTTCTTCGGCCTCTCCAAGGGCCGCAAGGAGGTAGCCAAGTGAGCCGCCCCTCCATCACCAAGCCGGAGGCCAAGCCAGTCCGGTGCGCCATCTACACGCGCAAGTCCACCGAGGAAGGTCTGCAGCAGGAGTTCAACACGTTGGATGCCCAGCGCGAGGGGGCCGAGGCGTACATCGCAAGTCAAAGGGCTGAGGGGTGGGTCTGCCTGCCCGATCGCTACGACGACGGCGGGTTCACGGGTGGCAACCTGGAGCGACCCGCCGTCCAGCGCCTAATGGCCGACATCGAGGCCGGCAAGGTGGATGTCGTCATCGTTTACAAAGTTGACAGGCTGTCGCGCTCCCTGATCGACTTCGCCCGGATGATGCAGATCTTCGAGCGGCACCAGGTCGCTTTCGTCAGCGTCACCCAGCAGTTCAACACGACCCAGTCGATGGGCCGGCTCACACTCAACATCCTGTTCTCGTTCGCGCAGTTCGAGCGCGAGCTGATCTCAGAGCGCACCCGGGACAAGATCGCGGCCTCCCGCCGGAAGGGCAAATGGGCCGGGGGGCATCCCATCCTCGGGTACGACCTCGCGGGCGGCAAGCTTCATGTCAACGAGGCCGAGGCGGCGCAGGTCCGGGAGATCTTCGAGCTGTACAAGGGCGGGAAGTCCTTACTTGAGGTCGCCCAGGAACTCAACACCCGGGGGTGGGTCACCAAGCGCTGGCTCCGCCGCGACGGCACGCCCTCGGGGGGCCTGCGGTTCACCAAGACCTATTTATGGAAGGTCCTGAACCAGGTCGGCTACCTCGGCCGCGTCCGCCACTACGAGGCGGTGTACCCGGGAGAGCACGCGGCCATCCTCGACCAGGAACTCTGGGACGCGGTCCAGGCCCGACTCCGCGAGTGCGGCGTCGCGGGAGGGACCAATGTCCGCAACAAGCACAACGCGCTCCTGAAGAGCTTGCTGTTCTGCCGCCCCTGCGGCCGCGCCATGGTCCACAACATGACCGGCGTCAAGAACGGCCGGGCGTACCGCTACTACACATGCACCTCCGTCCAGAAGCTCGGCCGGTCGTCGTGCAAGTCGGGCTCGCTCTCGGCCCCGGAGATCGAGGAGGTGGTCATGGAGCAGGTCCGGCAGGCGCTCGACGACCCGGAGATCCGGTCGCGCCTGGCCTTGGCACTGCGGGATGCGCCGGAAGGTCGCTCCGAAGCCCATGCTGCGGCGCCCAGCGACCTGCCGAGCCTCCATGAGCGGGACCAGCTGTCAAGTGCGCTGAGCGGGTCACCGACTGTGGTACAACAGGTCGGCATGCTCACCACCATGGATGGACAGATCACGCCCGCCGGTATCGGCGCGGCCGTCGCGGCGATGGGGCCCGGCGAGCGCCGCGAACTTGTTCGACTCCTCGTCCAGAGCGTGGAGTACGACCCCGACCAGGGGACCGTCTCGGTGTGCTTCCACGAGACCGGGCTGCGGTCGCTCGGGGCCCGCGCCGGAACGCGGGGTGCCGCGTGAGGTACGGGGTCACCAAGACGGTGGCGTTCGTGCCCAAGGGCCTCCAGCGCCAGCGTGCGAAGCGGTGCGAGCAGGAGCGTGTGGGCACGATTCCCCGCGTGTCGAGGCTGATGGCGTTGGCCATCCAGATCCAGGAGCGGATCGACCGCGGCGAGCTGAAGGATTACGCCGAGGTCGCCCGCGTTTCGCATCTCACCCGCGCACGGCTGACGCAAATCATGAACTTGCTCGCGCTCGCGCCGTCGGTTCAGGAGGAGCTGTTGTTCCTACCACCGACAACCTCCGGGCGTGACCGGATCACCGAGCGTGCGATGCGGTCGATCGCCGTAAACCTTAACTGGTCGGCGCAGAAGCGCGACTTCCGCGCTGCATGGTCTCGCACCCAGTCGCATGAAGTTTTCGATGCCAACTTTCACAACTCACCCCCTCACGAATGCCGATAAGGGTAGATAACCAGCGGGGATACGCAAAACGGCGCGGAGCGCCGTGCAGAAAGGCCAGGGCATGATCGCCAAGGCGCGGTGGTGCTGCAGCGAGAGCAGGATGCGTCTCGTCAGCACGATGCAGGAACTCAACTTCGGGTCCATTGAGGGGCTCCACGTTCGGGACGGCGAGCCGGTGTTCGACCCGCCCCCCCGCACCATCAAAGAGTTCCACTTCGGTGGCGGGGACAACCGGCCGCGACCAGAGCTGGGGCGGCCGCTCGGGCAGCCGAAGGACGAGCACCTCAGGCTGTTCCAGATGCTGGATGAATCCCGCAGCGGCGTGATCGCGCGCCTGATCGTCAGGGCCGGCCTGCCCATCAAGGCGGACTTCGAGTCGAACTGAGCTTCTAACGGCCGGGACGTTCCCGGCCATCGTCATTGGGGGGGGGACAGGCACGACGAAGAGATAACGGCCCTCAAGGGCCGGCGCTATCGACTCGCCCGGAGAGCAGGTCCAATGCAATGGATGCATGAGCAGCAAGAAACAGCGGCCCGCATCGCCAGCCGCGTCTACCGCAAGCGGCGAGCGGCCCTGCGTCGAGCCGGCGTCGATTGCGACGACTTTGTCGCGCAGGTGCTGGGCGAGGTGTGGAAGTCATGGCCGTCCTTCGATCGCGCCAAGGGGTGCGAGGAAGGGTTCATCGGACGGATCGCGAAAAACACAGCATTCTCTGTCCTTCGTCGCGACAGCGCAATCAAGCGCAGGCGTCACCGCTCCCCCGAGAAACTGCTCGCGCTGACGCTGGGGCACGACCCCGGGCCCGTGGCGGTTGCATCGGCCATGGAGTTCATGGAGCACATCCACTCGCTCCCTGATGACTGCAGGGCCCTTTGCACCCTTCTCGGGACCCACAGCAAGCGTGCTACTCAGGAGATCCTCGGGATCACCCCCCGCAGGCTCGACCGCGCGGTGACACGGCTCGCGGATCTACTCAGGGCCTGGGACCCGGCGTCACCAGCACGCCAGCGGGGTAAAGCATGATCGACAACTGTTGCGTGATCGACGGGCTTCGGCGGGGCGCGCTGGGGGACGAGGCGTACGACGTGGTGGGCGACCGGGGCGGCCCGCGCGACGCCGACGAGGACACCGTGGGAGGCCCTCTATGAGCAACGCCGAGACCCCCCCTCCGTCAAGCCGTCTCGCCGCCGCCGAAGCCTACATGCTGCGCGGCTACATGCCTATCCCTCTCGAGCTGGGGTCGAAGGCCATTCTCACGCCGGGGTGGACGAAGCTGCGGTACACCGTCGAACGGTTGCCGGAACACTTCGGGGAAGCCGGCAACATCGGGTTGCTGCTGGGAGATCCCAGCGGCGGGCTCGTCGATGTCGATCTGGATTGCCCCGAGGCCATCGAGCTGGCCGACCAGTTCCTCCCCCCCACCGGAGCCATCAGCGGTCGCCAGAGCTACCCCAGCTCCCACCGCTGGTATATCAGCGCGCAAGCGGTCACCCTGCAGGTACATGACCCCGTGTCGAAAGACATGATCGTCGAGCTGCGCAGCACCGGGTGCCAAACTGTGGTCGGCCCCAGCATCCATCCTTTGGGCGAGAGGTACTCGCCGCTGACCGGCGAACCGGCGGTCGTCGAAGCGGAACACCTGCGCGCGTGCGTCCAGGCCCTAGCCGAGGCCGTCGTGATCGCGCGGCACGGAGCGCTGCCCGTCAAACCCGAGCCGCGGCTACCCCGAGCGCGGGTGCATCGATCAGACGAGCCCAGCGAACAGGTTCAACGCCGCGCCCAGGCGTACCTCGCCAAGATACCGGGCGCCGTCTCTAATCAGGGTGGCCACCCGCTGACGTACGCAGCCGCGACGGCAATGGTGCACGGGTTCGGGCTCCACCCCCAGGTGGCGCTGGACCTGCTCAGGGCCGAGTACAACCCCCGCTGTCAACCCCCGTGGTCCGAGAAGGAACTGCGGCACAAGGTCGATGACGCCGCCACGAAGCCCCATCACATGCCTCGTGGCTGGCTCCGCGACGCGGTTCGGTCGTCACCCGGGCCCGCCTCGGACAAGGAACCTCGCTTGGATGCACCACTCTCGGACCTCGGCAACGCCGAGCGGCTCGCTACAAAGTGTCGAGACCAGATGCGGTACTGCCACACGCGGGGCAAGTGGTTGGTGTGGGACGGCACGCGCTGGCAGGACGACCAGACGGGAACACCAATCCGACTCGCGGGAGAGCTGGCCAGGGAGATGCTGCGCGACGCCTGCGATGTAGCGGAGTTCAACGCCCGGTCCGGGTTGGCCTCGTGGGGTCTCAAGTCCGAGATGCGGCCCAAGCTGGAGGCGGCGGTGGTGCTCGCGCAGTCGCAGCCGACCTTCGTTGTTCTTGAAAGCGACCTCGACGCCGATCCTTGGCAGCTCAACACGCTCGCTGGCACGATCGACCTCCGGACCGGCGCGGTTCGAGAACACGACCGCCACGACCTCATCACCAAGCTCGCGCCTGTGCAGCACGACCCGTGCGCCCTCTGCCCACGGTTCGACGCGTTCATGTCCCAGCTCTTCCCCAACGCCCCCGAGGTGGTTGCGTACCTGCGGCGGTTCCTGGGGATGTGCCTCACCGGCGACATCAACGAGCAAGTCATGCCGATCCTGCTGGGCGAGGGCGCCAACGGAAAGTCGGTGCTCCTCGACACCGTGCGCGGGATCATGGGCGACTACGCGGGTGATGCGCCCCCGCACCTGCTGGTGGAGCGGAAGGGATGCGAGCACCCGACCGAGATCGCCGACCTCTTCGGCAAGCGCCTGGTGGTCGCGTCCGAGACCGGCGAAGCGGACACCCTCAAGCTGCAGCTCATCAAAAGGCTCACCGGCGACGCCACCCTCAAGGGGCGATTCATGCGTCAGAACTACGTGGAGCGGGCGCGCACGCACAAGCTCATCCTGGTCACCAACAACTGGCCCAATATCTCCGAGGACACCGAGGCCGTCTGGCGCCGCCTGCACATTGTCAAGTTCGAGGTGGTGATCCCGGAGGCCGAGCGCGACACGAGACTCATCGAGAAGCTAGCTGCCGAGCGTCCCGGCGTACTGGCATGGTTGGTTCGCGGGTGCCTGGAGTGGCAACGTACGGGGTTGTGCCCGCCGGCGGCGGTGGTGCGCGAGACCAAATCGCGGAGGGTTCGGTCGGCATCGCCGGGCCGCTTCCTGGATGAGTGCTGCGAAATGGAAACTGGCGCGGACCACGAGGAGGGCTTTGAGGTCCCGTTCTCTGACTTAATGTCCGCGTACGGATGGTGGATGACGGACAGGCCCGGCTCCGTGAGTTCACGTGAGTTGCAGCTGGAACTGGCGTGCCGAGGTCTCGAAAGCCGCACGAAGCGCGTCGGGCGCGTGTCGGCCAAGGTGCGCGTGGGGGTCCGCTTGAGGCCCGAGGTGTTGGCCAGTCTTCGTGTAACGGCTGACACTGCTGTTACTGCGGTTCAGGATGAACCCCAATACATCTCTTAAGGCTTAATGAGAAGTGGAGTTACAGCAACAACAGGCGTAACAAAGAACTGAGTTGGCTCCTATCATTCTTGGCAAACTAGAAATTCTCCGATATTACAGCACACACCACCTCTGGCCGACGCGCTTGGCGCGCTTCAAGGACGAAATCCATATGCACATCGAGATGCGACCAACCGAGTGGGTGACCCCGTACGACAAAAACCCCCGCCGCAACGACGAGGCCGTGGAGGCGGTAGCGCGGTCGATCCGCGAGTTCGGCTTCAGGCAACCGATCGTGGTGGACGGCGATGGCGTGATCGTGGTGGGCCACACGCGCTGGAAGGCCGCGCAGCGGCTGGGGCTCGCGACGGTGCCGGTGCACGTGGCGGGTGAGCTGACGGCAGAGCAAGCGCGGGCGTACCGCATCGCCGACAACCAGAGCGCCCAGATCGCCGAGTGGGACCCCGACCTGCTGGCCCAGGAACTCACGGGCTTGAAGGCCATGGACTTCGATCTGTCGCTGCTGGGGTTCAACGACGACGAGCTATCCGAGTGGATGGCGCCGCCCGCGAATGAAGGGATCGCCCCCGCCGACGAGGTGCCGGAAGCGCCGGAAAGCCCCATCACCCAGCCGGGCGACCTGTGGGCGCTGGGCGCGCACAGGTTGCTGTGCGGCGACTCCACGAAGGCGGCGGATGTGGACCGTCTCATGGACGGGCAGGAGGCGGCGCTCTGCGCGACCGACCCGCCCTACTTGGTGGACTACACGGGGGAGCGTCCCGGTGGCGCCGACGGCAACAGCGGCGGCAAGGACTGGTCGGCCTCGTACCGCGAGGTGGATATCACGGACGCGGATGGGTTCTTCCGGGGCGTGTTCA
>JACMLW010000213.1 GCA_014379385.1 Phycisphaerales bacterium
GTCCGCGCCGGCAGGCGTTGCCTCGGTCAACTCGATGGGCGCGGGCTGACTGTCGGTCGCCGCCGGTGGCGTGACCGCGCTCGGCGCCTCGGCATCATCGCCCATCGCCGCCACTCGGAGTTGCCGATCAACGAGCCGCACCCACACATCCAGGTTGTCGGATTCGAGCAGCCGCTGGCCCGTCTTGACCTTCACGTCGCCTCGCAGCACCGCCTTGTAGAAATCCAGCCGCGGCCCCGCGGGCTCCACGGGCACACCATCGCCAGGGGTCGCTCCACCCGGCGCCGCGCCGACCTCGGTCGGCTCCGCGCTCGGAGCCGGGGGGGGGGGGCGGAGTTGATACGGGCTTGGCTTCGCGATTCCGAATCCGGTACCGCAGCGAGTTGTCGCCGTCGGTCTCGGCCAGCTCGATGCGGTCGCGCACCTGGTTGAAGTTGATCCGCAGGCCCTTGGCCTTGAACTCCGCGTCGGCCGTGACCACCGTGATGGCGTCCGACGTCGTGACCGAGCCGAGCGCTGTGTCGAACTTCAGCGTGTCGGAGAAGAAGAGCACCTCGGGGCGGTCGGCCTCAGGATCAATGTACCCGGGCTGCCCATCCGGCCCGGCGGCGGGGGGGGCGAAGAGCTTGATGACCACGCCCCCCGCGAAGCTCCCCGACTCCGGTTCTTTCCCTTGCTCGGGCATGTACACCAGGCCGTGGGCCGCCTTCATGTAAATGATCCGGCCGTCCTTGGGGTACAGCCACGCCCGTGGCTCCGTGACATTGGAACGGCCGCGCTCCAGCGGTTCGAGGGCCTCCCACTCGAGCTCGCTGGCGACCCGCGAGGGGTCGCGCCGGTCTGCGAACTGCACACGCGTCTGCTGCGCGGCCTGCATTCCGGTGGCCCCCGGCTTACCGGTTTCCGGCCGCCGGATAGGCACGCCGATATCCGATGGTGCGGGCGAGACGCCGCCGATGCGGACGCCGCCGCGAACGAGCATGAAGAGAACCACGCCCGCGCCGATGAGGGCGAAGGCGACGGCGAGGAGGAGTCCAGCGGTGCGCGGGCTGATCGCGGCCCGGTCGGATTTGGGCATATGCGATCATCCTACGGGGCCATCGGGGCCCCTGTAGAACGCCAGGGCGCGGACGTGCTCGCCCCGGGCGTGGAGGAGGTGCTCAATGGCCTCGCGGACGGCGCCGCGCCCGCCCGGCTGGGCGGTGACGAACCTGGAGATGGACTTCACCACCGGGTCGGCGTCGGCCACGGCCATGGGGTAGGCACAAGCGGACATGGCGCCCAGGTCGGGCCAGTCGTCGCCAATGAAGGCAGTCTGGGCCGGAGCGATGCCGGTGCGGCGGCAGAGATCCTGCAGGGCGGCGAGCTTATCCGGGCAACCCTGGATCACGTTCGGAGCGGGGACGCCGAGCTCGGACATTCGGTGCTCGAGCGCTCCGCTCTTGCGGCCGGTGATGATCGCCAGGGTGTGGCCGAGGCGGAGCCAGCAGCGGATGCCGACGCCGTCGCGCGTGTTGAATCGCTTGAGCTCGGCGCCGTGCTGGTCGTAGATGACCGAGCCGTCGGTGAGCACGCCGTCAACGTCGAGGATGAGCTGGGTTGGTGCGGGGTTCATGAGAGCGCGGATGATGTTCACCACAGAGGTCACAGAGAGCACAGAGATGTCACAGAGAGAAAACCGGGATTGTGGGCAGGAACATACAGGACAGATTCAAAGAAGCAGAAACTTGAAACACGGAGTTCACGGAGAGCACGGAGAAATGCAAAGCACGAAGCGATTGTTCGATCCAAGCTTTCCTCCACTCCGTGTCCTCCGTGCTCTCCGTGTTTCATTCCTGCCTTGTTCATCTTCGCGCTCTTCGCGACCTTCGCGTTCAACTTAATCTTGTTCTTCTCTGTGCTTGCTCTGTGTTCTCTGAGCTCTCTGTGGTGAAACGCAGTCCGTTACTCGCGGACGAGCTTCATCGCCACCAGGTCCTGCACGTCCAGTAGCCCGATCGGCCTGCCCGCGCCGTCGACCACCGGGATCTCGTCGCGGCGCTGCTCGCGCACGAGCTGCACCGCGTCGCGCACCAGCGCATCGTCGCGCAGCGTGCTGGGCGAGCGCGACATCAGCTCGCGGATCGGGCGCGACAGCTCCGAGGGGTCGCGCAGGATCAATCGGCGCAGGTCGGCGTCGGTGAAGATTCCCGTCAGCACGCCGGTTTGACGCGAGACGAGCAGGAGCGCGCCGGGGCGACGGACGACCGCCGCGGCCTGCTTGAGCGCGCCCTCCACGGAGACATCGTCGGGGATGGGTTCGAGGTTCTTGCCGACGGTGAAGCGCAGCGCCTCGGTGATGGGGCGGAGCAGCCCACCGAGTGTGCCGCCCGGGTGGCGCCGCGCGAAGTCGTCGTCGGTGAAGTTGCGGCGGCGCGAGGCGCCCAGCGCCAGCGCATCACCGAGGGCGAGCATCGCGGTGGTGGAGCAGGCGGGCGCGGGAGAGAGCGCGGCCTCTTCTTCGACCGGTCCCGTCGTGAGGGCCGCGGTGGCGAGGCGATCAAGTGATGCCCCTTCCCCACCCTCGGTCTCGCACCCCGAGGTGATGGAGATGATCGGCACGCCGTCTTGCCGGAGCAGCGAGGCGAGCGCGACCACCTCGTCGGTTTCGCCGGAGTACGAGAGCGCGATGCAGACATCGCTGGCGCGGAAGCGGCCGAGGTCGCCGTGCGCCGCCTCGGTGGGATGCACCGTGTGGGATGGGATGCCGAGCGAGGCGAGCGTGGCGGAGATCTTGGCCCCGATCAGGCCGCTCTTGCCCAGGCCGGTGACGAGGACCGTGCCCCCCTTGTCGGCGCAGGCCACAATGAGGTCGATCGCGGTGGTGAAGGATGGGCCGAGCCGCTTGGCGAGCCCCGCGACGGCGCGGCTCTCGGCCCCGAGCACCCTCGCGGCGTACGCGAGGTCAGACTCGGCCTGGGCGGAAACTGGGGCGGATGAAGCTGCGGGCGACCGTGGCATCGGGCAAGGGTACACTGGCGGAAAGCAGCAAATTTCCACAGGGCCAAATTGCCAAATCGGAGCAGGGGGATGGCCGCGACGTGAAGGATCGACTTTGACCGAGTACACCGTCAGGCTGGATGCGTTCGAGGGTCCGATGGACCTGCTGCTGTACCTCATCCGGCGAGCCGAGGTGGACATCCACGACATCCCGGTGGCGGTGATCGCCGACCAGTACATCGAGTTCCTGGCGCGGGGCGGGATGAGCGGGGGTGGTGGGGGGGCGGGGGAGCGGGCTGCGGGGATCGATATCGACTTGGCGGGTGAGTTCCTGGTGATGGCCGCGACGCTGACGGAGCTCAAGGCGCGGATGCTGGCACCACCTGCGGCAACCGCGGAGGGGGAGGAGGCCACCGAGGCTGCCGGCGCAGCGAAGCGGGGGGCGGCGGTCGATCCGCGGCGCGAGTTGATCGAGCAACTGCTCGAGTACAAGCGGTTTCGAGATGCCGCGATGAAGCTCGACCGCAGGCGGTCGGAGTGGTCGCACCGGTTCCCGTCGGCGGGCGCGGGCGTCGAGGGGGAGGCGCTGAGCGCGGCAATGGATCGGGCCGCGGAGGTGGAGCACGACCTGGACGACCTGAACCTGACGGACCTGCTGGAGGCGTTCACGAGCGTGCTGCGCACGGTTGACCTTTCGCGCGTGGGCGAGCACCACGTGATGGTGGACGACACGCCGATCGAGCTGCACGCGGCGGATCTGCTCGACCGGATCCGGCGCGAGGGCTCGGTGGAGGGTGAGGAGCCTGGCCTTCCGTTCGCGCGCGTGTTCGCGGGGCGGACGCGCGGCGAGGCGATCGGCCTGTTCCTGGCGATGCTGGAGCTGGTGCGGCAGCGGAAGCTGGTGGTGCGGCAGGACCGCATCCACGGGGAGATCCGGCTGGAGCTCGGCGAAGAGGCGAGTGATTGAACGCAAGAAGAGATTCACCACAGAGCTCACGGAGAGCACAGAGATGTCACAGAGAGGAAGGAATGGCCGGAGAAGGGACAGCCAGACAGGATCGAAGAATCAGCAGTTGAAACACGGAGTTCACGGAGAGCACGGAGAAAGACCAAAGCACTGAACGATTGTTCGATCCAGACGCCCCTCTTCTCCGTGTCCTCCGTGTGCTCCGTGTTTCATTCCTGCCTTGTTCTACTTCGCGCTCTTCGCGAACTTCGCGTTCAATCAGTTCTTCTCGGGCTAAGAAGACCCGCACCGATTAGTCGCTCAGAGCAGCGCCAAATCGGTGGCACTTGGGACGTCTGTGCGAGCAGGGCAGACACGGCGAGGATGGCCGTGCCACTTTTCAGGCCGAGGTGCGGTCGATGATCTCGTAGGTTTCGCGCTCGCCGCGGCCGCGGAGGGGGTAGTCCTTGCGGAGGGGGTGACCGGGGTAGGACTCCCAAGTGAGGATGCGGCGCAGGTCGGGGTGGTTGCGGAAGCGGATGCCGAACATGTCGAAGACCTCGCGCTCGGGCCACTCGGCGCCGGGCCAGAGGTCGGTGACGGAGTCGAGATAGAGGGCGGGGTCTTCGTCGATGCCGAGGGTGGGGATGGATGGGTCGAGGAAGGCTTTGACGAAGAAGCGGTCATCGCGCGCGAAGCTGATGAGGTTGTAGACGACGGCGAAGCGACCGATGGTCTTGGAGGGGTAGTTGAGGTAGTCGATGCCGATGACGTCGGCGAGGAAGTTGAAGTCGGCGCCGGGGCTGGATTTCAGGAAGGCCATGACCACGTGGAGGTCGGCGGGGTCCACGATGAGCGTGGACTGGGCGCGGAACTCGGTGGCGCGGAAGCGCTTGCTGGGAAAGGCTTCTTTGACGAGCTTGAATGCTGGGTGGTCGGGGGTCGGGGGCATGGGAAGTCAGTGTAGGGAGGGACAACGGAGTGGGGAGGTGGCGCGGAAGCCGAGTGGTCGGGAGATTCACCACAGAGACACAGAGAAGACAAGAAAATATGTCCGGGCAGAACGACAGGGGGAAGAGAGAGAGAAAGAGTTGCAGAGCGCAGCAGATAGGAGAAGAAAGGCATCGGGGCATCGAGGCACCAAGTCAGGGCCGGGGCATCGAGCATCAGCTCGTCACGTCAGGAGTTGGCGGAGTGCGTCACCGGCGGCGCCGGGCTCGAGGATGATCGGCGTGGTGGGCGGAACGTGGGTATCGATGAGGGCGCGGAGGTGGTCGGCGGTGACGTGATCGAGGAGATCGCCTGTCAGGCAAAGGCAGGCGGTTGCGGGATGCGAGCCGAGGGCGGCGAAGATGCGGCCGAGGTGGTCGGGCGCGGCGGCCAGCATGGAGGGGGCGAGGATGGCCGCGGGATCGAGGGCGAGGCCGAAGCGGATGGGGCCGGCTTTGGACGACCAGCGCTCGAGGTAGCGGAGTGCGGAGGGAATATCGGAGATGGTGTGAGCGTGGTGTGGCGCGATGAGGAGGTGGGCGGGCGCATCAGCGGGGAGCGTGGCGAGGGCGAGTTCGAACTGATCCCACGCCGCGGGGAGCCACGCGGGGAGCGCATCGCCGGGTTCGATGGATGTTGTGCCAGCGCCGGACCGCGCGATGAGGCGTGAGGCGATCGAGCGGGTGCGCAGGAATGTCTCGGGGGAGAGGTCGGGGAGGATGGCTGCAAGCGGGTTGTTGGGTGCGTGAGGGTCGGTGGCAAGCCAGTCCGTAGAGCGGGGGCGCTGGGTCCAAGTGAGTAGTCGACGGGGTTGAGATGGAGTGGTCACGAGGGGCGATTGTTGTTCAGTTTGCTGATGCGGGGGGAACCCGGCGGATTCCCCGACCTCGCGCCCGTGGGCGCCGCTGGAATCAGTCTGCTGATGCGGGGGGAACCCGGCGGGTTCCCCCTCGCGACCCCTTCCGGCGGAGGGGACTTCGACGGGGGTGGCTTCATCAGGCGCGGCGGCAAACACTTTTCTTGAGTGACGACCGGTTGTGGCTGGATGTGGGCGAGGCACAAGCTGTTGTAAGTGTGGCTGCGGGCGAAAGTTGCGCGAGCAGGACGCCAGCGGGTGAGCTACACGGCGGCGGTGGATAGGTCCGATATATCGCGGGCTGGGAGCGTTGAAAGGAGTTCTGCGATGCGCGTGCATGTGGAGTTTCAGGAGGCGGAGCGGGCGGAGCCTGCGGGTCCGGGACGCGGCGAGGGGATCGAGCGGGCGCGGGTGATGGCGCGGATTCTCGAAGTGAATACGGGGACGTCGCGCGAGTTTCTGGAAGGGTTCCGCGACGAGGCTCTGCTGGTGTACCTGGAGCATCTGGAGACGGCGGGCCGGCCGCGGGGCAGGGGCTCGGCGTGGGTGAGGCCGGGGGATACGCCGGCGATCATGGTTCGGGAGGCGGCGGAATAGCGAGCTTTGGGACGTTGACTTATGCGGGCGTTTCGGATGACCGATCGGAGGTTCTCGGAGCGCTGGCGGCTCAAGGGGGCCAGAAGGTTGGTCCGATAAGACGCGGGCGCTCAACCTAGAAATGGAGACTCGGGGCCATGACGACCTCAAGGCTTGCAGGATGGATGAGCGTTGCCGGGCTGGCGGTGGCGGCCGGGGGCTGCGGGACGATTCGTTCCGCGTTCGACGACACCCCCCCTCCCCCCTCCTCCGCGCCCGTAGCTGAGGCCGCGGCACCGGCGAGTGGGCCGAGCGCGTTCAACGGACATTTCACGATCGAGACGGCGGCGCTGATGGAGCGGCCGGAGCGCGGCGGCCCGACAGAGAGGGATTCTGGTTCTCTCCCGAATAGCGCGATCGCCAGCGGCCCGGCGGCGGCGCTGGAGGCCGACGGGATGGAGAGCCTGAGCCAGATCACGTTCGTGTCGGAGGGCGCGGCGTTCGATCCGTGCGTGTCGCGCGATGGATCGTTCGTGGTGTTCGCGGGGACGCAGCACCGGGCGACGTCGGACATCTATTCCAAGAGCATCAATGGGCGGACTGTGACGCAGCTCACGGCGGACCCGGCGCACGACGTGATGCCGGCGATCAGCCCGGATGGGAAGCGGATCGCGTTCGCGAGCAACCGGTCGGGGTCGTGGGATCTGTATGTGATGAGCGCGGCGGGCGGGCAGGCGGTGCAGATGACGAGCGACGCGGCGGACGAGCTGCACCCCTCGTGGTCGTCCGACGGTTCGCGCCTGGTGTTCAGCCGACTGGGTGAGGTGAGCGGGCGGTGGGAGATGTGGGTGACGGATGCGCCGGGCTCGGGCTCTGGCGCGGGCGTGGGGACGAGCGAGTTCATCGGATATGGGTTGTTCCCATCGTGGTGCCCGGTGGCGAAGACGGGGAGCGATGGGCGGGACCGTATTTTGTTTCAGAGGAGCCGCGAGCGGGGGGACCGCTCGTTCGGCGTGTGGACGATTGATTACAAGCCGGGCGATGCGAGCAGCCCGACGGAGATCGCGGGGAGCCCTGAGCTGGCGGCGATCAACCCGACGTGGAGCGGGGACGGGGAGTGGATCGCGTACGCGACGATCCCGATCGAGGCGCGAGCGGATGCGAGCGGGATGAACAATGCGCAGGACAAGCCGGGGTGGTCGGACCTGTGGATCACGGATGTGGCGGGGATGGGTCGAGTGAACCTGACGAGCGGGCGGTTCGTGAACCTGATGCCGAGCTGGGGCGGGGATGGGCGCGTGTACTTTGTTTCCAATCGCGGCGGGCCGGAGAACATCTGGTCGCTGGGGACAGAGAAGGCGGTGATGGCGGCGAGGGGAACAGGGATGGAGTCGAGCGTTGAAACGGCCGGGGCCGGGAGCGAAGCGGCCGCGGAGACTGCGGAGACCGCGATTGTTGAAGCAGGTAGTGAGGAATAAAGGGCACCAAGCAGAAGAAGAGAGTGAACGCGAAGGTCGCGAAGATCGCGAAGGTCGCGAAGAAGAGAAGAGGCTCACCACAGAGACACAGAGGCACAGAGAGAGGGCAAGAGCGATTGAAACACGGAAGTCACGGAGACGGTTCAGAACATTGGTTCGTGGAGCATGACTCTATGTGTTGCCTCTGTGTCTCTGTGCCTCTGTGGTGAAACGATTTGAGCGATGGGCCATTACGCCGCTCTGGAAGAGCGGGGCCACCGAGAGACGTGGCATTACTTACGGCAGGACGCCATGACAAGTGTACAGACCATGCGGAAGTGGATGCGGTGCGCGATGGTGGCGGTGTGCGCGCTGACGGCAGCGTCGGTGCCGGGGTGCTCGGGGAAGCGCGAGCTGGTTCAGCCGGAGGGGCTGGTATCGCCGTACGACGCCACGAGCGGCGAGGTGCTGTGGGCGGTGGCGCCCCTGGCGAACGAATCGGGGACGAGCAGCGTGGATGTGCTGGCCGTTGGCGATGCGCTGGTGGCGAAGATCACGGAGGCGCAGGGGCTCGGTGCGGTGCCGATGAACCGGACGCTCGCGGCGATGCGGGCGCTCGGGATGGGGTGGGTTCGATCACCGGGGGATGCGAAGCGGCTGGCCGATGCGCTGGGCGTGGATGGGTTGGTGCTGGGGTCGATCACGTCGTATGACCCGTACAACCCGCCGAAGCTCGGTGTGACCCTGGCGCTGTATGCGAGAGAAGGGGCGATGGGGACCAAACAGACGGAGCGGACGGACCCGCGCGGACTGAGCGGGGCGTACGCGGACGAGGGGCGGAGCCGGAGCGAGTTTGCGGAGCGGCCGGCATCGGTGATCAACGAGAGTCTGGACGGTGCGAACCAGGGCGTGCAGATGCTGGTGGAGCGGTACGCGACGGGGCGGCACGACAGCGAGACGGCGCTCGGGTGGCAGCGGTATCTGGCGAGCATGGACCTGTACACGGAGTTTGTGGCGCACCTTGCGGTGGCGCGGCTGATGCAGGCCGAGCGTGATCGGCTGGGCGGGGGCGCTCAGGCGGGCATGGCGCAGGAGACGCCCCCAGAGCCTGACGAGCGAGCGAAGAAGTAGGAGCGGTCATGAGCGCGGACGCTGGCGAACAGGGGAAGCAAGACGGGGCCGGGGGGGCGGAGGGGGCGCCCGCGGTGCTGGCCGAGGCGGTGACGCTCGTGAAGGGGCGGCACCGATGGACGTTCGTGTGCGGCAAGGGCGATGAGCAGCGGCTGCTGACGTACGTCGCGGGCTTGGCGGGGCGCGAGGGCGTGCCGTTTGACCTGTTCGACGCGGCGCTTGTGTCGCACCAGATTACAGGACGACTGCACTCGGGGCTGAACAGGGTCGATGAAGGGGAAGGCACTGCGCACTAGGCGGTGGGCAAAGGGGGAGCGGGGACAGGTTTCAGAGGACAGTGGGAATGGGTGGGGGCCGCGAGGGACGCGGCGATACGTAACGGAGTGCGAGCGATGTCGAGTCTACCAATTACCGCGGCGTTCACGAGCTATCTGATCGACGAGCGGCACTTCAGCCCGTACACGGCGCGGTGCTACGGCGCCGACCTGCGGCAGTTCGTGGAGCATCTGTGCGACGAGCTTGGTCTCGACGGCGCGGAACCGGGGGAGAAGGCGGCGCTCGACGCGCGGGTGAGCGGCGGTGCTTCGGTGGGCGCCGGGGGCGCGGAGACGGTGACGGGTGTGATCTGCCAGGCGAACCCGGAGACGATCCGCGGGTTTCTGGCGCACCTGGGGAAGCAGGATTACTCTGCCGCGACGATGGCGCGGAAGATCGCGACGCTGCGGAGCTTTTATAAGTGGGCGGCGCGGAAGAACCTGGCGGTCGGGAATCCGATGACGAGCATCCGGACACCGAAGCAGGGGAAGCGGCTCCCGAAGGCGATCACGATCGAGCAGATCGAGAAGCTGCTCGCGACGCCGAGCGAGAAGGACGTGCTTGGTCTGCGCGACCGCGCGATGCTCGAGACACTGTACTCGACGGGCATCCGCGTGAGCGAGCTGGTGGGTCTGAACGTTGAGGATGTTGATGAGCCGGGGGAGGCGATGCGGGTGCGCGGCAAGGGGAAGAAGGAGCGGCTGGTGCCGCTGGGGACGCACGCGCTGAGCGCGATCCGGCTGTATATCCAGATGATCAAGAGCGATGCGCGGCTGGGGCCGAGCTGGGCGGTGGAGATGGTGAGCCGGCCGATGTTCGTGAACAAGCACGGGAAGCGGTTGAGCACCCGATCGGTGCGGCGCAAGCTGGACAAGTACCTCACGAGCGCGGGGCTGGATCCGGGGATCAGCCCGCACACGCTCCGGCACAGTTTCGCGACGCACCTGCTCGAGAACGGCGCCGACCTGCGGAGCGTGCAGGAACTGCTGGGGCACCAGAGCCTGAGCACGACGCAGATCTACACGCACTTGACGGCGCAGCGCCTGAAGGAGGCGTACGACGCCGCGCACCCGAGGGCGGAGGCGAGCTGAGCGAGGGATTCGCGGGGAACGATTTTGGTTTTGTTGAGAGCCGGCCATGGTGGCCGGCTCCTTTATTTATAGCGGCATGTGGAGAGGAACGTTGAGGAAGCGAGATGAGGCGCCGCTTCGCGGCTCGCACAGGCGGGACGCCCGTGCCACCCGGACCTGAGCGCCGCTATCGTTGCGGGCGCATGAACTGGACGATCGTGATCATCGTGGTGCTGGTGGTGCTGGTGCTGGGATCGCTGGCCGCGGTGGCGTGGTGGAACCTGGTGAACCGGGTGGTGCCGTACGCGGATCAGAGGAAGGTCAGTGATGGGAAGCGTGCGGGGGTGCGCGAGCGGGAAGAGGTGGTGGTGATCCGGGACGAGCGGGGCGAAGCGCTCTGAGATGCCGCGATACAAGCTGACCATCGCGTATGAGGGGACGGCGTACTGCGGGTGGCAGCGGCAGTACGTGGGGGAGCAGCTCGGCGGCGAGGGAGACGCGGACCGGAACGAGGGGCGCGACCAGTTGCCGACGGTTCAACAGGCTGTTGAAGACGCGGTGCGCAAGGTGGTGCGGGAGCCGGTGCACGTGCTGGGCGCGAGCCGCACGGATTCGGGCGTACACGCGAAGGGGCAGGTCGCGGCGTTCACGTGCAGCGATGGGACAGGGATGACAGGCGGAGGGAGCGGGGGTGTTGAGGGAGACGAGGGTGCCGCCGCGGGGGAAACGTCTGCGCCCGCCGGGGAGCGGAGTCACGGGGGTTGGCCGCTGGCGCGCGGGGCGGAGCGGCTGCGGATGGCGGTGAACTCGCGGCTACCGGCGGACGTGCTGGTGCGGTCGTGCGAGGCGGTGGGCGCGGCGTTCAACCCGATTGGTGATGCGGTGCGCAAGCAGTACGCGTACCGGCTGTATTCGGCGGCGGAGCGGCCGCTGTGGGAGCGGAACCTGGTGCATCACGTTCGCGCGGAGCTGGATATCGCGAAGATGCGCGAGGCGGCGGCGGAGCTGGTGGGCGAGCATGACTTTGCGGGGTTCGCCGCGGCGGGGCATGGAAGGATGACGACGGTGCGGCGGGTATTTCGGTGTGATGTCGAGGAGGGAGACCGAGGGGTCTGGGGATCGAGGGATCAGGGGAGCGACGTGGTTATTCGGATCGAGGGGAACGGGTTTCTGTGGAACATGGTCCGGATCATCGCGGGGACGCTGTACGAGGCGGGGCGGGGACGGATCGACGGCGCGCGGGTGCGGGAGGCGCTGCGGA
>JACMLW010000018.1 GCA_014379385.1 Phycisphaerales bacterium
CCCGCACGGCGGCGGCGACACGCGGATCGTGCGCGATCCACCCCGCGTACGGGAGAGGTTTGCCGAGGAAGCGTTCGCAGACGGAGCTCAGGCGTGTGTGAATGGCTCCGGCCTCGGACGCGGAGCGGGCCTGATTCACGATGAGTGAAGAGTTGATGAAGAGAGATGCGCCCTTGTCACCTAACGCGATGGACTTGATGAGCGAGTAGGCGTCGGCGAGGGCGGTGGGCTCGGGGGTGGTGACGATGAGCGCGAGGTCTGCGGCGCTGACGAGGGCGCGGACCTCGTCGCCGATGCCGGCGGCGGCGTCAACGATGAGGGTGCCGGCGCTGAGGGCGTGGGCGGCGCCGTGGATGGCGGTGATGAGGCTGGTGAGTTGATCGGGCCCGGGGGTCGCGGCGGGAATGCCGCACGAACCGGGGATGAGTTTGAAGTTGCCTGGCGCATCGATGGCGAGGGAGGCCAGGGCGCGGGCGTCGAGCTGCGCGAGGTTGATGCGGGCGCGCGGGGTGAGGCCGCAGAGGACATCGGCGTTGGCGGTGCCGAGATCGGCGTCGAGGAGGACGATGCGGTGGCCGCGGGCGGCGAGCGCGATGGCGAGGTTGACGGCGATGTTGGTCTTGCCGACGCCGCCCTTGCCAGAGGCGATGGTGATGAGCTTGGCCCGCCCAACACTAGCTGTGCTCGCGTTGTTACGCACGCTTGATGACGGGACCGCGAAGGGCGGCGCGGGGGCTGACTGGAGCGAACTCACGAGCGAACGCAGCCCGGCGGCCTGATCGGCGCGGGGGGCGGGGGGATGGTCGGCGCGGGGCGCGGCAAGGGGTGATGGAGGGGCCGCGGTCATGCGATGGATCCTTCGAGCACGAGCCTGGCGATGCGCTCGGGGCGTGAGGGCTCGAGGTGGTCGGGGACTTCCTGGCCGGTGGTGATGAAGCTGATGGATGGGGCAATGCGCGCCGCGATGTTGATGAGGACGCCGAAGTTCACAGCCTCATCGAGCTTGGTGAGGATGGCGCGGTCGGGGGCGACGAGGGCAAACTGCTCGGCGGTGCGGAGGAGAACGGCCTCGGAAGCGGCGCTGGAGAGGACGAGGTGCGTCTGGTGGGGACGGGCCTGGGCGAGGTATTCCTTGAGTTCGGCGAGGCGGGCTGAATCGTTCTGCGAGCGGCCGGCGGTATCGATCAGGATGATGTCGCAGTCGGCAAAGGCCTCGCAGGCGGGGGCCATCTCTTGCGGCGTCATGACGACCTTGAGGGGGACGTTGATGATGTTGGCGTAGGTGCGGAGCTGCTCAACGGCGGCGATGCGGTAGGTGTCGCAGGTGATGAGGCCGATTTTTTTCCCGTGGCGAAGGCGGTAGGTGGCCGCGAGCTTGGCGATGGTGGTGGTCTTGCCGACGCCGGTGGGTCCGACGAGGGCAAGGGTAAAGGGACGGTGGTCGTGGGTGCGTGCGAGGAAGGCGTCGGTGGTATCGGGGGCGACGGGGATGTAGGCGGCGAGGTGGCGGAGGAGGGTGGCTCGGACGGTGGGCTCATCGGCGAGCTGGACCCCGGTGAGCTCATCGCGAACGGCGCCGATGATCTTGTCGGCGATGTCTCTCGCCACCTGGCTCTCGAGCAATCGGAGGTAGAGCTTGAAGAGGGCGTCGGGCATGGACCCGGCGGCCGGGGTAGCGCCCTGAAGCACCTGCGCGACCATGCTCTTGACGAGCGCGAGGTCCGTGGCCAGTGCGGATTGCGAGGAGGCGGCGCTGCGGTTCTCGGCGGCTACGGCGGCGAGTGCGGTGGCGGCGTACGACGGTGCAGGCTCGGAGCCAGAGGCGGCGGAGAGCGTGCGTTTGCGGACTGAAAGGACTTGAGCGGGGGCGGGCGCCGGGGCGTGAGCTGATGGCTCCGCGATCAGCACGCGCGCAGGCGAGCGACGCGGTGTGGCGTGAGTGGGCTCGGGACGGAAGGCCTCGCCACGGGAGGGTCGGGGGGTGCCGAAACGGGCCCCGGCGGGGATGAAGCCGGCGTCGGGGGTGAGGGGATCGCGCTCGATCTGGGCCGCGGACACGGGCGTTGCGAGCCTGGAAGCGACGGTGTAGGCGCTGAGTGCGGCGGCGTGGGGCTTGGGAGGGGCGGATTCGGGGTGGGCGGCGGGCCTAGAGCGAGAGGCATCGTGGACGGCGCGCGGGCGGGGCTGGGGTGCTGAGGTTCGGACACGGGGCGCGGAGGCCGCGGCGTCATCGGAGGCGATGACCTCGACGATGGAGCGAGCGCCGAACCCGAAGAGGCCGCCGGACTTGGTGGTTCGGGTGTGGAGGATGACAGCGCCGGCGCCGAGGTCGCTCTTGACCGCGGTGAGCGCACCCGCCATCGTGCTGGCACGGAATGTTCGAAGCTTCATGTCGCCATCCTGGCTTTGGAAGAGGCCCGGCATCCTGCCGGGCGTGCTCGAACGGTTCGATTGTGAACGATTTCGGAGCGAGAGTCAACTAGGAAGGCACTGGAGCACTCGGCATCGGGCACTCGGCACTAGGGAAGAACAAAGAGAAGTCAAAGAGAAGAAAGAAAAGAGAGCTGAGAGCAGGAGAGAAGGGCAAGGGGAGAAGGCACTAGGCGGCGACGTGTTTCGCGCCGGCGGTATCGGAAACGGGCGGGCCGATGAGCGCGAGCGATTCGACCTCGACGCCGTTGACCACTTCGTGGTATCCGAGGACGGCCACGTTTGGCAGGTGTGTGGAAAGAATCTGACGAACGACAGCGCGAACCTGCGGCGATGCAAGCACGACGGGCTGATGGCCACCGGCGGTGACCTGCTGCAAGCCGCGAAGGATTTGTGAGGAAACCTGGTTGGCGATGGAGGCCGGCATGGAGACGGTGGTGCCCGCGGGGGACCGATCGATGTAGCTGTTGATGATGTCTTCGAGGGCGGGGTCGAGTGTAACGCAGATGAGTCGGTGCCCCCCACCCCCGCTACCGCTCCCCTCGTCGGTGGGGGTGGCGTAGCCGAGGCAGATGGAGCGGCGGAGTGCATTGCGGACATACTCGGTGAGCACGTCGAGGTCCTTGGTCTTGCCGCCCCAATCGGCGAGGGTCTCGACGATGGTGTCCATGTCGCGGATGCAGACCCGTTCGCGCAGGAGATTCTGGAGCACCTTCTGAAGCTCGCCGGGCTTGACGACGGAGGGGATCGTCTCTTCTACGAGCTTGGGGGACTTCTCTTTGAGCTGGGCCACGAGGTTGTTGACCTCGTCGCGTGTGAGCAGCTCGTCGGCGTGTGATCGCGTGACCTCGGTGAGGTGAGTGGTGAGGACGCTGGCGGGATCGACCACGGTGAAGTTCATGGTCTCGGCGCGGGTCTTGAGGGCGGGGTCGATCCACCAGGCGTCGAGCCCGAAGGCGGGCTCCTTGGTGTGGAGGCCCTCGATGCGGCCGGTGGCGATGCCGGAATCCATGGCGAGGAGGCTGCCGGGGATGGTCTGGCCGCGAGCGACGACGTTGCCCTTGATCTTGATGCGGTATTCCGTCGGGGGGATCTGCATGTTGTCGCGGATGCGGATCGGCGGGAGGATGAGGCCGATTTCGGCGGCGAGCTGGCGGCGGATGGCGCTGATGCGCTCGAGGAGGGTTCCGCCTTGGCGGGTGTCCACGAGGGAGACGAGGCCGTAGCCGACCTCGAGCTCCATGGTGTCGAGCTTGAGGAGAGATTCGGGGGGGGGCGGTTCGGCGGGTCCGACTGCGGAGGCAGTGGCCTCGCCCGCCGCGGCGACGGCCTTGCGGGATTTGTGCATCCCGTAGGCGAGGCCGCCCAGGAGGAGGGAGGTGCCCAGGAGCGGGAACGTGGGGAGGGGCGTGAAGCAGAGAAGCAGGAGGAAGCCGGCGGTGATGATGAGGCCCATTGGCTGGCTGATCATCTGGCCGGTGAGCTCGTCGCCGAGGTTGTTCTTGGAGCCTGAGCGCGTGACGATGAGGGCGGAGGCGATGGCGACGACGAAGGAGGGGATCTGTGCGGCGAGGCCGTCGCCGATGGTGAGCTTGGTGAAAACGGCGGCGGTCTGTGCGGCGGGCCAGCCGTTCTCAAGGGTACCGATGGCGAAGCCCCCGGCGATGTTGATGATGGTGATAATAAGGCCGGCGACGGCGTCGCCGCGCACGAACTTGCCGGCGCCGTCCATGGCGCCGAAGAAGTCGGCCTCCTGGGAGATGCGTTCGCGCCGGCGGCGGGCTTCCTTCTCGTCGATATTTCCGGCGGCGAGGTCGGCGTCGATGGCCATCTGCTTGCCGGGCATGGCGTCGAGGGTGAATCGTGCGGCGACCTCGCCGATTCGGGTAGCGCCCTTGGTGATGACGACGAACTGCACGATCACGAGGATCATGAAGATGATGATGCCGACGACGAGGGAGTCGCCGGCGACGAACTCGCCGAAGGCGCTGATGACGTGGCCGGCGGCGCCGAGGGCCTGCTCGGGAGTGGCGGCGTCGGCGGAGAGGATGAGGCGCGTGGAGGCGACGTTGAGGACGAGCCTGAAAAGCGTGAGCGCGAGGAGGAGGGAGGGGAAGACGCTGAAGTCCAGCGGCTCGCGCATATAGATGGTGGTGAGCAGGATCAGCACGGCCATCGAGATGTTGCCGCAGATCAGGATGTCCATCACCCAGGTAGGGAGGGGGACAAGGATGACCACCAGCAGAAAGATGAAGCCGATGGGGACCACAAGGCCGCGGTACTTCACGAGCTTGTGCATCCAGGGGGGGAGCACAGAGACGGGTGCGGTTGGATGTGCGGCGGGGGTGGGCATGAGTAAGTGGGCGGGTCAGGGCGGCGTACAGGCGGGACGCCTGTGCCACCAGGATCAATCAGGCGGCCTTGGACTGGAGGCGGTAGACGTAGGCAAGGATCTCGGCGACGGCCTCGTAGTACTCGGGGGTGATGGCCCTGCCGACTTCGATGTTGGCGTACAACGCGCGCGCCAGGGGCGGCTTTTCGATAAGAGGGATGCCGTTGACGGCGGCGATCTCGCGGATGCGGAAGGCGAGGTGGTCGGCGCCCTTGGCGACGACGCGGGGTGCGGACATTTTGTCGGCGTCGTACTTGAGGGCGACGGCAAAATGGGTTGGATTGGTGACGATGACGTCGGCGGTGGGGACGGCGGTGCGGAGACGCTGCATGATCTGCTGGCGGCCCATGCGGAGGCGCTTCATGCGGGTCTCCATGTCGCCTTCCATGGACTTTCGCTCGTCCTTGATCTCCTGCTTGGTCATTTTGAGGTCCTGGGTGCGCTGCCAGCGCTGGTAGGAATAGTCGATGAGGCCGATGAGGAGGAGGAGCGAGACGACCCAGAGGCTCATGTCGAGGATGAGGTCGGCCGCGAGGCGGGCGGCGCCCAGCGGGTGGAGCATGGAGAGGGCGACGATCTGTCGGAGTTGGCCGTTGATGACCATGACGGCGACTGTGACGACGATGCTGAGCTTGGCGACCGCGACGATGCTCTTGATGAGGTTGCGGCGGCCGAAGAGTCGCTTGGCGCCGCTGAGCGGGTTGAGCTTGCTGAGCTTGGGCTTGACGGGGGACCAGGTGAAAAGGCGGCCGACCTGGATGAACTGCGCGAAGGCGGCGATGAGGAACATGACGCCGAGGACGGGGCCGCCGATCCAGGCGGCGCGCTGGAGAGCCCAGACGAGCGCGGACAGGGCGGTGGCGGAAGTGCCGGGTGCGCCGTGGGTGGAATCGAGCAACTGGCGTGTGACGGCGGCGAGACCGTAGACGACGGCGGGGCCCAGGACGCAGAGAAGGATGACGGCGCCGAGCAGGTCGATGGCGGCACCGAGGTCAACGCTCTTGGCGATCTGACCCTTGCCGCGCGCCTCGGAGCGGCGGCGGCCGGTGGGGAGTTCTGTGCGTTCGCCGAGTTCTTCAGCCATGGTGGGAAGAGCGGACAGGGTCAGTGGACAGGTGGCAGCCGGAAGGGAACAAGGGAACAAGGAATAGGAAACGGGGGATCAGCCGGAGGTCCACTGGAGGAGGAGCTGGCCGGCGCGGAGCACCTCGTCGCCGATGACCTCCTGCATGGCGTACAGGGCGCCGATCAGGGCGCCGAAGCCGGCGATGATCTTGACGGCGAAGCCGATGCTCATGATGTTGATCTGCGGGATCGTCTTCATGATGAAGCCGGTGGCGAGGGTCTCGACGAGCAGGATGCAGAGCACGGGCGCGGCGATCCGGAGGGCGAGCTCAAAACCGGAGCTGACGAGGCCGACGGTAAGCTCGAGGGGCGCGGAGCCCGGGCCGGCGCCGGCGAGTGGGATCTGCGTGAATGTGGCGGCGAGAGCGAGGAACACATTCTCGAGGCCGCCGATCCCGATAAAGATCGCGAGCGCGATGTTGAGGAGGAGCTCGCCGACGACGTCGCTCTCGGTATCGAGGGCGGGGTTGTAGATGCCCGCGAGGCCGAAGCCGAGTTGCTGGCCGATGATGAGGCCGCCGAGCTGCACGCCGTACATGGGGAGCGAGGCGACGAGGCCGATGGCCAGGCCGATGAGAACCTCGAAGAACATGGCGGGGGCGAGCGAGTAGAGGTCGAGCGCGATGGGAACCTGCTGCGAAGCGGGGATGGCCGGATACACGGCCAGCGAGAGGATGATCGCAAGCATGACGCGGGCTTTGTAGGGGACGGAGGCGCTCGAGAGGATGGGCGCGAAGAGAAAGAGCCCGCCGAGGCGCGCGAGCACCATCAGGAAGGGGCCGATGTGTTGATAGAGGCCGTCCAGGGGCGTCATGGTCGCTGGTAACTCGGGCGGGGGGTTCTTAGACGAGTGAGAACATGTCGATCGAGAACTCGACGAGGCGATTGACCACCCACGGGGTGATCAGGATGGTGACCAGCACCATGCCGACGATCTTGGGGACGAACGTGAGGGTCTGATCCTGGATGCTGGTGACCGACTGGAGGATGGAGATGACCAGGCCGATCACGACGCCGGCGCCAAGGATGGGCGCGGCGACTTTGAGCGTGAGGATGAGCGTGGTGCGGACCAGGTCAACCGTTGACTCGTCGTAGTACACCGGGGAAGCTCCTAAGCGAGTCCGAGGATCGACAGGGCGCCGTGCATGGGCGCGTGCAGCGCGGGGATCGCGGGCAGAGCGGGGAGAAGCCCGACGGCGGGGGCGGCGGACTCCGCGGCAGCGGGGGCGCTCACGACGAAGCTGTTCATCAGACTGCCCACGACGAGCTGCCACCCGTCGACCAGAACAAAGAGGAGCAGCTTGAAGGGGAGGGAGATGAGCACCGGGGGAAGCATCATCATGCTCATGGAGATGAGGAGGCTGGCGATGACCATGTCGATGACAAGGAAGGGGAGGTAGACGCGGAAGCCCATGAGGAAGGCGGTCTTGAGCTCGCTGAGCATGTAGGCGGGGATGAGCGAGACCATGTCAACGTCGGCGCGCCGGAGTTCCTCGGGCTTGGAGGTGTCGACGCCGCGGTAGTTGAGGATCATGTAGAGGCTGGACCAGTTTCCGGTGGCCTCTATCTGGTCGAACATGAAGTCACGGAGGGGCTGCTTGGCGCGGTCCCATAGCTCGTCGGGGCCGGCGAGTTGTCCGGCGCGGTAGGGCGTGAGGGCCTCGGCATCGATGCGCTTGATAGTGGGCGACATGACGAGGATCGTCATGAACATGGCGAGACCGACGATGACCTGCGGGGGCGGGAGCGACTGCGTGCCGAGGGCCTGCTTGAGCAGCCCGAGAACAACGATCATGCGCACGAAGCACGTGCACATGAGCATGATCGAGGGGACGAGCGAGATGACCGTCAACAGCAGGACGACGCTGATGGCGGGGGAGATGCCGCGGGCGTCCGAGGGATCGGCTGGCCCGGGCTGTGAGCCGGGGAATGCCTGCGAGGCGCCGGCGAGGAGACTGATCGGGTTGATGGAAAGCGGCTCGGCCGCGGTGGGGCCGAAGCCCTCGACGAGGGCGGTGCCGGTGAATCCGGCGAGCGGCGATGGAGCCGTCGGGGAGGCGGGGGGGCCGTAGGCGTCCTGGGCGCGCGCGGGAGCCGCGAACAGCAGGATGGGCATCGCGATGGCAGCGAGCGCTCGCCTCAAGCGTGGCTCTCCCCAATGGCGTGATCTCGGAGGGCCTGAGCGCAGCGGCGGAGCGACGCGAGCGGGCCTGGGGCGTGGGGGGGCGCCGTGTCATCGAGTAGTTGGGCGCAATCACGGTCGCTAGAGCGAAACTCGCGGCGGCCGGTGAGCTCGGCCTCGTCGGTATCTGCCGGGTCCTGCTCGAAGGTGGCGAGCATGCCCTGGAACTTGGCGGCGAGCGAATCGCCATCGTCATCGCGGGTCTTGGCGATGATCGAGGCGACTTCTTCGGCATCCGCGGTGTCGCAGAGTGTGGAGAGGCCGGTCGAGCGCCCGAGGCGGCCTCCGGTGGTGTGAGAGAGGAGCAGGATGCGGCGATCCATGCGGAGCAGAACGAGGGATTGGCCGCGGGCGAGGGGGTATCGGCCGAGGATTTCAAGGACGCCCGCGGGCGAGCGCCCGCCGGCTCCGAACGACGCGGCAAGGCCGCCGTTGTTGCGGCGCGCGAGTTTCTTGGCGCCGGCGGCCGCGGCGACGGCGAGGCCGATGACC
>JACMLW010000214.1 GCA_014379385.1 Phycisphaerales bacterium
GCCGCCGCGCCGACCCGCTCACCGTCCTCTGGATCACCCCCATGCGTGCCCTCGCCGGCGACACCGCGGGCACGCTCGCCGACGCCGTCCGCGCTGTCGGCCTTGAAGGCAAGTGGATCGTCGAGTCGCGCACCGGCGATACCTCCGCCACCATCCGCGCCCGCCAGAAAGAGCGCCTTCCCACGGTGCTCGTCACCACGCCCGAAAGCCTCACCCTCATGCTCAGCTACGCCGAAGGGCGAGAGCGCCTCGCCGGAGTGCGCGCCCTTGTCGTTGATGAGTGGCACGAGCTCATGTCCACCAAGCGCGGCACGCAGACCGAGCTCGCTATCGCCCGCCTCCGCCGCTGGTCGCCGGCCCTCCGCACCTGGGGCGTCTCCGCCACGCTCGGCAACCTGCCCGAGGCGATGGCCGTGCTCATGGGAAGCGAAGCGGCCGCCGGTGCGCCGCCCAAACGCCCGGGCGTCTTCATCCGCGGCGAACTCACCAAGGGCATGATCGTCCAGACCGTGCTCCCCGACGACATCCAGCGTTTCCCCTGGTCGGGACACCTCGGCATCAACCTGCTCGACAAGGTGCTCAGCGTGATCGAGCGCGTGGACGACACCGCGGATGGTCCATCCCCTCGGCGCTCGCCAAAGCGGGCGACCCTCAAGCCCGCGCGAGGCGAGGCCGCCGCGCAGGAACCCCGTGAAAGCCCCGGGCTCACACCCGCGTCTCCCCGACCCCTCCGCAGCACCCTCCTCTTCACCAACACACGTTCCCAGGCCGAGCTCTGGTTCCGCGCCATCGTCCGCGCACGCCCCGAGTGGGTCGCACAGGGCCAGGTCGCCATTCATCACGGCTCCATCGACCGCGCCCTGCGCGAACGCGTCGAAGATATGCTCCGCGAGGGCCGCGCCCGCGTCGTCGTCTGCACCTCCAGCCTCGACCTGGGCGTCGACTTCTCCCCCGTCGATCAGGTCATCCAGATCGGAAGCCCCAAGGGCATCGCCCGGCTCCTTCAGCGCGCCGGCCGCAGCGGCCACCGCCCCGGCGCCCTCAGCCGCATCACCTGCGTCCCCACGCACGCCCTCGAGCTCATCGAGTTCGCCGCCGCGCGCGAGGCCGCCTCCGCCGGCGCCGTCGAATCCCGCGAGCCGCTCAACCGCCCCCTCGATGTCCTCGTCCAGCACCTCGTCACCATCGCCAGCGGCGAGGGCTTCGTGGAGTCAGAACTGCTCGATGAAGTCCGTTCCACGCACGCCTACCGCGCCTTCACTGATGAGGAGTGGGGCTGGGTCATGGATTTCGTCCGCCGCGGCGGCCCCGCCCTCACCGCCTACCCGCGCTTCGCCCGCATCATCGACGACCCGCTGCGCCCCGGCCGCTGGATCGCCGCCTCACTCCAGCTCGCCAAGCTCCACCGCTTCGGTATCGGCACTATCAACAGCTCCGCGAGCATGACGATTAAACTGACGAGCGGCAAGACGCTCGGCACTACCGAGGAAGGGTTTGTCTCCAAGCTCAGCCCCGGCGACACGTTCATTTTCGCGGGCCGCAACCTCGAGCTCGTGCGCATCCGCGAGCTCACCGCGTTTGCGCGCAAGATCAATCGCCCCGGCTCCAATGTCCCGCGATGGGATGGCGGCAAGATGTCCCTCTCCACCCAGCTCGCCGACGCGGTCCGCCGGCGCGTGCAGGAGGCCCGCGAGGGTCGTTACGAGAGCCCCGAGATGCAGGTCGTACGTCCGCTGCTCGAGGTGCAGGCCGCGTGGTCGCATCTGCCCGGCCCCGGCGAACTCCTCATCGAGCGCGTGCAAACCCGCGACGGTCAGCATATTTACATGTTCCCCTTCGAGGGCCGTTCCGCGCACGAGGGCCTCGCGACACTCCTCGCCTATCGCCTCGCCCGCCGCCGCCCCATGTCCGTCACCGCCACCGCCAACGACTACGGCTTCGAACTCCTCTGGGGTGGCACCCGTCTCCAGATCGGTGGCAAGGGCTCCGCAGGAGCCGCCGCCCTCGCCGACCCCTCTTGGGAGGCCCTCGTCAAGGGCGATGTCCGCACGGCGCCCACTGTGCCGCCCGCCGACTCGATCGACCCCGCCTCGCTCGACGAGGCCGGCTGGCACGCAATCCTCAGCACCGACCGTCTCGTTGAGGATCTGCTCGAGTGCCTCAACTCGACGCAGCTCGCCCGCCGCCGCTTCCGCGACATCGCCCGCGTCGCCGGGCTCATCATGCAGAGCTACCCCGGAGCCCCCCGCGCCATGCGCCATCTGCAGGCATCCAGCGAGCTTTTCTTCGAGGTCTTCCAGCAGTTCGACCCAGACAACCTCCTCTTGGACCAGGCGCGAAGGGAAGTCCTGGAGGAACAGCTCGAGGTCAAGCGCCTCCGGCGGGCACTCGAGCGCATGCAGTCCTGGAAGTTCATCGTCAAAGACCCCCCCCGCCTTACGCCTCTGGCATTCCCCGTCTACGCGGATCGCCTGCGCGAGAACCACGTCACCACCGAGAAATGGTCCGACCGCATCGGAAAGATGGTGCTCAAACTGGAGGCCGCGGCCGACCGCGAGTTCGAGCAGATCGCCCATCGAGCATCTTTGAGCGCCGCGCGTCCGAAGCCTCATGCGAAGCCTTCCCGCACGCTGCCAAAAACAAAGGCCCCGATCGACACCATGCCCGACGCCCCCGCAACAAAGCCCCGTTCCGCACGCAAGCCCCGCGCCCCAAGGAGCCCCCGTGCCGCAGGCTAGCCCTTCGCTCCACGGCGCCATCGATCTCACCTGGGCCGGCGAACCCTGGGCCCTCCTCCCCGGCCGCGCCATGCTCCGCCGCCGCACCGGCTCGCTGCTCGTCACCGACATGCACCTCGGTAAGGCCGCGGCGTTCCGCAACGCCGGCGTGCCCGTCCCCGAGGCCACCACCTCCGCCGACCTGCGCCGCCTGACCGCCCTGATCGAGTCGACACGCCCGCGCGACCTCATCATCCTCGGCGACCTCATCCACGCCCGCTCCGGCCGCGCCGATGAAACCATCTCCGTCGTCGCCGCTTGGCGCGCCACCGTCGCCTCCCTCCCCATCACGCTCATCCGTGGCAACCACGATGCCCGCGCCGGCGACCCCCCGTGCGACTGGGACATCCGCTGCGTGGACGATCCGTTCATCATCGACGGCATCGCCTATTGCCACGCCCCGTGCGCTGCGCCCATCGGAGCCGCCGCGGTCCTCTGCGGCCACATCCACCCCAAGGTTGTGCTCGCGCCGCGCCGAGGCAGCGGCGGTGGGGGTGGTAGCGTCACGCTCCGCTGTTTCCACCTCGCGCCCCGCTGCGGAATCCTCCCCGCCTTCGGCTCGTTCACCGGCGGCGCCCGCGTGCATCCCGTCGAGGGCGACCGCGTCTTCGTCATCGCCGATGATCACGTGATCGAGGCGCCCATGGCCGCCCCCCCGAGGTCATCCCCGCGCCGACCCGTCCGCTCGAGTTAGCCCATTCACCCTCCCCCACGTCTGCCGCGGCTCGTGCTGAATCCCCTTCCATCCTTGTTTTTTCTTCTTCTATCTGTTCCTTCTCTATGTCATCATCTCCGCGTCTCGGTGCCTCGGTGCAAAAAGATCGTCCCTCCTTCGCGCTCTCCGCGACCTCCGCGTTCCACGCTCTTCTCCGTGCTCCCTCCTCACCCTCCGTGTTGAAACCGCATGACCCGCCCACTCATCTGGTTTCGGTCTGATCTCCGCACGCACGACAACCCCGCCCTCTTCCACGCCTGCCGCGCCGGCGCCGCCAAAGACGGGAAGGGCGTCGTCGCCGCCTTCCTCGTCGCCGATCATCAGTGGGCCGCGCACGACTGGGGCGACCCCAAAGCCGATTTCATCTGCCGCTCCGTCGCGGCCCTCGCCCCCAGGCTGGCGAATCTCGGCGTCCCGCTTGTCGTTCGGCGCGCCCCACGGTTCCGCGACGCCGCAAGCGCCCTCACCTCGATCGCGCAGGCGCACGCCTGCACGGGTATCTGGTTCAATAATGAGCACGAGCTCAACGAAACACGACGCGACGAGGCTGTCGCCGCCGCGTTCCAGCGCGACGGTCGCTCCGTTTCGCGATACCACGACCAGGTTCTCTTTGCCCCAGGAACGATCCTCTCTGCGAAGCACGCGCCCTACACCGTCTTCACACCGTTCAAGAACGCGTGGCTCCGCGCGCTCGCCGACCGCGCCTCTGATAATTCCGGGCTCACGGTCCCCGTGCCTCAGCGCCAGGCCGAGCCCGTGTGCGACTCCGAGGGCGACCCGATCGCGCTGTCGCGCACTACGTTCTCGCCCCCTCCGGCACCCATTTTCGAATCGTGGCCCGCCGGCGAGGCCCCCGCCATCCGGCTGCTCGACGACTTCACGCGGACCAAGCTTGTCTCGTATCACCTCCGGCGCGACCTCCCCGCGCTCGACGGCACCAGCCGACTCTCCCCGCACCTCGCCGCCGGCTCGATCTCACCCCGACGCTGCCTGCACGATGCGATCTCGAGCGGTCTCCATCACCCCGGCGCAGCCTCCTGGATCACCGAGCTCATCTGGCGCGAGTTCTATCGTCACCTCCTTGTCGCCTTCCCACGCCTCAGCATGGGCCGCCCGTTCGCGCTCGAGACCACCCGCCTCCAATGGCGCACCGACCCCGCCGCCCTCGCGCTGTGGAAGGCCGGCCGCACCGGATTCCCCATTGTGGACGCCGCCATGCGCCAGCTCGCCGCCACCGGGTGGATGCACAACCGTCTCCGCATGATCGCGGCCATGTTCCTCACCAAGGACCTCCTCATCCATTGGCACGAGGGGGAGCGCCACTTCATGCGGTCGCTCGTTGACGCCGACCTCGCCAGCAACAACGGCGGGTGGCAGTGGTCGGCGTCCACCGGCACCGACGCCGCGCCCTACTTCCGCGTCTTCAACCCCGTCCTGCAAAGCCGCAAGATCGACCCCGACGGCCTCTTCATCCGCCGCTGGGTTCCCGAGCTGGCGACGCTCGACGGTCGCGAGATTCACGAACCCTCACCGCTCGCGCGCACCGCGTGCGACTACCCACCGCCGATCGTTGACCACGCCGCCGCAAGGCTCCGCGCCGTTGAAGCATTCAAAGCGATCCTTCACTGATCCGCGAATCGCACTCGATTCCCAACCCGTTCGGGGTGCGACGCGGCCCCCGGGCTGGTACTGTCACTGGCAACCCCGTAAAGCCCCGCAATGCCCCCCTTGCTCGCCACAGCTCTTCTGATCACCGACTGGGTTCTCCGCCTCGCGCTCGCCGCCCGGGTGCTCATGCGTCGTGCGCCGGTGCCGGTCCCCGTGGCCCTCGCCTGGCTCGCGATACTTCTCTCGGTCCCGTACGTCGGCGTGATCGCCTATCTCATGTTCGGCGAGCTGCGTTTGGGCCGCTGGCGCACCCGCAAGCTCAGCCGTCTCTCCGAAGAGATGGATCAGCGAGCCGCCCGCCTCTGGATGCACCGCAGCGAGGTCTCCGGGGCGCAGGATCCCGTCGGTGAGCAGCTCGCGGCCTTCGGCACCGCCGTCGGCGGCCTCCCGCCCCTCTCCGGCAACCAGCTCCGCCTCCTCGGCGACAGCGAACAGACGCTCGATGCCATCATCGCCGATATCGACGCCGCCAAGACTCACTGCCACATCCTTACCTATATCTGGATGCCCGACAGCGGCGGCAGGCTCGTGGCCGAGGCCGTGATGCGAGCCGCTCAACGCGCGGTCGAGTGCCGCGTTCTCGTTGACGCCGTCGGCAGCAAGAAGTTCTGCCGCAGCCCGCTCTTCCGCGAGATGACCGCCGCCGGCGTCCAGGTGCTCGCGGCCCTCCCCGTCAATCCGGTGCGCGCGCTCTTCGCACGGCTCGACCTCCGCAACCACCGCAAAATCATCGTCATCGACGGGCGCATCGCGTACTCCGGCAGCCAGAACATCACCGACAAGACCTTCTGCTCCACCAGGCGCAAGGGCGTCGGCCCGTGGATCGACGCCACGCTCCGCATCCAGGGCCCCGCCGCGCAGGCCCTCGCGGTCGTCTTCCTGATCGACTGGCAGGTTGATAGCCGGACCGAAGTCTCCGAGGTCGTCCGCTACCTGCCCGACCTCGGCCGGCCCACGACGCAGCACTCGGTGGTGCAGGTCATCCCCTCCGGCCCCGGTGCCACACCGATGGCCGTGCAGCAGGCCGTGCTTACCAGCATCTATTCGGCGCGCGAAGAGCTCATCGTCACCACCCCGTACTTTGTCCCCGACGAGGCCACCAAGGCCGCGCTCAAGGCCGCCGCCATGCGCGGCGTCCGCGTCACGGTCGTCGTCCCCAAGAATATCGACTCGCGGATGGCCGCTTTCGCCTCGCACTCGCACTACCTCGACCTGCTCGAGGCCGGCGTCACCATCATGCACTTCCGCGACGGCCTCCTCCACGCCAAGACGATCACCATCGACCGCCGCATCGGCATGATCGGCTCGGCCAACATCGATACCCGCAGCTTCAACCTGAACTTCGAGATCACGATGTTCATCTTCGACGACGACTTCGCCAGCGTGCTGCGCTTCATGCAGACCAGCTACATCGAGCGCTCCGACGAGGTCGACCTTCTCTCGTGGCGAAAGCGCCCCGCCTGGCGCACGGCCGTCGAGAACGCCGCCCAGCTCATGGGCCCGCTGCTGTAAGGCGAAGCCGAGAGGTTACAGCGGACAGGTTGTAGCCCCAGAGGAGTTCTTCGTTCTTCTGTCCGCTGGACCCCGCCCCCTCTCCGTTACCCACATCTCCCCCATCGCCTTCCCGACCACGCGCTCCTGCTGCGCGCCCGCCACCGCCAGCAGCCGCCGCAGCGGCTCATCTCGGTGCTCCTCCCCCAGCGGGAACGTCGAGTGGTGCATCGGCAGCAGCCGCTCGCCGCCGAGTGAGTGGAACATCGCCCACACCTGCTCGGGGTTCGCGTGGTGATGGCTCCACGGCTCGTACGCGCCGATCCCGAAGATCGCCAGGTCCACCGGCCCCAGCCCGTTGAACGCATCGGTCATCGCCGTGTCGCCCCCGAACAGCACGCGCCGCCCCTGATCCTCCCTTCCCTTCTCCACCGTGTCGATCAGGTAGCTGTTGTACCGCCGGTGCCGATCCAGCCCCGCCCGCGCCCCCCAGTGCGCCGGCTCCACGCTCGTCAGCCGCAGCCCGCCCACATCGACGAACCGCGACCAGTCCAGCTCGATCACATCACCGAACCCGCTCGGCACGAGCCGGCGCGTGCTCCGCGCCGTCACCACCGTCGTGCCCCGCGTCGCCAGCCGCCGCAGCGACGGCCGGTCCAGATGGTCGAAGTGCGCGTGCGAGAGCAGCACCACATCGATCGGCGGCAACCGGTCCAGGCACATCGCCACCGGCGCCAGCCGCGACACCCCGAAGCAGAACCCCCCCACCGTCAGCCCCACCCGCTGCGAGAACACAGGGTCCGTGATGATCGTCTTCCCCGCCAGCCGAATCAGCACCGTCGCGTGCCCCAGCCACACCGCGGCCAGCTCGCTCGTCGCGAAACGATCCGGGTCGAACGCGCACGTCTCCGCCGGCAAGTGGCTCATCGAGCCGCGTTCACGGATCGAATCGATAAGCTGCCTGGGATACCGCCGCAGCCCCGACCGCGTCATCTTCGCCGCCCGCGCGAACTTCCCCCGCGGCGTGCTCCCCATCTTCAGTCCGTTGTCGTGCGCCATGCCCGGGTCCTCCGGAAGCGCTGGCGTATCCGCCGCGCTGCCTGGATTGTCGGGCATCCCGGGTGCTGGGGTTGGAAAGTCGGGGCTCATCGCTTCACGTTTCGCGGTTCCTTAGCGCCGCTACGGCGTCTCACCAATCCCGATTATTCAATCTTCTCACGCCCCGCGCCGCCTCGCTCCCCAGTTCGCCCGCCCTTTCCCGCACCTTCCCATCAGAACCGGCCAAGTACCTACGCCTTTGGCACCAGGGCCGTTCGGGCTGGCACGCACGCCGACGCCGCTGTACTCCAGCGTTGCTGTCCGCTGTAACCTGTACCCTGTCTGCTTCCCCTGTACCCTGTCCCGTATGCACCTGTCCTTCTACGGCGCCGCTGGCGAAGTCACCGGCTCGTGTTACCACCTCCAGACCTCGCGCGCCTCCATCCTGATCGACTTCGGTCTCCACCAGGGCGGCCCCGGCCCCGAGCGCCGCAACCGCCGCCTCCCGCCCATCGATTTCAAACGCCTCGACGCCGTCGTCCTCTCGCACGCCCACCTCGATCATTGCGGCCGCCTCCCGCTCCTCCCCGGCGCCAGCTTTGGTGCGGGTGGGGGGGGCGGGGGGGGTGGGGGGGGTGGGGGGCGTGGCCGCATCTGGGCCACCCCCGGCACCATCGCACTCTGCGACATCATGCTGCGCGACGCCGCCGCTGTCCAGCAGATCCAGATCACCGATGACTCGCGCCGCCGCACCCGCCTCGGGCGCATCCCCCCCGCGCCCCTCTACGGCCTCCCCGAGGTCGAGGCCGTGCTCACCCTCTTCTCCCCCCTCAACTACAGACAGCCCATCGAGGTCGCCGACGGCGTCACCGCCATCACGCACGACGCCGGCCACCTCATCGGCTCCGCGAGCATCGAGCTCCGCATCAAGGAAGACCGCTCCAGTGCCGAGCGCGTCCTCGTCTTCTCCGCCGACATCGGCGAGCGCGGCAGCCCCTTACTCGAAGACCCCGCGCCCCCGCTCGCCCCGCCCCCCGCCGACACCCTCATCCTCGAATCTACTTACGGCGACCGCAACCACAAGCCCCTCGACCAAACCCTCGACGAGTTCGCGCGAATCCTCAATGACGCCCGCGCCTCCGGCGGCAAGATCCTCATCCCCTCCTTCGCTGTCGGCCGCACCCAGCAGCTCATCTATCACCTCGGCGAACTCCACCGCGCCGGCAAGCTCAAGCCCATCCCCATCTACATCGACAGCCCCATGGCCCGCGCGGCCACCGCCCTCTACGCCAACTTCGACAACCTCTTCGACGAGCCGGCTCACAACCTCGCCCGCGCCGGCATCGACCCGCTCCACTTCAAGGGCCTCCGCTTCGTCGCCACCTCCGCCGAGTCGCGCGCGCTCAACGATGCCGACGGCATCGTCGTCATCGCCGCCAGCGGCATGTGTACCGGCGGCCGAATCCTCCATCACATCAAGCACAACATCTGGAATCCCGCCACCCACATGATCTTCGTCGGGTTCCAAGGCCGCGGCACGCTCGGGCGCCGCATCGTCGATGGCGACAAGCGCATCACCGTTCTCGGCACGCCCATGGCCGTCAAGGCGCAGATCCACACACTCGGCGGCTTCTCCGCCCACGCCGGCCAGACCGGCCTGCTCGAGTGGGCCGGCCAGGTGATCCGAGGCGCGAACGACCACGGCGGCGGGGCCGCGCGCCCCGGTGTGGCCGCCTCCCCGCCCCGCACGTTCTTGACTCACGGCGAAGACGGCCCCCGCGCCGCCCTCGCGGCCGCCCTCTCCCAGCGTTATCGCGTGAACGCGCACCTCCCGGTGTGGGGCGAAACCGTCGAGCTCTGATCCGAATCCGAATCCGAGCCCGAATCCGAGCCCGAAGCGCGAGCGAGGGTGCGCACACACTTGCACAAGGGGCGCGAGCCGATTCCGCGATGATCCCGCCGACCTCCCCATGCACCGGTAACCGTGTCATGCCCTCGCCGGCGTCGCGTTGCGGGCGTGCCTCCGATCTCATTACGACGCCGCCGGGCAACCGATCAGAGCACCACGCGGATACTCCTTCGACCCGTTAACCCGCGCACCAAGTAGTCTCCCGTAGAACGCACGATGTCGAACCTCTCCAGCACATCTCGCCGCGGCGCCACGCTGCCCGAGGTCTGCGTCATTGCAGTGAGCCTGCTCATCGCAGCGGCCTGCGTCCTCGTAGTAATGATGTCTCGTGGCCCTCGGGTGATGTGCAGGCTGCCCGCACAGAAAGACATCACCCAAATCCGCGGCATCCTCCAGGCCATGCAGGTCTGGTCCCACAACAACAAAGGCATCTACCCGCGCCCATCGCTCCTGGATGTGAACAACGCCACCACTGCCGAACCCGGGTCGGCCAAGGACCACACCGCCAACATCTTCTCCTTCCTCATCTACGAAGGCGCCGTCGCGCCCGAAATCATGGTCAGTCCCGCCGAAGCCAACACCACGTACATCGAGCGTTTCGACGCCTATCAGTATTCAGAACCGAACGCCGCGGTCATTCCCGCCGGTGCGCTGTGGGACCCGGCCTTCAAGTCCGACTTCTCTCCCGACGCACCCGCCCCCTCGAACAACTCCTACGCCCACGCGATCCCCTCCGGTCCGCGCCTCAAGCAATGGGGCAACACCGCCAGCGCCACCGAGGCCGTCTTCGGCAACCGCGGCCCGAAGATCACCGGCCCGCTGAAGGATCCGAGCAAGCCCAGCTTCGACATCGACAGCAACACGCTTCTCATCCACGGCCGGCGCGAATCCTGGGAGGGTTACATCGCGTACAATGACGGCCACATCGCCTTCGAGAACAAGCTGAACCCCAAGCCGCTCCGCTACACCCGCGCCGATGGCAAGAAGTGCCCCGACCTCCTCTTCTACGACGAGCCGGACGACGCCGTCGGCCTCAATGCCTTCCTCGGTGTCTTCACCACCGCAGGCGACACGCCCGCAAAGTTCACGGCCATCTGGGACTGATCGTGCCAATGACCTGTCCTCAGGTCATTCGTCTGCGGTCCGATGTCTCCTTCTTCACGCCCCCACCGGGGGCGCCGGAATGTAGCGGCGGGTGAGCGATGCGCAGCATCGCGCAACCCGCCGTAACAGTCGCGGCGAAGCCGCCTCCTCGGAGCCCGGAGGGCGACCCCAGCCCGCTGCGCAGCAGGCGGGCGCTCCCGCCGCGGCACCTCCATTCCTCAAGCCTAACTCCTTCCGTCTCAATGGTTTGTAAAATAATTGGCATAAATAGCCGTTAATGCTTGTTATCACGGTATATGTCAGGTATTGTCGTCGTCATGGTTGTAGCCGATCCAACCAAATCTCCGGCTGCCCCCTCCAGGTGGCACCGGTCTCCAGACCGGTGCATAGACCCGGCCGCGCCGCGGCCCGCCTCCGAGGACGTCGTCCGACCCGTGCCACCGACCACGGGCTCCGAC
>JACMLW010000215.1 GCA_014379385.1 Phycisphaerales bacterium
CACGGTGCCGGACATGCCGCCGGCCGCGCCGTTTCCCATATCGAAGCCGTGGGCCTGGCAGAAGTACTGGAACGAGCCGAGGGTATTGAACGTGTGATCGAAGCTGAGGCCGGGGGCGATGAACCCGGAATCCCACTGCTCGGCGATGCCCGCGACCGAGGTCGTTGTGTGAGAGGGGTCGATGAAGGTCCAGCGCACCGTGTCGCCGAGGTTGATGACGGCGTCGGCGATGGGGTCGGCGGGACCGCCGGTGCTGAAATCAAAGTCGAAGACGTTGACGGTGATGACGTCGGCGCTGGCCGCGCCGCCGACGCCGACGGCCATGATGGCCGCCGCGAGACGCAGAGAGAGGGGACGCATACGGACTCTCCTTCTGCCCGCGTTGGGCGGGCGGTGTGAACCCCACACAGAGCATGGTTCATCCGGGCGAGCGGTCCTGGCGTCGCGCCGGCACAAGGCGATCGATGATGCGGGGGCCGCCGACGGACGTGACCTCGTACAGGACGAGGCCGCCGACCGTGCGCCGGAACATGTCGAGGGACTCGAGTTCTGGTTTCTTGAGCGTGCGGTCGCGCGAGGCCTTGTCCATGAGCACGATGACCGGCTCGCCCTCGACGCGGGCCATGAGCACGAGGGTGTCCGGGCTGATCGTGACGCCCTCGTACCCGTTGGCGTAGGCCCAGCCAACGAGCTCGATCGAGGGCGTCGGCTCCATGACCACGGCGCCGCCCTGGCCGAATCGGTCCACGAGCGCGGCGACGAAGGCCTCGTCGGTGGTGCAGACGAACTCGGGGTTGAAGCCGCTGCTTACAAGCCGCTGGTACACGGCCTGCGGAGTCACCACGCCGAACTTTGGCGCGGTGAGGTTCACGTAGACAGACCACGAGCCCGCGAGCGAGAGGAGGATCGCGGCCGCGGCCGCGTAGTAACGGAGTCGGCGGCCGACGCTCGAGGGAGCGGGGGAGATGCGACCGGCCATGGGCGCGGTGCCGGGCGCGATGGCGTCGGCCGGGGCACTTCCTGCGGTAAAAGAAGCAGCCGGGAGCGAGGCGGCGGAGGGCGGGCGGAATCCGGCGGCGAGTTGCGCATCGATGCTCGACTGCAGTTCGACCTGCCGACGGAGCGCGGGGTTGCGGGCGAGCTCGGCCTCGAAGGCGGCCAGCGCGACGCCCTCGAGGAGGCCGTCGAGGTAGAGCTCGAGCGGATCGGGCGGCGGCGGGGTTTGGGGGGGGAGGGTCATGGCCGACCGTCCAGTCCGCCGTTGTCAACCGCGGTGAGCCTGGCGCGCAGGGCCTGGCGCGAGCGATGCACGTGGCTCATGGCCGTACCCTCGGGGATGCCGAGGCTCGCGGAGATCTGGGCGTAGGTCATGCCCATGACGGTGCGGAGTACGAGGCAGGCGCGGGCGGTCTCATCGAGTGTCTGGATGGCGCTGGCGAGCGGCGCGGAGAGGGCCGGCCCGTTTGGGGCCGGGGCATCGTGCGTTGGCGCGGCGCTCTCCATGACACCGCTCTCGAGGCCGAGCGATGGTCGTCTCTGCTTCGATCGGCGCTCGTTGAGGGCGGCGTAACGGACGATCTGACCGAACCACGCGGTGAAGTTCGTGCCCGGCTGGAAATCAGAAAGCTTTCCAAGGGCGACCACCGCGGCCTCCTGCACCACATCGTGCGCCTGCGCGCGGTCGCTCAGAACCGCGGCGGCGATGCACCAGACCACTTGGTACGCATCGCGATAGCACGCCGCGAAGCCTTCGGGCGTGAGAAGTTCCCGGGCCTGACCGGGCGCCCCGGAAGGAGCAGCAGGCGCCTGGCCCGGACCCGGGGTGCTCTGAGATGTCACCGACTGTTGAATGTCCACACCTCGGCCGGGGCTTGCAGAAAACCAGTTGCGACGATGATTTGTTCGACGGCGACCCTGGCCGGGCATTCCGCTTTCCACATGGGGCGGATACGCGCAATTGGGCCTGGCTTGACAGGGGAAGTCCACAAGCGCGGGACGGAACGCCGGGATTTGGCATCTGCAATGGCGTAGGGACCGAAGGACATGGGTGTACCGAGGGGCGATCCGGCTGCCCATCGCCCGCTCTCCCAGGCGGCGACGGCGGGCACACCGTTTGGCCTCCTGTGAGGGCAGCCGAGGCGCCCCTTCACCCCGCGCCACGGGGGCGCTGAGCGAATCCGCTTGCGGGGCCGGGCCTGGCCGGGTTGTATCGGCGGTCCCGGCCCCCAAGCGGCCCTCGCGGAACTTAGAGCATGACCTTGCACGTGAGCCGGAGAACTGAGGCACCTGGTGCATCGCTGTTGCGGGTTGTAGCGATCGCGCTGCTCGCGGCGTTGTTGCTGACGGGGATGTTTATGGTCACGACCAGCGTGGCGGAAGCGTTTTACTTTGAGCCGGTGGGGGTGACGGATCCGTTCATGGCGCTGCGGTTTTGAGGAATGAAGCGGCGGGGCGCGCGTGGCTGCACCGCGTGGCTACCAGGAGTGGCGCGCAGAAGCACCGATCGGTCGCGCAGAGCGGCGGAGTGCGTGCAAGGGAACTGGGTTTGTCCCTCCTAATACGCGCGGCCGAGGCGAGAGCCCGGATAAAACCGCGGCAGCATGGCCTCGAAGCCCTCGCCGCGCCCGGCCATCTCGCGAACGCAGTACTGGCACATGCCGACGCCGTGGCCGAATCCGCGCCCGCTAATGACCGCCGATGAGCCTTGCATCACGAACTCAAGGTCGCCGCTGTTGACGCGGTTCTTGCGGTCGATGGGGGTTGAGCCCGGGAAGTCGGTGTTGCAGGCGAGGCGGAGCTCTTCGGCCTTGAGCGTGAACCACTTGCCGCCGGGCTCGACGATCTTGTACGCGGCTGGGCGGCCGGTGGCGTTGGTTTTGATGACGCTGATGGACTGGAGATCCTTGATCTGGCGGACCATGAAGCCCATCTTGTCGCCATAGGCGGCCATGCGGCGGGCAAGCTCGGCCTTGTCGCGCTCGATGCGCCACGTGAAGAGCGGGGACTTCTGGCAGGCGAAGTCGCGGTCGTGGCCCTGGATGGGCTCGGCGAGGTTGTACTCGTAGCCGCGGCCGATGGGCCAGGTGTCTTTGGCGGAGGCGGTGCGGCCGCCGCAGGTGCTGCTGTAGTAGGTGCGGAGGACGGCGCCGCCGTAGGCGAGGACCATGCCGCGGGTGGCGTCAACGGCTTCGACGGCGACGGGGAGGTGCGAGACGCCCTTGTAGGCCTGGTCGCGGGTGGTGGATTCGACGTCGAACTTGCGGCCGGAGGCGGTGCTGCGGAGCTTTTCGTGGATGGCGTAGCTGCGGGCGCAGATAGCCTGGACCTTGTAGGCCTCGAGGGGCCAATCCTGGAAGAGCTCTTTGGAGACGACACCGGGGAGGTACTGCTCCATCCCGATGTACTCGATGATGTCGAAGGAGGAGGGCGCGGGGGCGGCGGTGCGGACGGCGGTGGGGTCGGCGCCGCCGGGGGCTTCGCCTTCGGCCGTCTTGGCCACATCACCGACCTGGTTGCCGCCGCTGGTCTGCGCGGTCAGGCGGAACTTGCCGGCGTAGGCGGTGCCGTTGACGATGACGTGCTGATCGGAGCCGTCGGCGGCCTTCTCGGCGACGCCCTTGATCTCGATGTCTTTATCGGCGCTGTAGCGGAGGGGCTTGCCGCCGGAGCGGGCGATGGACCACCCGAAGTCATCGAGCTCGACGACGAGGGGGCCTTTGACGAGCTCTCCCTTCTCGCGCCGGAAGCCGGTGACGGGCGTGACCCAGAAACCTTCGGCGCCGGCGAGCTCCGCGGTGGGGATCTTCGCGGCGATGCGGATGCGCATGTCGGGCTCGCCGACGATGCCGGCGATGGGCATGTCGCCGGAGGCGACGGGGCGCGCATCGCCGGGGTCGACAAACGTCGCGTCGTCGTTGTCGGAGCAGCCGCTGGTGGAGACCACGGAGGCCATGAGGGCCGAGAAGAGGCACAGGGAAACACCGATTGCCGCCGCGGTACGAGGGCGCTCTGCCGCCATGTCGAGGATCCTCTTGAGGAGGTGGTTCATGGGAAGTGCGCGCGGCGACAGTGGGATGCCGCGCGGCAGAGGATCATCGGGTGGGCGGGCGCGGCGTGGTGAGGAATGGGGGCTTGGAGAGGATACCGGATGGGAGGCGAACTACAGCGTCCAGAGGACACTTGAGAAGATACCCGACCGCGAGCGGCGAAGTCGGCCGCCCAGAAGTCGAGAAACGGTGATGAAGTTGATAAATCGAGTCAAAACACTCCAATTTCCAGCGCGTTGCGATAGTTGGTGCGGACGCAAGCCGTCAAGAAGTCGGGTTGATGGGTTGCTTGTGCCCGATACTATTGACCGTTGGAGGGTTGGTTTGACTGCCCTCCGGCGATGCCAGGCGGGGATCTTTCGGCCTCCCGCCTAGCAATAGTGCATACCGCCCGCGCCCTGGCTACCGCTGGGGCAGGGCTTTGCCCTCCCCTTTCGGCACCGCTACCGGCGGCTGGTGTAGCGGGGCGTACTCATGTTGTGGTCCTCATTTGGACCCTGCTCCTTTCTGGGCGTTGCCCTAAACGTCGGGGTTGGTTGCTTCCCTGGGAAGCTGCTTATGGCTCGAAGCCTTCGGTGCCTCGCTCTTGTCTGTTGCGGCCTTCTTTTTTGGCTGGCGACGGACCTTGGGCTTGGTCCTTGCCTTTTCCTCCGCTTTGGCGTTGGGGTACCACTCGGTTAGTCCAAAGACCGCAGCCGCATCACTGCTCCCGCCGGGGAGTTTGTGAAAGACCGCCGCGTTCTTCGCGAGGGAGATGTAGAGTCCGCGTTTGGCATTCGCCTCGTTCTTCGTGTCGAACTTGAAGCCGCCCTGGAGTAATGCTCCGTAGATGTCGTTGACCGTCGCGGGGCCGGCGCCCGACGATCGCCTCATCTTTAGATAATCACGGATCGCGGTAGCGAGCGGGACGCCGTAGAACTGATCGCGGCGCAGTGCGCCGAGCGTTCCGCCCTCGTCAGTATCAAGCTCCGCGTTCGGGTGGGGGAGCGGGGCACTATCCATCGCGCTCAGCTTGTTGATGAGCCGCTTGGTTTCTCGAACCTCGCGCTCCTGCTTCGCGAGCTGTACGTTGAGCGCTGCGATCGCTGAGGAGAAGTCTTGGGACATGGAACGATCTCCGGGGGAGGACTGACGAACAATGGAGGGGGTCGTCCCTCCCCAGTCAAATTCGAGCAAGACGCCGGCATGGCGGAGGGAAATAGACCTTGCTGAATCAGTAATGGTATTAACTAAATTGTCTGTTATTTAAGGGATAAACGTGATAATAGTGGAATGGAATAGCTGTTCCATTGAATCCAGCAAATCCTGCATACGACGTATTGGAGTATCCATTTGAGAGCTATTGGCGGCAATCTGACGACGTCAGCGGGGCTCCTTCGTGGGTTTAGCCGACGCATCGCGATACCCTGTCAGTAGAGGCTATCCGTAAACCTGCTTGAGCAGGATGATTGAACAGCCCAGGTGCAGGAAGCCTTGGAAGAGCATCGTCGACTTCTCGTAGCGAATGCACATGCGTCGGAAGTTCTGGAACCACGAGTTCGTGCGTTCCACCGTCCAGCGGCGCTTGTAGCGCCGCAGCTTCCGGCCGTCCTGCGTCACGTTCGCTGGCTTGCGATTGC
>JACMLW010000216.1 GCA_014379385.1 Phycisphaerales bacterium
GCCAACCCATGGTTTGATATCGCCACTATCTGGAGGATCAGGGACGATATGTTCGAACAGATGAACCACACCTGGGAAGTCATATTTTCCTTTTTCAACTGACATTCCTGAATTACGAATGATTTGCTTTGCCATCTGTGCGCCTTTGGTGTCAAAAGCCAGCCAAAAATCTGCATAATCGGCATTTACTGAGGATGGGTCTGCAATTCTCTCCATATATTTTTTAGGAGTCCCACTACGGACCATTGCCCTGCAGGCGTTTATGAATTCGTCTCTGCAGGTACTATTGCTTGAGACTGGTTTTACAGTGAGGTAGGTCATGGTTAATATTGTGGACGCCGCGACAACGATCTCGCCCCCTCGGCGGCCGCGCTCGCTGATAATTGCGAGTTTGTTGGCCGCGTCGATGCCGTGGAGATCCTGTGAGGGATCGGCCTCGGCGAAGCCGCGTTCCTGGGCGCCGCGCACCGCCTCGTCGAACGAGCGGGCGCGGGCGACCTCGTCCAAGATGTAGTTGGTGGTGCCGTTGATGATGCCCTCGAAGCGTGTGATCGGAGCGCGGGCACGGAGCCGCTCGATTGCTTCCAGGATGGGTGATGCGCCACCGACCGCGGCGCTGAAGCGCAGGGCGCCGGAGTGCCACGCCCGCTTCCAGGTTTCATGGCTGAGGTTCGCGGCGATGACGGCTTTGTTGGCGCTGACCACGCGGATGCCGCGGGCGAGGGCGGTGCTGATGGCCTCTTGTGCAGGTTCGACGCCGGGCGTGGCTTCGACGAGGATGTCGGGACGAAGATCGAGCAGCGCACGCCAGTCGGCGAGGACGGGCGCGTGAACCGGTGGTAGTCGAGGCTTGTTCGGATCGCGCACGCAGACTCCGACGACCTCAAGGCGATCGGGGAGACTCTGAAGGAGAGAGTACACGCCAAGGCCCACGGTGCCGCATCCGAGGAGTGCGACGCGGAGTGGTGTGGGTGCGGGCGCATCTTGCACGAACGCTTCGGTGTGCCGGCCCACGACACTCGGCGAATCCGAGAGCCAGCCCGACACTTCGACTTCGAGCCTTCGCTCAAAGGCGAACTTCACGGCCTTGGGTTGGATGATCCCCGAATCAAGCTCGAGCGCCCGCGACCACGGGAGGGTCGCGAATCGGCGCGGCGGCGGGAATCCGGGGAGGGCGGGGTCCCACTCGTAGAGGCCCCGCACGTCCTTGATGAGCCGGCACCGATCGGCGCCCAGCTCCGCGGCGATGAAGAGGGCGCTGAGGTCCGACCCGCCGCGCCCGAGGAGCGCGAGACAATCGTGCTCATCGAGACCAACGAAGCCGGGGACGACCAGCACGTCGTTCGCGGAGGTGAGTTGCTGAATGCGGCCGGTGTTGAGGCGCACCGGCTGGGCATCGTCGACGGCCCCGCCAACGCGCAGGCCGATGGTCCACGGCGCGGCGAGCGCCGGCGCGAGCCCGGCGCGTTTGAGCGCGAGGGTGAGCAGTGATGCGGAGGAGAACTCGCCGGTGCCGGCGAGGAGGGCTGCCGCGGCGCCGTCGGGATCATCACCGAAGGCGCGGGCCTCGGCGACGAGCTTGTCGGTGTGGCCTTCGAAGGCGGAGACGACGGCAACGACCTTGTAGCCGCGGCGGATCCATGAGTAGACCTCGTGGGCCGCGGTCGTGAGGTCGCGCTGGTCGCGAAGGACGGAGCCGCCGAGTTTGAGAACGATCAGAGGGCTGCGCACGCGGCACCTCCCTTGACGGCCTTGACGGTCTCTACTGCATCTGCGGCTCGTGTGATCGCCTGCTCGAGATCTTCGATGACGGCGTCGGGTTCCTCGAGGCCGACGGAGAGTCGGATGAGGCCGTCGGAGAGGCCCGCGGCGCGGCGTTGCTCCGGGGGCACGTCGGCGTGGGTCATCGTGGCCGGGTGTGTGAGGAGTGTTTCGACGGAGCCGACGTGCTCAACGAGGGAGCAGAGGCGCACGCCTTCGAGGACCCGAACGGCCGCGGGGATGCCGCCGGCGACCTCGAAGGAGATGACGGCGCCGTGGAGGTTCTCGAGGTGTTGGCGACGGGCGATCTCATGGCCGCGGAAGGCTGGAAGGCCGGGGTAGTTGACGCGCGCGATGGCTGGGTGCGACTCAAGCCACTCGGCGATGATCTGGGAGTAGCGGGACTGCTCGCGGATGCGGAGCGGAAGGGTCTTGAGGCCGCGGGTCGTCAACCACGAACTGAACGGCGCTTGGATTCCGCCGGTGCATTTGCGGATCCAGCGGACCCTCGCGTTGAGTTCTTCATCGCGCGAGACGATGGTGCCGCCGCAGGCGGTGCTGTGGCCCTCGATGAGCTTGGTGGTGGAGTAGACGCTGATGTCGGCGCCGAGATCGAGCGGGCGCTGCAGCACGGGTGTGAGGAACGTGTTGTCGACGGCGAGCGGCACGCCGGCGGCGCGGGTGATCGCGGCGACGGCGGCGATGTCCGTCAGGTCGAGCGTGGGGTTGGCGGGTGTCTCGATGAAGACGAGCTTGGTGCGGGGCGTGATGGCGTCGCGGATCGCGATGGGATTTGACGAGTCGACGAATGTGGAGGTGATGCCGAGCTCGCTCAAGACTTGGCGGAAGAGCCGCGTGGTGCCGCCGTACACGGCCTGGCCGACCACGGCGTGGTCGCCGGCGCGGAGGAGGGCGAGGAAGAGTGCGGTCTCGGCGCCGAGGCCGGTGCCGAAGGCGATGGCGGGGGGGGCGTCTTCGAGGGCGCCCAGCACGTCTTCGAGCTCGTCAACGCTGGGGTTGGCGACGCGGGAGTAGGTCGGGCCGCCGGTCTCGCCGATGCGCGATTGGTGGAAGGTTGTGGACTGCGCGATGGCGCCGACGAGCGGGCCGGATCGCCCGCGACGGCGCGGATCGCCGTGGAGCGATCGGGTGGCGAGGCGGGCCGATGCGGGGGGTGATGTGCCCGTCGAGGTTGCGGGCGATGGTGCCGCGCGGTGGATTGAGACCGACGAGGGCGCGATAGGCTTTGCGGCGGGGGACGAGACGGGGTGGGTGGGGAAACCGTTGATGAACTGCGACATGCCGTGAACTCCTCACGGCATCAACAGCGGCCAGTATCAGCGGGGAAGGCGTCGAACAATCGACACCTGTTTTTTGCTCGGCCGGCGTGTGCCGGTCAGCCGCATCTTGCCCACTCAGGGGCCCCCGCCAGGGGTTTGGCCTCGGCACCGCGATCCGCTGTGCGGACTCGGTTGCCGCCCGGGTGCTAGGCCTCCCGGGACTCTTGATGCTGGGCGGAGACTAGAACGGGTCAAGGAAGGAGTCAAGCGGCGAGTGATCGCGAGCGCGAAGATGGGGTGTGGGGCGCACGGGAGTTACTTCTGTTGCGCCCTCAGAGGCGAGGATCGACGGGCTGGCTCTCCATCGCGAGGACCGCGAACGCACATACCTGGACGCGGCGGAGGCGTCCACGCTCCCGGGCCCGGACTCGACGATCGTCATCGGCCCGCTGGTGAAGCACTACACGTACGACGGTTTCGGGCGGCTGATCCGGACGCCGTCGCCGTCGCCGTGGCCGGAGCCGGATGTCGAGGCGACCGACATCCGCTCGGAGCGGTTCTACTACACGGCATCCGGCGCATCCAGGAAATACTGCCTATGAGCAACCTTCTTGAAAGCCCCGCTATTGATGAGCGTCTGAGCGCGAGGTTGAGGCGGGGGTCTGGATGACCGGGCATCAGTTTGCGTGCCCAGACGGGCAAGCTGCTTGAGCGGGTGAAGTACGACGCGTATGGGAATGACCGCCATCGCTGGTCGGGTGACGTGAACGACGACGGGTTCGTCAACTCGACCGACACCGCGGCGGTGCAGGCGCGGATGGGGGGGTGGCCGGCGGTGCGAGGCGCTCGCCGAGCCTGAACGCGAGTTCGAGTGCCTGCTCGTAGTTGAGGCGGGGGTCGCAGGCGGTGGCGTAGTTGGTGTCGAGGTCGGCCTCGGTAATGCCGCTGGCACCGCCGAGGCACTCGGTGACGTCCTCGTGGGTGAGTTCCACATGCAGGCCGGCCAGGTGCGAGCCGCAGGCCGCGTGGATATCGCAGGAGTCGACCAGTTCGCTCAGGATGTCGGTGAAGGCGCGCGTCTTGCGCACGGGGCGGCGGGCGCCGTTGCGGAGGAGGGTATTGCCGTGCATGGGGTCGCAGGACCAGAGTGCGGGGGCGGGGTGTGGAGCGTCCGGCTCGACGGTCCAGCCTTCTTTGAGCGTTGCTCGCACGAGCGCGGGGAGGCGATCCGAGACGATGGCGGCGCCGAGGCGGGCGATGAGCACGAGTTTGCCGGGCTCGCGCTCGGGATTCAAGACCTCGCAGAGCCTGAGCAGTTGGTCGGGCGTGGTGGATGGTCCGAGCTTGATCCCGACGGGGTTGCGGACGCCACGGAAGAACTCAACGTGGGCGCCGTCCGGATCGCGTGTGCGGTCGCCGAGCCAAGGTAGGTGGGTTGTCAGGCAGTAGAAGCCCTCGCGCCGGGGAACGCGGCGGGTCTGGGCGCTCTCATAGAGCAGGTTGAGCCCTTCGTGGCTGGTGAAGAACTCGGTACGGTCGGAGGGCCCCTGCGGCGAGCTGTGTCCCATCGCCTCGGCGAGACGCAGGCCCTCGGTGAGTTCGGCGGTGAGCCTCGCGTATTTTTGTCGCAGCTCGGGCGGCAGCCCGGCCTTCTGGAGAAACCCCAGTTCCCAGTTTTCGGGGTGATGGACATCGGCGAAGCCGCGATCGACGAGCGAACGGATGAAGTTCAGCGTGACGGCGGCGTGGAGATAGCCGGTGACGAGGTGGGCGGGATCGGGGCGGCGTGAGTTGTCGTCGAATGCCTCGCGATTGACCAGGTCGCCGTAGTAGCTGGGGAGCGTGCGAGGTATTCCTTCAATCTGGTGAGTCTCTGTCGGGCTCGTGCGCGGCTTGGCGTATTGCCCCGCGATACGCCCGACGCGGATGACCGGCCGTCCCATCGCATGGACGAGCACGAGAGACATCTGGAGCAGGATCTTGAGCTTGCCGGTGACCGCGTCGGGGCGGCAATCCGCGAGGCGCTCGGCACAGTCGCCGCCTTGCAGAATGAACGCGCGCCCGCGCGAGGCGTCGGCGAGCAGGCGCTTGAGGCGCTCGATCTCCCACGAGGTGACGAGCGGAGGGAGCGCGCGAAGGGACCGGACCGCGGAATCGACGGCGGCCTGATCCGCGTAGGCGGCCTGGTGCGGGTAGTTCGGAGTCTTGGCGAGCCAGGAGCTCGGCGACCACTGCGGCATTGGGTGAGCGTAGGGACGGACGGAAGTCTCGCCCCAGCGCGGTCGGTGCCCTCAGCGGGTCAGAAGCACCACACAGTGGGCCTCGATGGCGCGGTCCTCACCAACGGCGTCTACCCGCTCGTGGGTCTTTCCTTTGACGTTTACCTGCGATTCATGCAGGGCCAGAACCCGGGCGAGGTTGGCAATGATGCGGTCCTTGATGGGCGCAATCTTGAGGCGTTCGGCGATCACGGTGGCGTCGAGATTGGCGAGGCGCCAACCGGCCGCGGCGATGCGACGGGCGGCCTCGGCGAGGAAGACCTCGGAGTTGCGGGCGGTGTTCTCCAGGGCGGTATCGGGGAAGAGCTGGCCGATATCCGGGCCCTTGATAGCGCCGAGGAGGGCGTCGGTGACGGCGTGGTAGAGAACGTCGCCGTCGGAATGGGCGACCAAGAGGAAGCTGGCGCCCTCGGGAGTGCGGGCGTCGGCCGAGACGCCCCCAATGATGAGGGGGCGGGCTTTGCCGGGATCGGACGTGGCATCGGTGGTGAGGCGGTGCATGTCCCAGCCGTGTCCGATCCTGAGGTCTGCGGGCATCGTCTATTCCTAGGTCGTCCGCCCGGACGATACACTGTGGCGGCCGGGCCATCCCGGCCGATCAGAATGAGACCCCGAGCCGGAGATTACCGCATGGCCCGTCTAGTTGTGAGAATGGGAGTTCTGTGCATCGGCGCTGCGGCGCTGGGCGCGTGTTATTACCCGGGTGGGCCGTGGTACTCGGCCGACCGGTACACGTACGTTTCCACGGCGTGGCAGCCGCAGACGATCACACTGACCGACACGCGCACCGGCGAGGTGATCTGGTCGCAGGATGTGCCTGTCGGCAAGCAGCTTGTGATCGACTTCACCAGTGAAGATTCAACGTCCGACGTGAACCCGGTGGTCGATCCGGCGCACCCCGACATGATGGAATGGGAGATCATGGACGCGGGGACGCGTTTCGGTCAACTCGATAATGCCATCGCGGTGCCGCCGGCAGACTCCCGGCGGGTCGAGATGACGCTGCGGCCGGTACCGGAATACCCGGCCACAGTGACAGGGGCGCCGACAGGCCCCGCGCGCGAGCTCAAGGTCCGCGACCGCACTCAGGAAGCCGGCGGCCCGACCGAACCGGCGGGTTGATCGCGCGATCGACAGCACGCTGCGCTGGCATGAACGGCCGGTCTCAGGCCGTATGCTTTTCTCATGAGCCTTGACTACGCGGTCCTCTCGTCAGATGCGCAGGTATCGCAGTACGCGCGGGTGTTGTCGCACAGCTTTGGCCGCACCGAAGAGGAGGCGGCGAAATGGATCGGCAGGTACGATCGGCGCGATGTCCGGGTGCTGTCCGACCAGGCGTCGGGCACGGTGGTCGCGGGGCTCATCGTGCTCCCGATGGGGCAGTACTTTGGCGGCCGGAGCGTGCCCAAGTGGGGGATCGCGGCGGTGGGGGTGGCGCCGGAAGCGAGGGGGCATGGGGCCGCGACCGAGCTGATGAGCCGGATCGTGGTAGAGATGCACGAGCGGGGGATCCCGATCTCGGGTCTGTATCCGGCGACGCAGGCGCTGTACCGGCGCGCGGGATATGAGCAGGGTGGCGCGAGGTTTGAGATCCGGATGCCGCTGTGCCGGATCGATTCGAGGCGACGCGATCTGGCGGTGCGGGCCGCGGATGAGAAGGATCATGGGCGGGTCCGCGGGCTCTACGCCAAGGTCGCGGCGCACTGCGATGGGGCGCTGGATCGGGGCGACATGCAGTGGGACCGGATTCTAAGACCGCCGCCATCTCGCGTGGACCCGGCACGGGCGTTCGTGGCGGTGGGTGTGGGCGGCGAGGTGGAGGGCTGGGTGTACCTCATGCAGGCGCTGGGAGCGCCGCGCGGCAAGCACGAGGTGGTCGTGCATGACATCGGATTCACGAGCCGCGATGTCGGGCTGCGGCTGCTGGCGTTTTTAGCCGGGTACGCAACGATGGGCACGGACCTGGTGATGTACGGCGGTTCGTCGTCGCCGATCCTGATGCTGCTGGGCGAGCAGCCATTCTCGTTCGCGTTCGGCGACTACTGGATGACCCGTATCACGGCCATCGGGCCGGCGCTCGGGGCGCGTGGCTATCCGCACGGCCTCGCGGGCTCGCTCGCTTTCGAGGTGGAGGACGATGTCGTCCCGGGCAATACTGGGGTGTGGGAGCTGCACGTCGAGGGGGGGACCGGGCGTGCTGAGCGGGCCACCTCTGCCGGTCGCCATCTTGTGGTGCGGGCTGATATCCGCGGGTTTGCGACGATGTTCACGGGGTTCCAGTCGCCCTGGGCGCTCTCGCGCCTCGGGCTCATACAAGGAAGCGACGAGGCGCTCGCAATGGCGGGCGCGATGTTCGGCGGCCACGCCCCCGCGATGGCGGATTTTTATTAGGCAAGCGGCATCAAAGCACACGGCCGCTGGGCTTCAATATGAAGTGCGCCGGCTGCTTCGGACGCCCATGGGGGTACAATCGAGCGGGCGCGCACCAGGGGCATTGGGTGGGGCAGAACCCGGGGCGGGGAGCGGGGTGGCGGGATGCAGGGATGGCGCCGCGAGATTGTACGAGAGGACACGCATGGCAGACATCGTTCATGAGTTCACGGATGGCAACTTCCAGACCGAGGTGCTTGACTCGAGCGAGCCGGTGCTGGTGGATTTCTGGGCCGAATGGTGTCGTCCCTGCAAGATGCTTGCCCCGACGATTCACGAGCTTGCGGCCGACTTTGCCGGTAAGGTGAAGGTCGGCAAGGTGGACACCGATTCCAACCGAAACGTCTCGGTGCAGTTCGGTATCCACGCGATCCCGACGGTGATCCTGTTCAAGGGTGGGCAGGTCGTGCGGAAGTTTGTCGGTCTCCAACAGAAGAACGATTTTGCCACGGCGCTGACTGATGTGCTGAAGGACTGAGCGATCCGCAGCGCCCGCGGCGAGTGCTGTCGGCATTGGGTGGGATCCGGGACTTGCGGGGCTGCGACGAACGCGGCTTCCACCATTGCGTCGCCCGACTAACCCTCTTCCCGGGTTCGGCGGCCCAACGAAGGACAGAACGGTCCGATGACCAGCAGGCCGATGACTAGCAGCGAGCTACGAAATGGCGTTCTTCCGCACCAGCGCGCGCCGGGGGGCGCCGGTGTTTCGAATAGGGGAACGCTCAGGTGCGCGGTCGTCGGAGTCGGGCGCATGGGCCGGCACCACGCGCGGGTGTACTCACAGCTCGAGGGATGCCGGCTGGTGGGCGTTGTTGATGCGAGCGCCGAGCGGGGCGCCGACGTGGCTGAGCGCCACGGGTGCCCGGCGATGAGCACGGTGGAAGAACTGCTGACCGCGGGCGTGGACGCCGTGAGCATCGCGGTTCCGACCACGTTCCATCGGGCCATGGCCGAGCCGCTGCTGCGGGCGGGCGTTGCGTGCCTGATCGAGAAGCCGCTGGCGGCCGACGTTGAGGAGGCCGCGGCCCTGAAGGATCTGGCGGAGCGAACGGGCTCGGTGCTGATGGTGGGGCACATCGAGCGATTTAACCCGATCATGCGGGCGCTCCGCAAGGAGCAGCAGACGGGGATGCCGATCGTGCCGCGGTATATCGAGGTGCATCGGGTCAGCCCGATGACGTTCCGCTCGGTGGACGTGGGCGTGGTGATGGACATGATGATCCACGACCTTGACGTGGTGCTCATGCTCATGGGTGGGCGAGAGCCGACCGACGTGCAGGCCAACGGGGTGCCCGTGATCACGGAGCACGAGGACATCTGCAACGCGCGGCTGACGTTCCAGCTCGAGCACGGCCCGTGCGTGGCGAGCATCTCGGCGAGCCGACTCGCGCTCAAGACCGAGCGAGTCATGCGGATCACGGGCGAGAACGCGTACGTGAAGATCGATTACGCGGCGAAGAAGGGGACGGTGATTCGGCGAACGGCGAACGAGCTGCAGATGGCGGAGGTTCGCGAGCAGCTCCGGCGCGGGGCGGACCTGACGGACCTGAAGTGGCAGGAGCTGGTGAACATCGAGAACCTCGAGATCGACGATGCCGAGCCGATCCTGATGGAGATCCGCGCGTTCATTGATGCCGTGCGGACGGGGACGCCCCCGGAGATCGACGCGACGGCGGGCTTCGTGAATGTGCGGACGGCCCGCCGGATCGCCGAGGCGGCGCGGGCGGACTGGGCGAGTTGGGGGAGTAATCACCCGAAGGTCGTTCCGGACGATGCGGCGCTGATCTAAGCGACCACGCGGGCCGGGCCCTAGTATCGGCGGGCGTCGTGAAGGACGCGCACGGAGCAACGAATGGGCCTCGAACTCGCATTGCCCGCGGAGGGCTTTTTGACGACGCAGCTTCGCCGGGTCATCAACTGGGCCCGCCGCAGTTCGCTGTGGCCGATGCCGTTCGCGACGGCGTGCTGCGGCATCGAACTGATGGCTACGGCGTGCAGCCGGTACGACATCGCCCGTTTCGGCGCCGAGGCCATGCGGTTCAGCCCACGCCAGAGCGACCTCCTGATCGTTGCCGGGCGTGTGAGCGTGAAGATGCTCCCGGTGCTCCAGCGGATCTACCTGCAGATGACGGAGCCCAAGTGGGTGATCTCGATGGGCGCGTGCGCCAGCACGGGCGGTGTGTTTGACACCTACGCCGTGGTGCAGGGCGTTGATCAGTTCATCCCCGTGGATGTGTATGTGCCGGGGTGCCCGCCGCGCCCGGAGCAGCTCATCGAGGGCGTGATGGCGATCCAGCGTCATATCGACAACGAGGGCATGCCGCCCATCAGCGGCGGCAAGCGGGTGCCGCTGGGGCTGGCGATCGAGCCGTCGCACGTGGTGCGGCCGCAGCCGGTGGGGCTAACGGTCGGCAGGGCGTAGAACGCGGCAAGAATCGTCGGCCACGCCGATGATTTGTCAGTTTCCCCCGCCCTTCGCCACGGTCACGCGCCCGTTCTCTTCGATAGCGATCCCCAGTTCGTGCAGCGCGTTGAGCGCGGCCTGCTGCTCCGCTTGTTTCTTGCTCTGCCCCCAGCAAGGCTTGAAGCTGCGGGCACCGATCTGCACGGCGACCTCAAAGCATTTGGCGTGGTCGGGGCCCTTCTCGTCGAGCACGACGTACTGAGGCGTGCCGCCCAGGCGGGTCTGCGCGTGCTGCTGCAACACCGACTTGAAGTTCTCCTGGTGCCCGCACGCCTCGGCGCGCTCGATCAGCGGCATGAGCAGCGGCTCGAGGAAACGCGTCGCGGCGACCAGACCCCCGTCGAGGTAGACCGCCGCGATGACGGCCTCGAAGGCCGCCGCGGCGAGGGAGTGGGGGAGCACCCGGTGGCATTGCATTCCCTTGCCGAGGGTGAGGAGCTGCTCGAGGCCGAGCTCTCGCGCGATGTTGGCGCACGTCTGGCGCGAGACTACAGTGGACTTGATCTTGGTCATCTCGCCTTCAAGTACAGTGGGGTAGCGCCGGTAGATTAGTTCGCAGCAGACGAGCCCCAGTACGGCGTCGCCAAGGAACTCCATGCGTTCGTTGGAGTCAACGCGGGACTCGGCGATGGAGGCGTGGCGGAGGGCGCGCTCGAGGATCTGAAGGTCCGAGAACTCGTGACCGATGCAGGTTTGGGCGAGGAGCACGCAGTCGCCGGTGCAGAGGATGGGATCGGCTTCGGCCTCTAGGTGGGGCGCGTCGTCGGTGGCCTCAACATCTGGGGGCGCGGGCGTCTGCGTGGTTTCACAATTGCTGAGCGGCGCGGGTTCGACGCGATCAACGGCCAGTTCGGCCTTTGCAGCAGGCTTCGCGGCGCGCCGAGGTGGCTTGGTCCTCAGTCCCCGTTTCTGATTTGTCGTCATGCACCCACGCTGACGCTGGCCCGACCGGTGCGGAGCGGCCAAGGCGAGCGAACGGCTCGCGATAGGGTCCGATTGACTGCGCAACCCGATGCCACGCAGACGGACCAGCCCCTTGTTTACCCCTTGTCGGGGCAGGAATCGCCGAGCGAATCCACAGAGGGGTCGCGGACGCGGGTGCTCGCTGGCCGATCGAATCGCTTCTCTTCATCTCCCAGAGCCAGAACGGCCCAAGGACGCTTCGGCGGCCAGCGAGCAGACGCGGCCGTGGCCGGGCACCGCACAGACTTGCCCGGCGTGAGCACTATACCCGAAGTTCGCCGGACGTGCCAAGGGAGGGCTCAAACGCAGGGAGGAGGCGGCCTGGGGCGGTGAGATTGGGCCCGAAGTGGTCAGGGGGCCGGCTGTGATCTATAGTCCCAGCCCTTTGCCGCTCCGGACCGGGTTGGTTGTTGCCGGGTGGCGTCCAGTAGAGAGCGACTTCCCAAGGCGACCGCCATGCATTATCCGCACCGTATCAGCAAGCTCAAGCGCAAGCGTGCCATCGGATTCCGTACCCGGATGAAGACCAAGTCCGGTCGCAAGCTGATTAACCGTCAGCGGGCTATCGGTCGCTCGGTCAACACCGCGGACCGGTAGACAGTTTACGACAAGCTGATTCAGACGCCGCGTTGGCCATGGCGCGGCGTTGTTTGCTGCGCGGACTGCTCCCTGCGATGAGCGCGCCCGTATGATTCGTACATGAGCCGCACGTTCTCCGTTGTCATTCTCTCTCAGCCCGAGGGCGGCTACTTCGTTCAGTGCCCGCTGCTGCCTGGATGCTACAGCCAGGGCGAAACCGTCGAGGAATGCCTCGTGAACATCCGCGAAGCGATCGAACTCACGGTCGAGGATCTGACGGCTGCATGATCCGTGCGCGATCCGTAGTAGAAGGCCCATACACTGTCCGCATGATCGATCCGATTGGGCCGCATCGCGACGCCATTGCAGAGCTCTGCCGCCGACATCACGTGCGCCGGCTCTGGGTCTTCGGCTCGGCCTGCCGCGCAGACTTCGATCCATGCCGGAGCGACATCGACTTCCTGGTTGAGTTTCAGTCCGTGGAGCGCCGGGGGCTTGATGATGTGTACTTCAAGCTCCGGGTTGGGCTCGAAGCGTGCCTCAGACGCCCGGTGGACCTCGTGGAGGTTGGCTGCGTCACGAACCACATCGTTGAAGAGAACATCCGCAAGCAGCAGGTGCCGCTCTATGTCGCAGCGTGATGTCCGGCCCTTTCTGGAGGACATCGTTCGTGCCTGCGATGCGGTCGCGGCATTTATTCACGGTCGTGATCTTGAGAGTTACCGAGCGGATCTCATGCTCAGGTCGGCGGTCGAACGCCAACTTATGATCGTGGGCGAGGCGGTGAACAAGGTTCGACAGGCGGACTCCCTGTGCGCCGCGGTGTTTGGTGATGTCGCGGGGATTGTGAGTTTCCGGAACATCCTCGTGCACGGATATTTCCAGATCAACCATGAAGTGGTGTGGCGCATCGCCGTGGATGATGCGCCGCGGCTTCGCGTTGCCGCGTTCCGCGAACTTGGCTCTGAGCCGCTATGACTCAAGCAAACTCGAAATACGACACGTATACATCCCCCCTCGCCGAGCGCAACGCCAGCCCGGAGATGCTGCGGCTCTGGTCGCCGCGCCACAAGTTCAACCTGTGGCGGAAGATCTGGCTGGCGGTGGCGGAGGCGCAGCACGAGATGGGGTTACCTGTGAGCAAGGAGCAGGTGGAGGAGCTGCGGGCGGTGGTTGAGCGGCCGGGCCCCCCCCCAGGGATCACGGACGAGGAGATGCAGAGCGCGGAGCGGTACGAGCGCGAGCTGCGGCATGATGTGATGGCGCACGTGCACGCGCTGGGCGACTCGTGCCCGAAGGCGAAGGGGATCATTCATCTCGGGATGACGAGCCAGGATGTGGTATGTAATGCGGACTTACTAATCCTCCGTGACGCCAAAGATCTTCTCGAAGCAAAATGCGCAAACACTATCGGAGCGCTTCTCGGGTTCGCCGAGAGATGGAAATCTTTGCCAACCCTCGGGTTTACGCACTATCAGCCAGCTCAATCTGTCACAGTCGGGCGCCGGGCGTCGGGGTGGGCGCATGACCTCTATCTATGCCTCAACCAACCGCGAGCTGGCATGGACTTTCACTCTCAAGCAACCATGCGCGGATTGCGTGGCGCAACTGGAACCCAGGCCGCGTTTCTCGCACTCTTTGGCGGCGAATCCGATCGCGTAGACGATTTAGAGTACGTTGTTGTCGCCCGCCTCATGTACAACTCGTTGGGTGCAGAACCTGCCGACGTCATTTTGAGGCACAGGCCGGCGCTTCGAGCGACGTTCTCGCTGAGTTCTCAGACATACCCAAGAGTCGTTGACACCTTCATTCTCGCCGACCTCGCCAGCACCGCCTCCGTCCTCCACAAGATCGCCACCGACATCCGTCTTCTCTGCAACCGCAAAGAGCTCGACGAGCCGTTCGAGGAGAAGCAGATCGGCTCCTCCGCAATGCCCTACAAGCGCAACCCCATGCGCTGCGAGCGCATCTGCGGCCTCTCTCGCTTCGTCATGAACCTCGTCGGAAACGCGTACGACACCGCGGCCACGCAGTGGCTCGAGCGAACGCTGGACGATTCATCCAACCGCCGACTCTCGTTGCCCGAGTCGTTCCTCGCGCTCGACGGCGCCCTCGACCTCATGCACAACGTCGCTTCGGGGCTCATCGTGCATGAGGCGACCGTGCGAACCAACCTCATGGCCGAGCTGCCGTTCATGGCGACCGAGAACATCCTGATGGCCGCCGTGAAGGCCGGGGGCGATCGCCAGGAACTGCACGAGGTGATCCGCACGCACGCGCAGGCCGCGGGGTTCGCCGTGAAGCAGGAGGGCAAGCCCAATGACCTTCTTGATCGCTTGAAGGCCGACCCGGCGTTCCGCTCGGCGGCCGGGGGGGGCGGGGGCAAGCTGAAGAGCGAGCTGAACTGGGACAACCTGCTGGACCCGATGGCCTACATCGGGCGCTCGGTGGAGCAAACCGAGCGGTTCATCAAGGAAGTCGTTGAGCCCCTACGCGAGCAGTATGGGGATCAGATCGCGAGGCTTGGGCAGAGCGGGCCAAGGGTGTGAATCAAGGCGAGCCGGCACTATGCCGCATCGACGAATCGAATCTCAAGCCTCTTGCCCATCGCTTGGGCGATCCGCTTCAGCATCGCGAGCGAGTGACCCTCGTAGTCCGCATCTTCAAGCCGCGAGATGACCGACTGGTCCGTGCCGATCATCTTGGCGAGCGCAGCCTGGGTTAGACCGGCCGCGTGGCGAGCTTCGTAGATGAGCTGTCCAACAACCGCGTCCTCGTACGCCTTGTCGATGGCCTCGCGCCGTGCGGGATCATCCCCAACAAACATGCGGTCAAGGATCTCAACCGCGTTCGATGTTGAGCCTCGCTTGGTGGCTTTCGGGGCTTTGCTCATACCGTCGCTTCCTTTCAAGTGCCCGCTGAATGTCGGACGGGGGCACATCGGACTCTTTTGTCAGTGCGTGCGCTACGACCGCGATGTCCTTCCCGTGGAAGAAGTAGAGCAGCCGGTAGTTCACGGTGCCGACACGCGACCGAAGTTCATAGATCCCATCCCGAAGCGGCGCCGAATGTGGTCGCCGGAGTTCGTGGCCCGCGGCCGCCAACAATCGCACCCGAGCAATGCAGGCGTCAAGGGCCCCGCCCATTGTCCCTACTCAACTTCCCGAACCACTCGAGGACTGGGCTCTTGCCATCTGCCTCCGCGTAGATGAATACGGTCGTTGGCGGCATGCCCGCTCCTGTATTATGACAAAAAAAACATAAAAAACAACCCGTGGGCCGCAGCGTACCGGAGGCCGGCGAAGCGATCGTCGTGGAGCCTTGTCCCGCGTCCCCACCCCGCTACCATCCCTCTCCCCCGTTTGCCGACGCTCCGGGGTACAACCAAAGCCGTTACACCACCAAGCCAGCTTTCTCCCGTGGCCGGGAGAAGCCAGAAAAGGGCGGCAGGAGCCGCTGGGCAGGTGGGAGGTGGAGCACGATGGCCAAAAAAGAGATCATTAAGAAGTTCAAGGTCATGGCCGCGGGAGGCAAGGCAACGCCTGCGCCACCGCTTGGCCCCGCCCTCGGCGGTAATGGCGTGAACCCCGGTCAGTTCGTCCAGCAGTTCAACGCGGCCACCGCCAAGCTCAACGGCAAGGTCGTCGGCTGCATCATCACGGTCTTCAACGACCGCACGTTCACGTTCGAGGTCAAGAGCTCCCCCGCCTCCGTGCTCATCCGCGAGGCTGCCAAGATCGAGAAGGGCTCCGGAACCCCAAACAAGGACAAGGTCGGCAAGATCACCACAACGCAGGCCCGGGCGATCGCCGCGGAGAAGGCGGTTGATCTGAACGCCGGCTCCGTGGATGCCGCCATGCGGATCATCGAAGGCACAGCCCGTTCCATGGGCGTTACCGTGGTGGAGGGCTAAACCATGCCGAAGCTTTCTAAGAGAACCAAGGCCAACGCCGAGATGATCCCCGCGGAGCCCCTGCCCCCGGCCGAGGCGCTCGCGGCACTCAAGAAGTTCAAGGTCACCAAGTTCGATCAGACCGTCGATGTGGTCATCCACCTCGGCATCGACCCGAAGCAGGCCGACCAGGCGATCCGCGGCTCCGTCTCGCTGCCCAAGGGGATCGGCGCGAGCAAGAAGGTCATCGCCTTCTGCCGCGAGGACATGGCCAAGCAGGCCAAGGCCGCCGGCGCCGTCGAGGCCGGCGCCGAGGATCTGGTCGCGAAGATCGAGCAGGGCTGGATGGATTTCGACGTCGCCGTTGCCAGTCCGGACATGATGCGCGTGGTGTCGAAGCTCGGTAAGGTTCTGGGCCCCAAGGGGCTCATGCCCTCGCCCAAGGCCGGCACCGTCACGCCCAACGTGGTCGAGGCCGTGAAGGAATACTCGGCCGGCAAGGTGGAGTACCGGAACGATTCGGGCGGTAACGTCCACGCCGTGATCGGCAAGATGAGCTTCAGCGCGGCGGACCTCGCCGCGAACCTGGAGCACTTCATGAACACCATCGAGCGGATCCGTCCGAGCGCGGCCAAGGGTGTGTACGTGAAGAAAGTGGTTGTATCAGGCACGATGACGCCGGGCGTCCAGGTAAAGCTTGCGCAGGTCGTAGCCGAGTAAGACGCCCAGTAGAGCTCAAAGAGCAACGCCCGCTGCCGGCCCCGCGCCCAGCAGGGATTGGAGAGTTTCCAATGTCGAAGCCAGTGAAAGAAATGATTCTCCGGGAGTACGCCTCCCGTCTCGACGGCGCCCAGGACGCGATGCTGATCAGCATCCGCGGCATGTCCGCGATCGACACCAACAAGGTGCGTGCGAAGCTGCGTCCCAAGGGCATCAAGGTCACGGTGATGCGCAACGCGCTGGCCCGCAAGACGTTCGAGGGCTCCGGCCTCGAGGGCCTGAGTCCGCTGCTCCAGGGCGCCAACGCTCTGGCCTACGGCGGCCAGTCGGTTGTGGAAGTGGCACGCGAGATCGTCTCGCTTCTCGAGACCTTCCCGGGCCTTGAGCTGCGGGGCGCCATCCTCGATGGTCAGCTCTTCCAAGGCAAGAAGGGCGTCACCGAGCTGAGCAAGTTCCCCACCAAGGACGAGGCCATCGGTCAGGTCGTGACCTTGATCGTCAGCCCGGCGAAGAAGCTCATGGCCCAGATCAAGGGTCCGGGGTCCGGGATCGCCGGTGTCATCAAAGCGATCGAAGAGAAGCTGGAGAAGGGCGAGGCCATCGCCAAGGCGGGCTGATCAGGGTTTTTGGTACTGAACTGACTCGAGTTTGAACATTCCGCACCCGACTGGCCCGTGTTTGCGGGGTAAAGAGCCGAACAGGTCGGCCCCTCTTGGGTGAACATGCTGGGGAACGGCAAACGCCGCTCCCCGAAAGAACGAGGTTGAATCATGGCATCGATCCAGGAACTCGGTGACTCGCTGGCCGGTCTTTCCCTGAAGGACGCGGTCGAGCTGAGTAAGTACATGAAGGACTCGTACGGCATCGAGGCCGCCGCGGGCGGCGGCATGATGATGGCCGGCCCCGTTGCGGCCGCGGCCGTGGTTGAGGAGAAGACAACGTTTGACGTGATCCTCAAGGCCGCCGGCGAGAAGAAGATCAACGTCATCAAGGTTGTCCGCGAGGCGACCGGCTTGGGCCTGAAGGAGGCCAAAGACCTGGTTGACGGCGCTCCCAAGCCGATCAAGCAGGGCGTCTCGAAGGAAGACGCGGACAAGCTCAAGAAGCAGCTTGAGGAGCAGGGCGCGTCGGTCGAGCTGGCCTAAATCGGATTTCGTGGCCACCAAACTGGCCTGTGTGGGCCGGCCGGTCTATAGATTAATTGTCCGTGGGCTGTCCCGAAAGGGGCGGTCCCCGGCTTCGGGATCTTGAAAAAAGGGGGGATTCGGGGCCTGCACCCAGATTGGCCCGGCTAGACCTGCCGGTGCTGCAAGGTGAGGTTGTCCGCGCGGCTTGTTTTGGTCGCGCCGGGTGGCTACACTGCTTGGTTCGGCACGGCGCGGGCATTTTTCACCGGGTGCATAGAATTTTCAATCAATTACGGCTCCAGCGGCTCTCCGCCACTGGCGTAGCTGTTCCAACCATCACGAGGTAATCGATGGCAGCGAGGAAGGTGCGCGATTTCTCCAAGCGCGGCGACGCGGTCCCAGTCTTTGACCTGACCAAGGTTCAGACGGCGGCGTATGAACGCTTCCTTCAGATCGGCAAATCGCCGGATGCCCGCGACCCCCAGATGGGGCTTGAGGCTCTTCTGCGCGAGGTGTTCCCGATCGAGAGCTACGACGGCACGATGTCGCTGGACTACCAGTACTACGTGCTCGAGGAGCCCCGCTACACGGCCGACGAGTGCCGCGAGCTGCGCCTGACGTTCGGCCTCCCGTTCCGGGTCGCCGTGCGCCTAATCCGCCAGGGCCACCCCGATGTCTCCGAGGAGGAAATCTACCTTGGCGAGTTCCCGATCATGCTGGGCGGCGGCGAGTTCATCGTCAACGGCGCCGAGCGAGTGATCGTCAACCAGCTTCACCGCTCCCCGGGCGTTGACTTCTCGATCGTCTCGGCCGAGGCCGACCGCCCTCTTCACTCGGCCCGCATCATCCCCGAGCGCGGCTCGTGGATCGAGCTCGAGGTCACGAAGAAGGACGTTCTGGCGATGCGGATCGACCAGAGCACCAAGCTCGCGGCAACCACGTTCCTCCGCTGCCTCGACGAGTCCATTGCCTCGACGGACGCGATCCTCGGGCTCTTTTACGAGGTCACGGAGATCAAGGCCGACCAGGTCCGCCCCGAGCACTGGGCCGCCTCGTCCATCATCGACACCGAGACCGGCGAGGAGCTCGTTCACGTCGGCCGCATGATCGGCGATGCCGCCGAGAAGATTATCGCCAGCAGCCTCAAGAAGGTGAAGGTCATCCAGAACCCGTCGGACTCGCTCATCCTCAACACCGTCGCCGAGGAGAAGCTCGAGCAGTTCGACGGCGAGAGCGATTACGAGCGGGCCCTGCTGAAGGTCTACGGCAAGCTGCGCCCCGGCAACCCCCCGCAGCTCGACAAGGCCAAGCAGCTCTTCTTCGAGAAGTTCTACGACGACAACCGCTACCGGCTCGGCAAGGTCGGTCGATTCCGCATCAACCGCAAGTTCAACCTCGACACGCCGGAGGACGTGATGTTCATCCGGGCCGAGGACTTCCTGCGCGTCATCCAGTACCTGCTGGACCTCCGCAGCAAGAGGCCCGACCCCAAGACGGGCCGGCCCGTTGCGCAGGTGGACGACATCGACCACCTCGGCAACCGCCGCCTCCGCACGCTCGATGAGCTCGCGGTCGACGAGCTGCGCAAAGGGTTCCTCAAGCTCCGGCGGACCGTGCAGGAGCGCATGAGCATCAAGAACCCCGACGAGCTCGCGAAGATCGGCGACCTCGTGAACTCCAAGAGCATCTCGAGCGCGATCGACTTCTTCTTCGGGCGCTCCGAGCTCTCGCAGGTGGTTGACCAGACCAACCCGCTCTCGAGCCTGGTGCATGAGCGTCGGCTCTCGGCCCTCGGGCCGGGCGGCCTGAACCGCAAGCGCGCCGGCTTCGAGGTGCGCGACGTCCACATCAGCCACTACGGCCGCATCTGCCCGATCGAGACGCCCGAGGGCACCAACATCGGCCTCATCGCGTCGCTGGGCATCTACGCCTCCATCGACGACTACGGCTTCCTGCGCACCCCATACCGCGTTGCGAAGGACGGCAAGGTCACCGGCAAGGTGGTGGAGCTCCGAGCCGACGAGGAGATGCGCGCGATCCTCGCTCCCGCCGACTCGCTCGAGGAGGGCGGCAAGCTCAAGAAGGGCGCCATCATGGCCCGCGTGAGCGGCGAGCTCACCGAGGTCGGCAGCGAGATGGTCGAGTTCGTCGACATCGCGCCCAAGCAGATCGTCGGCGTCTCCGCCAGCCTGATCCCCTTCCTCGAGCACGACGACGCCAACCGCGCCCTCATGGGCTCGAACATGCAGCGCCAGGCCGTGCCGCTCATCAAGGTCGATCCCCCGATCGTCGCGACCGGCATGGAGAAGGAGGTCGGCAAGAACTCCGGTATGGTCGTCAAGGCCAAGAACGCCGGCACCGTCACCGCCGTCGATGCCACCCGCATCGTCATCGACAACTCCGACGAGTACGACCTCCGCAAGTTCGCCGGCCTCAACGAGCGCACTTGCCTGAACCAGCGCCCGATCGTTCCGCTCGGTCACAAGGTGAAGAAGGGCGACATCCTGGCCGACGGCCCCAGCACCCGCCTGGGGGAGCTGGCTATCGGCAAGAACGTCCTGGTCGCCTTCAACACCTTCGACGGGTACAACTTCGAGGACGCCATCGTCATCAACGAGCGCATCGTCAAGGACGATGTGTTCACCTCCATCCACATCGACAGCTTCGACGTGGAGGTCCGCGAGACCAAACTGGGGCGCGAGGAGTTCACGCGCGACATCCCCAACGTCAGCGAGAAGGCCCTCCGAAACCTCGACGAGCACGGCATCATCCGCCTGGGCGCCCGCGTCGGCCCCGGCGACATCCTCGTCGGCAAGGTCAGCCCCAAGTCCAAGAGCGAGCTGACGCCGGAAGAGAAACTGCTCCACGCCATCTTCGGTCGCGCCGGCGAAGACGTGAAGAACGACTCGCTCGAAGTCCCCGCGGGCGTCGAGGGCGTCGTCATCGGCGCCAAGCGGTTCAGCCGCCGCATGCACCTCTCCGCCGACCAGAAGAAGCGCCTGCAGAAAGAGATCGACGATTACGCGGCCGACATGGACCGCCGGGCCATCAACCTCTTCAAGGAGCTCGTTGGTCTGGTGAACGACGCCGTGGGCACACCGATGGTTGACCCGTCCACCCGCCAGAAGGTCGGCGCCAGCGACCTGATCGAGGTCATCCTCGAGCAGATCGAAACGTTCGACCTCAAGTGGGCCAAGGGCTCCAAGGAAACCCGCGAGCACGCCGAGACGCTCTACAAGCAGTTCTGGCCACGCATCCAGGGCAACCGCAAGGAGAAGGAACGCAAGATCGGTCACATGAAGCGTGGCGACGAGCTCCCCTCCGGCGTGCTCGAGATGGTCAAGGTCTACATCGCCACCAAGCGACAGCTCTCGGTGGGCGACAAGATGGCCGGCCGCCACGGCAACAAGGGCGTCATCGCCCGCATCGTGCCGGAAGAGGAAATGCCGTTCATGGAGGACGGCACGCCGGTCGACGTCCTCCTCAACCCGCTGGGCGTGCCCAGCCGCATGAACGTCGGTCAGATCCTCGAGACCCACCTCGGCTGGGCCGCGCACGTCCTGGGCTTCCAGGCTGTCACGCCCGTGTTCGACGGCGGCACCGAGGACGAGGTCCACAAGGCCGTCGAGGAGGCCAACGCCGACGTGATGCGCCGCCTCGAGCACTTCGAGAAAACCGGCACCTGGCCCCACCCCCGCGAGATGCTCGCCCACATGCCTCGCGGCGGCAAGATCCAGCTCTTCGACGGCCGCACCGGCGAGCCGTTCACGCAGCGCACCACCGTCGGGTTCATGTACATCCTCAAGCTCCACCACCTCGTGGACGACAAGATCCACGCCCGCGCCACCGGCCCCTACTCGCTCATCACGCAGCAGCCCCTGGGCGGCAAGGCGCGAACGGGCGGCCAGCGCTTCGGCGAGATGGAGGTCTGGGCGCTCGAGGCGTACGGCGCCAGCTACATCCTCCAGGAGCTGCTCACCGTCAAGTCCGACGACGTCGAGGGCCGCACGAAGATCTACGAGTCCATGGTCAAGGGCACCAACACCTTGGAGGCGGGCATGCCCGTCGCGTTCGACGTGCTCTGCAACGAGCTCAAGGGCCTGGGCATGAACGTCACGCTCGAGAAGAAGCGTGCGGAGGCCGGGACATTGCTGTAAAGACCGTTCCCTCCCCGCCGGATCGTGTGATTTGTCGAGTGGTTTGACACAACGAAATAGCCAAAGAGGCGCGGCGTCCTGACCAAAGACAGCGACGCCACCTTTGGAGAGAAACCCATGGCCGAGAGCGTGTACGACAGGATTAATGACTACGGCGCCATCAAGGTCGCCCTCGCTTCCCCCAACGACATCCGCTCGTGGTCCTACGGCGAGGTCAAGAAGCCCGAGACCATCAACTACCGCACCTACCGGCCCGAGAAAGACGGGCTCTTCTGCGAGCGCATCTTCGGCCCCGAGCGCGACTACGAGTGCGCCTGCGGCAAGTACAAGGGCACCAAGTACAAGGGAATCATCTGCGACCGCTGCGGCGTCAAGGTCACCCACTCGCGCGTCCGCCGCAAGCGAATGGGCCACATCAACCTCGCCGCGGCCATCGTCCACATCTGGTTCTTCAAGGCCATGCCCAGCCGCCTGGGCAACCTCCTTGCCATGAAGACCGGCGACCTGGAGAAGGTCATCTACTTCCAGGACTACGTCGTCGTTGACCCCGGCGACACCGAGCTCAAGTTCAAGCAGATCCTCACCGAGGACGAGTTCCGCCAGGCCCAGGAGAAGTTCGGCAACGCCTTCCGCGCCCTCATGGGCGCCGACGCCGTCCGCGAGATCCTCGAGCGCACCGACCTCGCCAAACTCGCCCTCGAGCTGCGCGAGGAACTCAAGAACACCCGCTCCAAGCAGAAAACGAAGGATCTCGCCAAGCGACTCAAGATCGTCGAGCAGATCCGCGGCAGCGAGAACGACCCCGCATGGCTGGTCATGGACGTCGTCCCTGTCATCCCGCCCGACCTCCGCCCGCTCGTGCTCCTCGAGTCCGGCAACTTCGCCACCAGCGACCTCAACGACCTCTACCGCCGCATTATCAACCGCAACAACCGCCTCAAGAAGCTCATGGACCTCAACGCCCCCGAGGTCATCATCCGCAACGAGAAGCGAATGCTGCAGCAGGCGGTCGACGCGCTGTTCGACAACGGCCGCTGCCAGCGCGCCGTGTTCGGCTCGGGCAACCGCCCGCTCAAGTCGCTCACCGACATGATCAAGGGC
>JACMLW010000217.1 GCA_014379385.1 Phycisphaerales bacterium
AGTGCCAGAAGACGCGCCCGAACACCGCCGTCGGCTTCACCCAGATGACCTGCTGGTGGTCCAGGATGCCCAGGTCCTCCCACACCCGCGCGATGAGCGCCTGGCGCTTGTGGGCGTGCCAGCAGTAGATCGCCGCGTGGGGGGCGATGACCCGCACCACGTTGGTGAACACGCCGCGGAAGAAGCCGTCGGCGTCGGTGATGTCAACCTCGCGGTACGTGGCCGACCAGTCCTTGCCGCCACTGTTCCCGTCCGCGCCCCCTGGACGCTCGCCGGTGTAGTCCACCAGGTAGGGAGGGTCGGTCGCGACCAGCGCCGCCTTGTTCCCGTCCATCAGCCGGTCCACGTCGGCCGCCTTGGTCGAGTCGCCGCACAGCAGCCGGTGCGCGCCCAGCACCCACAGGTCGCCCGGCTGGGTGATGGGGTCTTCCGGCGTGTCCGGCACCTCGTCGGCCGGGGCCACGCCCTCATTCGCGGGCGGCGCCATCCACTCGGATAGCTCGGCATCGCTGAACCCCAGGAGCGAGAGGTCGTAGTCGAGCGCCTTCAGGCCCGTGAGTTCCTGCGCCAGCAGGTCGGGGTCCCACTCGGCGATCTGGGCCGATTGATTATCCGCGATGCGGTACGCGCGGGCTTGCTCAGCCGTCAGCTCGCCGGCCACGTGCACCGGCACCGTCGCGAGCCCCAGCCGCTGCGCGGCCTTCCAGCGCGTGTGGCCCACCACGATCACGCCGTCCGCGTCCACCACGATTGGTTGGCGGAAGCCGAACTCGCGAATCGACCGCGCCACCGCCTCCACCGCCTCGTCGTTGCGGCGCGGGTTGTGGTCGTAGGGCGTCACCGACTCGGTTGCTCGCATCTCGATCTGCATGGCGTATCTCCTTGGACGGCGCCATCCCCCGCGCCCCCCCGCTGCTGCACAATCATCGGCTATTTGTCTTATTGATAATGTATTATCATTTGCCGCGTGTGGCTAGCCCGCGAGCGCGGTCAACACGCAAGAGTGCATCGTCACTTCCCAACTCGATCGCACCGCGTCGCACCGAGGCGCAAGCGTGACGATCGAGAGCGCGCTTTCGCGGACGAACACGTGTGAATCCGATTCTCGGCTCAGTCTGCTGAGGGAGGACGCTCAGCATCCAACGTAAAGCAGCGGTCCGTGACCGTCCCCAGGAACGCGTGAAGCGCGTCAAGCACCTCGGGCAACCCTCCGAACGCGTCTCCCAACAAGCATCGCTCAGCGGCGAGAAGCCCAGTAGGCGTCCGCCTCGGCCTCGAGCTTGTCCAGCCGGGTGTAGTAATCCGGGAACTCCTTGAGGTGTGCCCAGGCAATCTTGCCCGTGAGCACGGCGTCGTCATTGGTGACATTCGTCTCGGGATCGTGCGAGCCGTGTTCGAACTCAACCTCAAGGCCGCGACGGAACTGGTCTACGTCCACCTTAGCCCAGTTGACGCCGAGCGTAGCTCCGATCCGCTTCGCTTCATCGGCACTGACTTTTCGCATAGCCATTGACGGCTCCATTCCATTCCGAAACACTAGGAAAATGAAATCAGGGGTTTGATCATCCCATCCTCTTTGGTCTGCATCATCTTGAACGCTCTTTCAATGTCCTTGAACAGGAACCGATGCGTAGTCATGGGGAGCGGATCGACGCGGCCCGCGGCGATGAGGCGCATGAGCCGGCCCATGCGCTCAGAGCCGCCGGGGCACAGCGCCGTTCGGATGGTCTTGTCGCCCATGCCTACGCCCCATTCCAGGCGCGGGATGGGGTGTCACCATCGCCGTGGTAGCCGATGTTGGAGATGGTGCCGCCGGGGCGCGTGACCTTGACACACGCGGTGAAGGTCTTCTGGGAACCCAGAGCCTCGATGGACGAATCCACACCCTGGCCGCCCGTGAGTTTCATGATCGCTTCGACGGGATCCTCCTTGGTGAAGTCCACGATAGCGTCGCACCCAAACTTCCTGGCCAGCGCGATTCGGCCGGGCATGGACTCAACCCCGATGACAAGGCCCGCGCCGCAGAGGCGGGCGCCGACTGTTGCCATCAGGCCGACTGGCCCTTGGGCGAACACTGCAACGCTGCCGCCGATGGGGATGTTCGCGAACTCGGCTCCGATGAAACCGGTGGAGAGCATGTCGCAGCAGTACGCGGCCTGCTCGTCGGTGAGGCCGTCGGGAATGGGCGCGAGGTTTGCGACGGCGTTGTTGACGTGGAAGTACTCGGCCATGCTGCCATCTTTGAGGTTGGCGAACTTCCACCCCCCGAGCATCCCGCCGCATTGGCTTGGATAGCCCCGCTGGCAGTTGTCACACGAGTAGCAAGGCGTGATGGCGCTGATCGCGACACGCTGACCGACCTTGAATAATCCACTGGCAACCACGAGTTCGCCCAGCTCGTGCACCACTCCGACGGCCTCGTGCCCGAGCGTCAAGCCGTGTCGGTCACCGATCGCACCGGCTACGGTGTGGGTGTCCGAGGTGCAAATGAGCGAGGCGGTCGTGCGGATGATTGCGTCGTTCGGACCAGGGCGTGGGACAGGCTTCTCCGTAACGCCCACCTTGCCGATGCCGTGCATCACGAAACACTTCATCATCTCGCGCATCGAAGGCTCCTGTATCGACAGAGGTTAACGTCGCGACCGGCGGCGACTACCGGCAAGGCGGCGTCTTCCGCCCAACAGGAGCTTCGGTGCGAAGGGTCGGATCGGCGAGGTCGGCGATGAAACCATAGCCGCGGCTTCGCCCGCGCGGGCTTCTTCAGTCCGGCTGATTCACCGTGTCGATTGTGACCGACTGCCGGCGCACTCCGCGAATGCGATCGCGGATTTTGCATTTCATGGTGGGTAGGGATGAAACGCGGCGTTCCTACCCTATTGAATTACCGGGGCTTGATGGATTGTGTGGTGGGGACACGAACTTCTATGCGCACCATCTCTCACCCAGCGATTTGGACCGCGATGCGAAGCGTAAGCCTCGGCCTGCTTGTGGCTGCTGCGGGTATCGGCGGCTCAGATGTCTCAATGGCTGCATTGACGGGCAGCCGCTTCGGGCTGATGCTTCTGTGGGCGATCGTCGCCGGGGCGTTCATCAAGTTCGTCCTGAACGAGGGCGTGGCCCGCTGGCAGGTCGCCACCGGAGAGACGTTCCTGGAAGGGACCTGCCACCGATTGGGACCGGCCGCTCGAATCGTGTTCCTGATCTACCTGCTGCCGTGGACGTTTTCGGTCGGGGCATCAGTCATGAGCGCGAGCGCCGCCGTGGCGGCCGCGGCGCTGACGGCGGAGAAGGGATGGGTCGCGAGCGGGACCTCGGAAACCTCTGGATCGATGCGGGTCCTCCTGGGCCTTGGCCATAGTCTCGCGGCCGGCGGTCTTGTGCTCAGCGGGGGCTACGCTGTGTTCAAGCGCGTGATGGGCGTGCTGACGATCGCGATGGTGCTCCTCGTGGTCGTCGCGGCTGTCCTGACCCGACCTGATCTGAGCGCGGTGGCCGGCGCGATCTTTGTGCCACGCCTACCCCGGGAGGATCCCGAAGGCGTGCAATGGACCATTGCCCTCTTTGGCGGGATAGGCGGCACGGTGACGATGCTCGCGTACGGCTACTGGATGCGTGAGGAAGGACGAACCAAGGCAGGGGATCAACCGTCGCCTCGCGCTTGGTCTTACCGGATCGACCTCGGCATCGCCTACACCGTCACGGTGGTCTTCGGCATTGCGCTTACGATCGTGTCCGCGGATGTCCCGGTTTATCCAAGTGGGGCGAACCTGTTCCAGGCGGTAGCGTCGCGCTTGGCTGAGACCATCGACCCGGTCGCGGGGTGGGTTTACCTTGCGGGCGCTTGGTGCGCCGTCTGCGCCTGCATGCTCGGAGTCTGGCAGTTCATCCCGTTGCTCTTCGCGGATTTTGTTTCAAGAGGTCGCGCTGGGCCCGATGCCGCGGTGACCCAGACTTTGCCCGAGCGACTCGCAACGAAGGATGATCTCTCCCGCACCCCAGCATACCGAGCCTACCTCCTCGGCCTGGCAACGCTTCCAGCGCTGGGCGTGTGGCTCGACTTTGCGGTTGTGCAGCGGGCCTTCGGCATCCTGGGTTCGATGTTTATTCCGCTGCTTGCCCTGGCCCTGCTAATGATGAACAACCGCCGCGCCTGGGTCGGTCGGCATGTCAATGGCTTCCTCACCAATGCGGCACTGGTTACCGCACTAGCTGTCGCAACGATGGGCCTGATAATTGAGTGTGCCCGGCTGCTCGGGTGGTAATGCCATTCGCCGCAGAGTGGCCTAAACCCAAAAGCCCGAAATCCGCGGCCTCGGGCGCTAGTATTTTATTCGAAGTAGCAGGATTTGAGCTGGAACGCTTAGGTGTCGCTAGCCTTTCGCGGCCCGTCTTCCGCAGTTCGGAAGCTCTTGGCAGTCGTTTGTGAACCGTCACTTGGTCACAACCGCAGAGCGCTAAACCGCCGCCGCCACAGCCACCGTTACGGTCACTTGGTCACAATCCCAGGGTGCTATTCCGCCGCTGCGACTGCCACCGTTACCGTCACTTGGTCACAATCCCAGAAGTTTGTGTCCAACTGGCCGACACGGTGACCGAGCGAACCCCAATTCTCCGTGTCAGGCAGGTGGGCACAATCTAAAGGGTTTGTGACCAACTGGCCGCCACGGTGACCCAACGAACTCCGCTCGGCCACTGCAGCAGCATGAGCACAATCGGAAGGGTTTGTGACCAACTGGCCGC
>JACMLW010000218.1 GCA_014379385.1 Phycisphaerales bacterium
CGCCGCTCCCGCGCAGCGCCGAACTGATTGTCGTCCTGCAGGATGCGGCGGGTGTCCGCGCCACCGCCGGCGAACAGCTCACCGAGCTGCTCATGGCCTGGAGCGGCACCGGGCGCGCGGGGCCAAAGTGGGACGCCCTTGCCAAGTCGCTCGGGTGGTCCCAAGAAGAGGCGTTTGACCGCTTGCTCGGCCAGCGCGTGATCGTGGTGATCGAGAATCTGACGGCAGCCCTGGATGGTTCCGCGGCAGGACGGGCGGGTGAAGGGGGGAGGGAGGCCGCTGAGTCGCCTATTCGTTGGGCCCTGCTCACGGATGTCTCGGCTGAGACCGACCGCCGCCTGGTCGAGCGGCTCAAGGCCGCGCCGCGTGCCCTCGTGAAGGGCCAGCCTGTGCTGAGCATCGAGAACGGCCGGTTCGAGCTGGCGGCGAAGCGCCGAAAGGGCAAGGGCGCAAACGACGGTTCGCCGGTGACGCTGATTGTCGGGCCGGCCGCGCACCCGGAGGTCTTCGACACGCTGCTGGAGAGCGCCGGAGGTGGGGGTGGCGGGGGGGGTGGGGGCAAGGGCGGACCTGAGACGACGCTCGCGGGGACGCCCGCGCTGCACGCACTGCGGAGGCTGGGCCCGGCGGAGGCCTATGTGCTGCTTCGGCTCGAGCAGAGTCTCCCGGTCAACAACGCGGACCGGGCCGAGACGCTCCAGCAGTCGATGTGGTCAAACTACGCGACGATGGCCTGGGCCGCCGCCGACAATCGCGAGACTTGGGAGGCTCGGTTCATCCTGCGGGACAGCAGCCTCATGCGTGCGCTCCGCGATGTCCCCGAGACCTCTGGAGAAGCCTTCGTGGCGCTCAGCGATGGTGCGCTCGCGGCGGTGCTGGAGCATCGGCTCAGGCTTGATAACGCCGACGGGATCGGTCAGGACTCCAACCCCGTTGCCCAGGTGCTTACCGCCCTGGGGTTACCCAAGGCGCTCCAGGATGCGCTCGGACAGCGCCAGGCCGTCGTGGTTCGCCCCGGGCCGGCGCCGCTGGGGATCGCGCTTGGTTTGGCTGTCGAGGGAAACGATCTGTCGGAACTCGCACGCGCCGGCGATGCCTACGTGCGCGGCATGATTATCGGGATCGAGCGAGCGATCGGCTTTCAGTCGCAAGCCCAGCCGCCGGACCTCGCCGGCACGTTCCCGGAAGCCATCCGATCAGCGGGTGTGCGCACCGCCGGATTGCTGGGCGACCACGAAGAATCCAGCGGCCTCCATGTCGCGTGGGCGTACGGCCCGGTCGTCGGGGGAGAGTCTGTGCCCGGCGCGCCGGGTTGGTGGGTGCTCGGCGCTGCGGGCGGGGAGGGAGGACAGGGGGGGATGGGTGGTTCCGATGTCGCGCGACAGGCGGTCTCGGACATCCGCCGAACGCTCGGTGAAGCGCCGAGGCGCGACGGTGCTGCGAAGAGCAAGCGGTGGATCTCGCAGGGCATGATCCGCCCCGCCGCTATCGAGAGCGCCCTTCCGGCCATGCTCCCGGACCCGATCGGATGGAGGAAAATCGGGCGCTCGGTGCATCGCGTTGACGATGGATTCTTCGTAGCGCCGATGGATGAGGTCGAGGGCGTCGTGCGCATCGAGCTCGCCAAGAAGTAGCTGTCAAAAGCTCCGGGTGCCCGTGCTGGGGGGTGATTGAGCGACTCTCAGCGGCGCCGCCGGCGGCCCGCGAGCAATCCGCACGACGCCAGGAGCGCGGCCGCGCCCGGCGCTGGAACCAGCATCGTGCTCAGGTGTACGTCATCCAGCCCCCAGGATTCGTCGCCGAGCGGGCCGAGCAGGCCGATCCCCTCGAATGTGAAGGACGTCGTTCCCGGCGCAACGACAAAGGGAATCGTGAGCCGGTAGCTGGAGTCGAGCCACCGGCCGTCGAAGCCGAGATGCGCCCGGCCGAGCGTGGGCGGCTCGGTGTAACTCTGAAGGTTGTGCTGGTTGGCGAATGTCTCGTTGAACATGTTCGTGCCGTTGATTCGCACCTCGAACCGGTCGATGCCGTGGGTCGGCTCGTACCCGTCCCACGAGTCGATGCAGTGGAAGTCGAACGCGAGCGAGTAAATCCAGTACGGCGCGGGCCCGCCCCCGCCTCCATCATCGTCGGGGATCTCAAAGTCCGGCGGCGGCGGGGGCAGCGTCGGCAGCGTGAGTGTCAACGAGACCAACTGGTTCGTGAAGCGCCCCAGAAACCGGGAGTAGTGGATGTTGTCCGACACTTGGTTGTTCGACCACTCGGGCCAGGACGAGCCGGTCTGGAAGCTGTTGGAGTAGAGCACGTCGGCGTGCATCGCGAGCGGTCCGGCCGCAGCGGCGGCCATGCCAAGGGCCAAGCCGGTGAGGATTTTCCGAGTCTTCATGGTGTCTCTCCAATCAGGGCGTTGATGGGTCGCGGCGAGTGCGACTGGGGCGGGCGGATGGCGACACACGTCGAGGGCGCCGCGAATGACAAATGTGCTGATGCACCACCGTCGCACCCGCATCCAAGGGGCAATGGGCCCGACACCCTCAGCATGCAGCGCGTCGAACATCCGCCCATCCACATCGCGGCAACGCCCCCGCTCGCGGGTGGGCCTGCACCGATTGGGATACCACGGGGAAACCCCTAATGACCAAGAACGTGAGCGCGAATCGAGGGTTTGCGGATTGTCCGGCTATAGTTGATGCGTGCGGTCTCTTATGAGGCTCGCCGGACCATCGGCGGGCGTCTCGCGGCGCACGAGGCTGGTGCCGCGCACGCCCACACAACCGGCGGTTCGTGCCGAAAGGACGGCCGCGCAAGGCGGCCGGCAAGTCGCAAGGGAAGCAATGACGCAGATGGCCAGTGATACCCCGCGGGCGGTGAGCCGCTCAACGATTCGGAACGTGGCGATCATCGCGCACGTTGACCACGGCAAGACCACGCTCGTGGATCAGTTGCTCAAGCAGTCGGGCATGTTCCGCGCGGGCGAGCTGGAGAAGCTCGCCGGCGGCCAGCACGACCTGATCATGGACTCCAACCCGCTCGAGCGCGAGCGCGGCATCACGATCCTCTCCAAGAACTGCGCGGTCGTCTACCACCGGCCCAGGCCCGACGGCGAGGGCTTCGACGACTTCGCCATCAATATCATCGACACGCCGGGCCACGCCGACTTCGGCGGCGAGGTCGAGCGAGTGCTCCGCATGGCCGACGGCTGCCTACTCCTGGTTGACGCCTTTGAAGGGCCGATGCCACAGACCCGGTTCGTGCTCAGCAAGGCCATCGAGGCGGGGCTCAAGCCGATCGTGGTGGTGAACAAGTGTGACCGCCCCGAGGCCCGCCCCAACGAGGTGGTCAACGAGGTGTTCGACCTCATGGTCGAGCTCGGCGCCAATGACCACGCACTCGATTTTGCGATCGTCTATGGCTCCGGTCGCGACGGCTGGGCGAGCCTCGATCCCACGATCCGTACCGACAACCTGCGCGTGCTCTACGACGCCATCGTGGACCACGTCCCCGCGCCGGCCGACGACGCCGACGCCACGCTCCAGCTCCTCATCACAACGCTCGACTACAACGATTACGTCGGCCGCATCGGGATCGGGCGCGTCTACGCCGGGCGTATCCGCCCCGGCATGAGCGTCGCGATCATCGATCGTAACGGCGAGCTGCGACAGGACCGCGTCGCAAAGCTGCTGCGCTTCAAGGGGCTCGGGCGCGAGGAGACCCAGGAGGTCAGCGCCGGCGACCTCTGCGCTATCGTCGGCCTCGACCATGTCGATATCGGCGACACGATCACCGACCCCGAGAACCCCAAGGGCCTCCCGCCCGTCAAAGTCGACGAGCCGACGCTCACGATGGTGTTCCGCATCAACGACTCCCCCTTCGCCGGAATCGAGGGTGAGTACGTCACCAGCCGCCAGCTCCGTGAGCGCCTCGAGAAAGAGCTCCAGCACAACGTCGCGCTCCGCGTCACCCCCGGCTCCACAACCGACGAGTTCATCGTCTCCGGCCGCGGCCTGCTCCACCTGGGCATCCTTCTCGAGACCATGCGCCGGGAGGGGTTCGAGCTTTCAGTCGGCAAGCCAACGGTCGTTATCAAGGAAGTCGACGGCGTCGAGCACGAGCCCATCGAGTGGCTTGTCGTTGATGCCCCCAACCGCGTCGTCGGCTCTGTCATGGAGCTCGTCGGCGCCCGCAAGGGCGAGATCAAGTCCATGGAGCCCCGCGGCGACGCCATCACCCACATCGAGTTTGAGATCCCCGCCCGCGGCCTCATCGGCCTCCGCTCCCGCCTGCTCACCGCCTCGCAGGGCGAGGCCATCATGCATCACACCTTCGAGCGGTTCGCCCCGATGCAGGGCTCGCCGCCCGAACGCCAGCAGGGCGTCCTGATCTCCATCGAGAGCGGCCAGGTCACCACCTACGCCTGCGAGCTCCTCGCCGAGCGAGGGATCCTGTTTGTCTCCCCCGGCGATAAGGTCTATGCCGGCCAAGTCGTTGGCGAGCACAATCGCGACAACGACCTTGTCGTCAATATCACCCGCCTTAAGCACCTCGACAACATGCGGGCCGCGAGCAAGGACAAGACCATCGTCCTCAAGGCGCCGCGTAAGCTCTCGCTCGAGGCCGCGCTCGAGTACATCGAGGACGACGAGCTCGTGGAGATCGTGCCTCAATCGGTGCGCATCCGCAAACGCATTCTTGATGAGAGCACCCGCAAGCGTTCGGAGCGCTCCTCGCGCGACCGCGACGAGGCCAAGGTCTGACAGCGGCTCGTTCGCCTCGCGGTGCGGCGTCTTCCTAGATATCGGGAGATGTTTGATACCACACCCCGCGTTTATGATTTGGTGTGCCACCCCCCCGTGACGAACTTCTGATCCCCACCGACCACGGGCTCTGGTGTGCCGCGGGTGGATTCCACATTGATCCGTGGAAGCCCGTCGATCGTGCCGTCGTCACGCACGCGCACTCTGACCACGCCGTCGCAGGCTGCGGCTCGTATCTCTGCTCCCCTGAGACAGCCGAGCTGCTCAAGGCCAAGTTCGGACCGCAGACCCCCGTCCAACCGCTCCAATACAGCACGCCGCTCGCCATCGGTGGTGTCTCGCTTTCCCTTCACCCCGCGGGCCACATCTTGGGTTCCGCCCAGATCCGTCTCCAGCCAACCGGCGCCGCCGCGCACGCCCACGGCCACGCCGTCTGGGTCGTCAGCGGCGACTACATGGCTCGTCAGGGAGGGGGGAGGGGAGGGGGGGTCGGTTGCGCGGGCGCGAGCGACGAGCACGCCCAGACCTGCCGCGCCTTCGAGCCACTCCGTTGCGAGGTCTTCATCACCGAGAGCACCTTTGGCCTCCCCATCTACCGCTGGCGCTCGCACGACGAGGTGATGCGCGACGTCAACAGGTGGTGGACCACCAACCGGGCTGAGGGGATCACCAGCCTCCTCTTCGGATGGGCGCTCGGCAAGAGCCAGCGCATCCTCGCCAGCCTCGATGACTCGATCGGCCCCATCGCCGTGCACGGCGCCCTCGAACGCTTCAACGAGGTCTACACCCGTCTCGGCGCCAAGCTCCCCAGCATCCTCCGAAGCACCAGTGAGCAGGCCAAATCGCTCCGCGGCAGCGGCATCGTCCTTGCCCCGCCGAGCGCCGACCGCTCTCCCTGGATGCGCCGCTTCGGCGACGTCTCCACCGCCTACGCCACCGGCTGGATGCAGATCCGCGGCACCCGCCGCCGCCGCAGCGCCCAGCGCGGCTTCCCGCTCAGCGACCACAGCGATTGGGAGGGCCTGCTGTGGGCCATCGAGCAGACCGGCGCTTCGCGGGTGGGCGTGACCCACGGCTACACCGAGCCCCTCGCGCGCTGGCTCCGCGAGAAGGGCCTGGAGTCCTGGATCATCCCCACGCGCTGGGAGGGCGAGATTGCCGAGACCGGCCAGGGCTCCAGCAGCGCCGGCGAAGAATCCCCTGTCGCCGCCGGCACCGAGCGAGCCGCCGACAACGGTCACGAAGGGAGTGCCTGATGCTCCGCTTCGCGCGCCTCTACGACGAGCTTGACCAGACCACCCGCACCTCCGAGAAGCTCGCGGGCCTCCAGAGCTATTTCCGCGAAGCCCCGCCTGAGGACGCCGCGTGGGGTCTGTACTTCCTCTCGGGTGGACGCCACAAGCGTGCCGTGAGCGCCACGGTTCTTCGCGACTCCGCTGCCGAGGCCAGCGGGTATCCCGCCTGGCTCCTCGGCGAGTGCTACAGCGCGGTCGGCGACTTCTCCGAAACCATCGCCCTTCTCCTCCCCGAGCCCTCCGGCACAATCACCCCGCGACCGCTCCACGAAGTGGTCGAGAAGTGGATCCAGCCGCTCCAGAAGGCCCGCGACGTTGAGAAACGCCGCATGCTGCCCGACATCTGGTCCCAGCTCGACAGCCGACAGCGATTTGTCTTCCACAAGCTCATCAGCGGCACCTTCCGCGTCGGTGCCGCCCGCGGACTCGTCGTGCGCGCTCTCGCCGCCGTTGCCGCCGAAGGGGGCAGAACTGGGGGCGCCGTTGAAATCGATGCCGCGACCATGGAGCACCGCGTCATGGGCAACTGGGAGCCCACCGCCGCGGGATTCCTCGGCTTGCTCCAGGGCCGCGCGGTTGCCGAAGAGGGCTCCGGCCTCTATCCGTTCTGTCTCGCGAACCAGCTCAACGGCCCCCCCGAGACGCTTGGCAACGTCGCCGACTACCTCATCGAGCACAAGTGGGACGGCATCCGCGCCCAGCTCATCCGCCGCCCCAGCGCCGAGATCCTCGTCTGGTCACGCGGCGAAGAGCTCGTCACCGATCGGTTCCCCGAGGCCGCCGCCGCCGGCGCGATGCTTGAATCAGGCACGGTGCTCGACGGTGAGATCCTTATCTGGGAGGATACCTCTCGCGTGGGTCAGGCGGCCGACACCGGCTCGCCGCGACCGTTCGCAGAGCTGCAGACCCGCATCAATCGCAAGCCCGTCCCCGGAACCCCCTCGCGCAAGAAAAACAACGGTCAACTCGGTCTCTTCGGCGCAAGCGACCTGGCGGCACCATCCGCGGCCGCCACACCCATTCCATTTCCCGGCCGCGGCCTCGTCTTCATGGCCTACGACGTTATCGAGCACGCCGGCGGCGACGTTCGTCCGCTCCCCATGTCCCGGCGGCGCGAGCTGCTCGAAGAGATTGTCCGCGGCGCGGCGGCGCGCGCCGCCGGCTCCACGTGGCTCCCGTTGCGAATCTCTCCGCTCGTGCATGTAAACACCTGGGGCGACGCCGCGGCCATCCGCGAGCGCTCGCGCGAGTCCGGCGTCGAGGGCCTCATGCTCAAGCCGCGCGCTTCCGTATATGGGGTGGGGCGGGCGCGAGGCAGTAAGGACGCGGGCGGCGGGGGATGGTGGAAGTGGAAGATCGATCCCTACAGCGTTGACGCGGTGCTGATGTATGCGCAGCCCGGCACCGGCAAGCGAGCCGGCATCTACTCTGATCAGACCTTCGGTGTTTGGGATGAGAGCGCCCCCGGCGCCCGCGAGCTCGTTCCCTTCGCGAAGGCCTACTCCGGTCTCACCGATGAGGAACTGCGCGAAGTGGACGCGTATGTGCGACGGAACACGCTCGAGAAGTCCGGCCCCGTCCGCATGGTCAAGCCCGAGCTCGTCTTCGAGATCGCCTTCGAGGGCATCCAGGTGTCCACTCGTCACCGTTCGGGCATCGCCGTTCGCTTCCCGCGCATCAAGGCCTGGCGGCGCGACAAGAAAGCCCGTGACGCCGACACCCTCGAGACCGTCCGCGCCCTTCTGCACGCCTCGCTTGCGCGCTCCAGCGGTGTATTCCGCACCGCAGAAACGGGCACTGGGACCGAGGGGCACACCCCATGAGCCCCGGCCTTGCCCGCATCGAAGCTTGGTTCGCCTCGCGCGGTTGGACGCCCTTCCCATTCCAGCGTGAGGCGTGGGCCGCCTACCGCGACGGCCGCAGCGGCCTCATCAACGCCCCCACCGGCGTCGGCAAGAGCTACGCCGCTTTCATGGGTCCGCTCAGCGAACGGATCGACGCCGAGTTGGCCGACACCGAACCGGGCTCATCGGTCCAGGCGCGCTTCCCCTCGCACGC
>JACMLW010000219.1 GCA_014379385.1 Phycisphaerales bacterium
CCGCCGCCGCCGCTGCGGCCTTCGCTGCCGCCCCCGCAGCCCCCGTGCCCGTGCTCGGCGCGCCCGCGCCTGTGTCCTGCACGGTTTCGCCGATGAGGTCCAGAATCCGCTGGCGCGCGTACACCGCCGACACATTCGTCAGGTCGTATCGGCGCGGCTTGATCTCCTTCTGCTCCTCCACCATCTGATCGACGAACGCGACGGCCAGCGCGGTCTGTCGCGGCGTCCCCGTCACAATCATGACACCAAGATCGTCAAGGAACGCGACCCGAGGGCTCTGCACGCCCTGCGCCGTGCCCGCTCCCATGATGAAGCCCAGCATAGTCATCGGAGTCTGCAGCGCCGATGCCTGCAGCCCCGGCGTCCGGATGATCCGCGTCGAGCTGAACATATCCCCGCCGAGATACGCTTGCACCTCGCTCAGTTGCTGCACCACGTACACCCCGCCCACCCCTCTGGTGATCGTGTACGCAGGGTTCTTCTGCTCCAGCAAGGTGTTGAGGAACTCGAGCACCTGGTCCTTCGGGATCTCGATCGGCGAGCTCAGCACCACCGTTTGCCCCACCAGGCCCGCGTCGGTAGCGATGATCTGAATATCCAGCTCGTCACGCACAAACTTGATGAGCTCCGTGAGCTGCACCTCATCAGAAAACCCCGAGAACCTGAACATGTTGGGGTCCGACGGCGGCAACTCCTGCACCCCACCGCCCTCGCCGGCGGGCTGGACCGGCTGCTCGCGCCCCGTCGGCGACCTCGTCGCCGGCTGCACAGACGGCACATCCGATGGCCCGCCCTCCGGCTGCGGTGCGTTCGGATCAGGCCTCGCCGGCGTGTTCGGCGCCGACTTGCGCGGTGGCGTCGTCGGTTGAGCGGCCGGAGTCCCCGCCTTCTTCGCCGGCGGAACCGGCGGCCTCGCAATCCCCAGTGCCGTCCCCGAAAGCAGCGTGAGCGCCGCCGTCCCAACCAGCACGCAGCGCGTGGCCGACCCTGTCTTTCGGCGGCCGTCCATGTCGAACCTCATCGAACCTGCCGTGTTCCGCACGCCTGCCTTGTCCATGGGCGCTCCTTTGCCTGGCCGGAACGTTATACCACCCCGCGCCTTTCGCGGCAGCGAAGTACGCTGAAAACCAACCGCACCCATCACTCCGCCACTTCCCTCCCCCGTACCCTGCCCCCCATGCTCCGCGCCGTCAGTCTTCTACCCTCCGCCACCGAAGCCCTCTCCCATATCGGTGGCGAGCACCTCCTCGTCGGTCGCTCGCATGAGTGCGACTTTCCTTCGTCGATCGCTCACCTCCCGGTCCTCACCGCCGCCCGCACCGACTTCAACACCGCCGGCGCCGCCGCCGTCGATGCTCAGGTCCGTGCCGCCGCGTCCGCACGGCACTCCCTCTACACCCTCGACGAGTCGCTCCTCGCCTCGCTCCGCCCAGACGTCGTCCTGACGCAAGACCTCTGCCACGTCTGCTCCATCGACCTCGCGGCCGTGCAGCGACTCGTGTCTCACCTCTCGCCGTCCCCCCGCATTGTCTCTCTCAACCCCACCACGCTCGAGGACGTCCTCGATGACCTGCTCACCATCGGCGAAGCGACCAACCTGCACGCACCCGCCGAGGTCGCCGTCTCGCGGCTCCGCTCCCGCTTCTACGCCGCGGCCGAGTTCGTCAACCCCTTCCTCGATGGTCCCACCATCGCGTTTCTCGAGTGGACGGATCCGCCCTTCATCGGCGGGCACTGGACACCTCAACTCATCGAGCGAGCCGGCGCGGTGCATCCTCTTAACCCGACCGATCGAGTCCCCACCGCCGGCGCCGGCGCGGGACCCATCGGTTCGACACTCCGCAGCGCCGGCAAGTCGGTGCGCGTGCCCACCGACGTGCTCGTGGCCAGTCGCCCCGACCGCGTGATCGTTTGCCCGTGCGGCCTCTCCCTCGCGCAGGCCCGTGCGGAAGTCGATCGCCTCGAGCACGATTCGCCGTGGTGGCGCGAGCTCACCCATCGCCACGGTGTCCGCACCGCAATGGTCGATGGCAACCAGATGTTCAGCCGCCCCGGACCCCGCCTCGTCGATGCCTTTGAGTGGCTCGTCGGTTGGATCAACGACCGCCCCGAGCTCATCCCGGCCGGTTTCCCGTGGCTCGAGCACGCCCCGGCGTCGCCCCGTCTCTGAGTCGGCCTCGAAATGAAAAACGCCCGCCGCTTTGGACGAGCGCTCTGAGATTCACCGTTGCGCTGGTCTTCCAGCGCCGCGGCTCTGGGCCACGGCGCCGGACCTCTTTTCGCCGTCCCCTTGTTACATCGGCCGATAATCGAATCCCTGACCGCCGATCGACGCCTCGTACATCAGCCCCGACTCGTTCATCGTGAAGACCGCCACACCGTGCTCGTACTTCGCGTTGGCGCCCGCGCCGGACTTCAGCGCCACCGCGGTCGCCTGCGCGTTGAACTCAAGGTTCCCCGACTTGAAGTGGTTCACGTCATTCTGCGACTCAAACACGATGATCTCGCTGTACGCCTGACCCCCAAGCTGGAAGCCGATCGTCCCCTGCGTCAGATCGCAATACCCCACCGGCACGCCGCGCTCGTACAGCACGCCCTTCCCGTACGCGCCGCCGACGCCCACAGCCCCCTTCCCGACGGTCGGAAACACCGCGTACCCGGCGGAGTTGTCAAGCCTCGTCGCGAGCGTCGGATCGCTCCCACGCGCCTTCGCCAGCACGCGATCCGCATCGCTCCGAATCTCCACGCGCCCTTCCTCCGACCTCGGCGCCGTCGAGCACGCGCCGACCGCAAACAGCCCCGCGATGCACGCACCCACTACCGCCGCCTTCCGTGCCAATCCTCGCATGTTCAGTTCCCTTCGAAGTGAGTTTCTACCCGCGGGACGCGCACGCCCCGTTTCAAATCATTCAAAGCCGGTCAGCGCCGGCGCCGGAAATCGCCTTACAGGCACAGCATGAACGCAACCAGATCCTTCTTCTCCTGCTCCGTGAGCCTCAGCCCCAGCACCAGATTGAAGAACTCCACCGTGTCGTCAAGCGTCAGCAGCCGCCCATCGTGCAGATACGGCGGTGAGTCCTTGATCCCCCGCAGCGTGAACGTCTTGATCGGCCCGTCCGCCGACGCCATCCGCCCATTGATCATCCGCGGCTCGAAGAACCGCTCCGTCCGCAGGTTGTGCATCAGGTTGTCGGTGTAGTACGGCGGCGTGTGACACGCGGCGCACTGTGCCTTGCCGATAAACAATGCCTCGCCGCGCAGCTCGGACTCGGTCGCCAGCGACTGGTCGAGCTTGCCGAACACATTGAGCTTCGGCGCCGGCGGAAAGTCCAGAATCTCCTGGAACTCCGCCATCGGATGCACCTGCGTCCCGCGGTCCAGGATATTCAGACCCTTCTTGGTCGCGATCACCGGGTCACCGTCGAAGTACGCCGCCCGCTGCTCGAACTCCGTGAAGTCCTCCACCGTCTTGAGCGCACGCTGCGACCCGAAGAGCCGCTGCACATTCACGCCGCGCAGCGACGGCGTGTCGATCCGGTGCCGAAACTCCTGCGGCCGGATATCCCCCACCAAATGCGTTGACCCGTTCGTATGGCCGTTCGCATGGCAGTCAAAGCAGCTCACGCCGCGGCTGGCATGCACGCTCCGCCGATCAGTCGTCATGTTGAACTGCTGCTGCGCGAACGGCGTCACCAGCAGCCGCACCCCGTCGATCTGTTTCGGGTTGAGAACCCCGTCGAACAGCTCGAAGAAGTTCGCGCTTGTCACCAGCTTCCCCCGCGAGACATCCCCAAGGTCCGGGCGAGTCGTCAGGAAGATCGCCGGCGGGAACTCCGGCAAAAAACGATCAGGCAGATCAAACTCGAGGTCAAACCGCGTCAGGTCGCGCCCCTCCTGCGCGTTCAACTCGTCGATCTCAAACTGCGGAAAGAGCATCCCGCCCTCAGGATGATTCGGGTGCGGCAGCGGCATGAACCCCGCCGGGAACACCCCGCGCTCGCGGATCTCCGCGGGCGTCATCGCGCTGAGCTTCGCCCAGGTCATCCCCTCCCCGAGTCTCACACGCACGCCGCCCTGAACCGCCTTGCCCCGGAACATCTTGGCGCCCGGCGCGGGCCGCTCCGCAAGGTCGTATCGCAACCCCAGCAGGTCGAGCTGCGCCTTCATGATCCCCGGCTTCGCGGCGCTCATCCGCTTGATCACATCCGCGAGCGCCTCGGTGTGATCAACTTTCGTGAAGCTCGTTCCCGGCTTCGCGGCAGGGTCGGGCTGGGCCACGCCCGTACCCGCGACGAGCGCGCAGACAACTACCGCTCCGGGCAGCGCTGCCCACCGGCGACGCCCACGTATCCGTTGACACACCGTGCGGTTCATTTGCAATGTCCTTCAGCCCCTCAACCGGCGCGACGCCCCCAGGCTCCCCGATGAGATGCCCTTGCCCGATCGCGTCGTGACGAGACACGAGCGCACCATCATCACTCCGACCCAGGCTCGGCGTCACCAGCAATCTGCCCGATTCCGGTTGTGCAGCGCACCCGGCGCTCATGAAATGCATCGATAGCCGTAGGCAGCGCCCGCTTCAACCATCGCGCACACAATTCCGGGCGCCGGTTCCCTACCGCTTCCCCTTCTTCTTCCGGTCGCCCCGGAAGTCGCTCTTCCCGCGCTCCCGCGACTTGCTCCGCGCCGCCCGCTTGTCCGCCCCCGTCTTCCCCTCCTTGAGCATGTCAAAGTCGAGCCCGAGGTGCCCGCCTCCCAGCCCCGCGCCATCGCGCGCCGCGCCCTTGCGCTCGGTCAGTTTCTTGTCTTTCCCCGCCTCGCGCGCCTTCGAGTCCGCCACCGCCAGGTCCATCTTCCGCAGCGCCAAGTCAATATTCGCGATCGTCACCGACAACCGGTCCCCGATGTTGTAGCTCCGCCCGCCCCCTTGCTGCACCAGCGCGCCCGTGCGCGAGTCGATCTGCCAACGGCCCCCTTGGAACTGCCCCCCTCCCCCACCACCACCCCCACCTCCCCCACTCCGCCCCGGCAGGTCCACCGCCTTCACCATCCCGTCCGCCAGATACTTATCAAGCTGCACGAACACGCCCGACGGCGACACCCCCGTCACAATCCCCTCAAACGCCTCCCCCACATGCCGCGACAGCAGCTGCAGCACAAGGAACTGACGCAGGTTCTTCTCAGCGTCCTCCGCGTTCTTCTCCGTCGCCGAGATGTGCCTCCCGATCTCCACCAGCTCCTCGAAGCTCGGGCACATGTCGCTCTCGCGCAGCTTGGCGCCGATCCGCTTCTTGTCCCCGTCGTCGCGCGGCCGCTTCTTCCCGTTCTCCGTCTGGAGCAGGTACTCCGTCAGCGCGCGATGCACCGTCGTGTCCGCGTACCGCCGGATCGGGCTCGTGAAGTGCGCGTACGCCTCGCTCGCCAGCGCAAAGTGCCCGATCATCGCCGGCGAATACTCCGCCTTTGTCAGCGTCCGCAGCACCGCCATATGCACTGCCCGCGCCGCCCCCGTTCCCGCCGTGGCCTCCAGCAGGCTCTGCAGCTCCTCGCGCGTCGGACGCTTCGGGATCTTGTACCCCGCCACCCGCGCATACATCTGCAACTCGTCAACGTCCCCCGGCGTCGGCTCCGGGTGAACCCGCCGGATCAGCGGCACGTTCACGCCCTCGAACAGCCGCGCCAGCACCTCGTTCGCCTCCACCATGAACATCTCGATCAGCGTGTGCGTGTACGCGTCGTCCTCCGGCTCAGCGTCCACCACATGCCCCGCATCGTCGAATATCAGGTTCGCCTCGGGCAACTCCAGGTGGATCATCCCCTGCTTCCGCCGCCGCTCCTTGATCGCCCGCGACAGCGTGTTCATCTCCCGCAGCGTGCCGATCAGCTCGTCCGTGTACTTCGGCTCCGTCTTGGCGTGCTTCACCGCCTCCCGGAGGTCGCCATCAATCAGCGCCTGCGCCTCCAGGTACGTCAGCCGCTTCGCGCTCTTGATCACCGTCGCCCCGACCCCCTCCTTCCGGATCCTCCCGTCCCGGTCATACGTCATGAACGCCGACTTCGTGAACCGGATCACCCCCTCCTGCAGCGAGCAGATCCCGTTCGACAGAATCTCAGGCAACATCGGAATTACAAGCCGCGGCAGGTAACACGAGTTCCCCCGCTCCTTCGCCTCCTCATCCAGCCCCGTACCCGGCGCGATGAAGTGCGCGACATCCGCGATGTGGACCGCCAACTCCCATCCGTCCCCGGCTTTCTTGATCGAGATCGCGTCGTCGTAGTCCTTCGCATCCGGCGGATCAATCGTGATGATGAAGTCGCCGCGCAGGTCGATCCGGCCCCCGAACCCCTCCTTCAACCCGCGCGCCACCTCCTCCTCAAACCCGCGCGTCGCCTCCCGCGCCTGTTCCACGCACCCCTCCGGAAACTCGCCCGGCAGGTCGTACGCGGCGATCACCGCCTGCGTCTCCACATCCGGCAACCCCGCCTCCCCCAGCACCCGCACGATCACGCCCTCGCCGATCAGATCCCCCTCCGGGTACTTGGTCAGCTCGACAACGACCTTGTCCCCGGCCTTCGCGTTCTTGCTCGTCGCGTCCGCCACCACCACCGGCTGCGTGAGTTCCTTGCCGTCGGGGAGCACCAGCCACATGGCGCCGCGCTTCGTCAGTTCCCCCGTGAAGCTCTTGCGCTTGCGCTCCAGCACCTCGACGATCCGTCCCACTACATCCTGCTCGCCCCGCCGGATCTGCCGCACCACCTCGGCGCGCACCTTGTCCCCGCTCAGCGCATCAAGCCCCTCGCCGCGCGGGATGAACAAGTCCCCCTCGCGCAACGGCCGGTTCGGGATCAGGAACCCGAAGCCCTTCTGGTTCTTGCGGTAAATCCCCACCACCTCGTCGCCCAGCTTTGGCAGCCGCACCGTCCCCTTGTGATCGATCTCGAGCAGACCCTCGCGCACCATGCGCTTGATCTCCCCCTCGAACGCCGGTTTGTCCGCCGGCTCCACCTTCATGTCGGCCTCGACCTGCTCGAGACTCCCCGGCTCGTAGTCGTCGTGAGCCAGGTGCGCCAGCAGCCGCCGCTCGTACTTCAGTTCCAAAGCTCAACCTTCCAGTAAAACCCGCACAACCAGCCTCTCGCCCCAGTACCCCAGTCGTTTCCAGAGTTGCCGATGGAGCGCTCGCGCTCCCTTACTCCCGCCCCTGGTCCCTTCGTCCCTCCGTACCTTCGTGCCTTCTTCCCTTCCTCACGTCCTCGCCGCATACTCAAGCAGCGCCTCCCTGAACGGTCGCGGCGTCAATCCCAGGTGCGCCCGCGCCTTCTCCATCTCCGACGTGCTGTCCTCCATCGCCATAATCGCCTGACCCTCGTCAAACGGCAGCACGCCCCCCAGACCCAGCATCTTCGCCACTTTCGCCCCCAGCACCGACAACTCCCCCGGCACGCCCGCGATCGGCATCTTGTGATTCGCCCCCGGCAGTTTCGCCCGCATCAACTTCAAAACCTCCGGCCACGACATCACGTCCGGTCCCACCAGGTTGTACACCTCCCCCACCGTCTCCGGACGCTCGAGCGCCTCCGCCACCGCCTTTGCAACGTCCTCCACGAATACCGGCTGCACACTCGCGGAACTCAGGATCGCCCCGCCCAGCGGCACCCGCTCATCAAACCGGCTCCGCGTGAAGTACGGCATGAAGTACCACGGCGCTTCCTGTCCGCTCGCCATCCCCTTCACCATCTGCACGAACTCTCCCTCCGCCCCATGAATAAAGCTCGGCCGGAACACCGTCCACCCCCGCCCGCTCCGCCGCACCAGCCGCTCCCCCTCGTACTTCGTCTTCTGATACGCGCTCCTCCCCTCCGGCCCCACGCCCAGCGCGCTCACATGCACGAACCGCCCCGCGCCCGCCGCCCCGCACGCCTCGATCATTACGCGAACCGCGTCCACGTGCATCCGCTGGAACGTCTGCCCGTCCGGCCCCTCCCGGATGATCCCGATCAGATGCACGCACGCATCGGCGCCGTTCACCAGTTCGGCCGCACCGCGCCCATCAAGCACATCCCCCTCCACCACCGTCAGCCCGCCGCGCAGCGAATCATCACCCGCCAACGCCCCCTTCGCCGCGGCCCGGTCCCGCACCAGAGCCCGCACGGCGTGCCCGCGCCGCCGCAGCTCGCGCACCACGTACCGACCCACGAACCCGCTTGCGCCCGTCACCGCAACTGTCTGCATGGCACTGACCTTCCCGGACGAACCCCGCGCACCAACCCTCTTCCATCGAACGCCAAGCGTACGGCCCCCGCCCCCCCCCCC
>JACMLW010000220.1 GCA_014379385.1 Phycisphaerales bacterium
AGGTCGGCGGCGACCTCGAGGATGGTGGGCTTGGGGCGCCACTCGTGCCGTGGGGTGTCGTCGAGGAGCGCCGCGGGGGCCGGCTCGGCGCGGCGGGGCGCGATTCGGTAGAGTTCGTCGAGGCGGAGCTGCCAACGGGCGCGGGCCTCAAGGAACGGGCCCATGTCCGGCGCGGCGGGATTGGCGAGGAAATCGTCGAGCGAGCGATAGACGTGCCCGAGGCCGGCGCGCTTCTGCGCGTAGTAGTCATTCGGGGCGTGGAGAAAGCAGGGCACTCCGAGCACCCCGCAGAACAGGGCGACGTGATACGAGGTCGAGATCGCTATCAGGCCCTCGGTTGCGACGCCGACGGCGGGGGCGCGGGCGGACGAAGAAGATCCAAGCTCGAGCGCGAGTTTGTCGAGGTGCAGCACGCGGTAGCTGGTCGCGGGGAAGCGGTCTTCGAGGGCCTGGATACAGGCGAGCGAGTCGATGACCTGGTGGGCACAGCGGTCGGAGAAGGCTTGGGCGACGCAGTACTCGGGGGGGCGGCCCAGCGAGCGCTCGAGGCTTGCGTGAACCGCCGCGAGCGATGAGGCGAGCCGGTCGAGGGGGTGCGGACCATTCTCGATGGTGTGGGCCGTCATGTTCATGTGAACGAGGGCGTCGGCGCTGATGGTGCGCGGCGCGGGGGCGGCGCGCCACTGCGCGGCAAGGAGCTGGAGCTGCTCGGTGGCGTCGTCGAAGGTGTACTCGACGGGGATGTCACCGGCGACAGACTGGGCGAGCACGAGGGAGGGCCGGTCGCGGCATCCCACTGTGAGCGGCGAGCAACGATCGAGGTGCGTTCGCAGGCGGTCTCGCATCTCATCACCGATCTGCTGGCCGCTGATGACGTAATGGCCAACGCCGAACCGGCTGTGCAGGTCTTCGGCGAGGGAGAAGAGCAGCTCGCCCCAGTGCCGGTTAAGAAAGCCGCCACCGTAGAGGTGCAGATACGGGGCGCGGGGAACATGCGTGAGCGGGGCGAGGCCGGCCGGCTCAAGATCGATGCGGTCCCAGCTATAGAAGACAACGGCCGTGACGCCGAACCAGTCTCTAAGGCGCTGGGAGAAGCGGGCGTCGGGGATTGAGGGCGTTCCGCAGAACAGAATCGGCTCGAGCGAAGCCCCGCGTGCAACGGCGATCGCGTGCTTGGCCTGGAGGATGTCGCCGAAGTTGGGCGATCCCCCATAGCCCCCGACGAGGAGGGCTGCATGGTCGGTGCCCGAGAGCGCGGCACGCGTCTGGGCGTCGGCGTACAGCACGTACTGCTTCGGGCTGCTCATGGAGAATCATTGGCCTACGACCGAGCCAGCGCCGAGGTGCGTGAAGTTGTTGCGACCCTACATGCTTCCCAGCAACTCCGTCAGCAGGCGGACGCCCCAGCCGGTCGGGCCCTTGATGAACGGGCCGGCGTCGGACTCGGCGACGTGGACGCCCGCGATGTCGATGTGGGCCCAGGGGATGCCTTCCTTCACGAAGTAGGAAAGGAACGCGGCCCCCTGCCCCGCGTGGGCCTTGCGGTTGGGATTGGAGTTCAAAATATCGGCGACGGGGGACTTCATCATGTCCCGGTATTCCTGGTGGAACGGGAGCCGCCACCAGCGCTCGCCGGAGAGGGCCATGGCGGTCTCAAGGCGGGCGCGCAGGGCGTCGTCGTCGCAGAAGAGCCCGGCGTAGGTGGAGCCGAGGGCCGTGATGACGCCGCCGGTGAGCGTGGCGAGATCGACGATGAATCTGGGGTTCTCGTTGTCGCACGCCCAGCAGAGCGCATCGGCGAGGACGAGCCGGCCCTCGGCGTCGGTGTTGGTCACCTCGACCGTCACGCCGTTGCGATAGGTAAGGATGTCGTCGGGGCGATAGGCCTCGTCGGAGATGGAGTTCTCGGCGACGGCGAGAAGGGCGACGACGGCGAAGGCGGGCTGGATGACCGTCGCGATCGCGTGCATGGCGCCGAGGACGGCGCACCCGCCGTCCTTGTCGCGCTTCATGCCCACCATGCTGTTGTTGATTTTCAGCGAGAGCCCGCCGGTGTCGTACGTCATCGTCTTGCCGACGAGGACGACGGGCTTGGACGATCCTCGCCCGGCGCCGGCTGGCTTGCGGCCGCTTGAGCGCGCGCGCCCCATCCCCCCCGCGCTCCCACCCGGCGTGTACTCCAGCCGGATCATGCAGGGCTTGTTCTCGCTCGCCTTGCCGACATTCATGAGGCCGGTGAATCTTTCGCGCTCGAGGGCATCACCCTCGAAGAGCTTGAACCCCAGCCCGTGCTCGCGCGCCAGTTCGCGCGCGCGGTCCGCCATAAAGCGAGGCGTGGCGATGTTCGGGGGGGTCTCGCTGAGTGAGCGTGTGAGATTCACCGACTGCGCGATCGCCACGCCGCGGATGAGCCCGGCCTGGAACGCGGCGTTGCTCGACCGCAGCGCGAGGGGGACGCGCTTGGGGAGGTTGGTCGCGGGTTTGGGGGTGCCGGAGCCCTTGAACTCTTCATTCACCCAGCCCAGCAGCCCGACGCCCTCGCCGAATGCCTGCCCCGCCTGCTCGTGGTCAAGTCCACCACCGTGCCCGCTCTCGGTGAGCGCACCCGCCAGGTCAACCTGAACGGTGGAGTCTTTTGTGATGGCGAGGCGGCGGCCGACACTGGCCGCGATGTTTCGCAGGTCGCCGGGCTTGAGCGCCGCCTTCTTGCCGAGGCCGACGATGATGATCCGCTTGACTCGCCCGGCCGGGTTGCCGCTGCCGGGGGGTGGGAAGGCCTCGGCGATGCGCCCGGGCTCACCGGTGCATTCGTTGCGCGCGGCCGCCGCGGCGATGACGCCGCCGGTATCGAGGGCGAGGGTGGCGTCGTCGAGGCTGGCGTCCTGGAACTTGCCGACGACGAGGACATCAACGGCTTTGAGCGCGGGCGCGGAGGATTGGCGTTTGCCGCGCGCGGGAGCGCGGCCCTTGACGGGAGTGGGCCGGGCGTCGATGACTTTGATTGACTGGAACATCGCGGATCCTCCTTGACCTCACCGAGGCGGGAAAAGGCAGTGTAGCGGACGATGGGAAAGAGAGCGGAGCCGAGAGCGCCGCACGGAGCGCAGCAAAGCGGCGCGTTCGCGTCGATACGGACCGTTCACCGGAGAGCGCATCGAGTTCACTGGGTCGCTGCGGAGCGAACCACCAGGAAACTGGCGCCCCGGTGATCCCCTGCGAGTTCTGTGATTTCGACAAGTTCCTTGCGCTCTCTCCTCTCTTCTGCTCTCTCCCCACCTAATACACTCCGTCGTGCCCGACGATCCCGACGGCCCCATCCTTGATGAAGAGGGTTTTTTGCCCGCGGACACGCCCCCCGCGTGGGGAACCGAGACGCGCGAGGTGCGCCTGGCGCGGCTGCTGCGCAAGTCGCGAGAGCTTCCCCCGGTGGCCGGGGTGTACCTCATGAAGGACTGCAAGGGCATCGTGCAGTACGTGGGGAAGGCGGCGAAACTCCCCGACCGCGTATCGAGCTACTTTGTCCCGTCGGCGGATCTGGGCTTCAAGAAGCAGCCGCTGCTCGACGTGGTGCATGATTTCGACACGCTCTGCTGCGAAGGCGAGTGGGAGGCCTTGCTCGCTGAGAACCGGCTGATCAAGGACATCAAGCCGAAGTTCAATGTGCGGCTTACGGACGACAAGAGCTTTCCTTATCTCGTGGTCACGCAGCGCGAGGACTTCCCGCGCATCTTCATCACGCGCAACCCGGCCGACCCGGCCATCAAGGGCGCCAAGCTGTTCGGCCCCTTCACCGCGGTCGGCGCCCTGCGCGAGGCCGTCCAGCTCCTGCAGCGTGTCTTCAAGTTCCGCACCTGCTCGCTGGACATCATCGAGGGCAACCCCAAGAACATCTACTTCCGCCCGTGCATCCTCTACAACATCGGCCAATGCACGGCGCCGTGCGCGGGCAAGATCGCCAGCGGCCCCTACCGCGAGGACGTCGACCGCTTCACCCGCTTCCTTGACTCCAAACGCTCCGCGATGCTGCGCGAGATGACCGAGGAGATGAGGCAGGCGGCGACGGATCTGAAGTTCGAGAAGGCGGCGGCTTTGCGCGACCAGATCAAGGCGATCCAGAAGCTCGACCAGCGTGCCAAGGCGAGCGACCGCTGGCAGCCGGAGACCGAGATCAGCTACGCGGATGCCGAGAAGGGCGTGCGCACCCTGCAGAAGCTCCTCGAACTGGACCAGCCGATCCGCGTGATCGAGGGGATCGACATCGCGCATCTGCAAGGGGGCGAGACGGTCGGCAGCAAGGTCTCGTTCGTTGACGGACGGCCCTTCAAGGAGGAGTATCGGCGCTTCCGCATCCGCTCGGTCGAGGGCGGCAACGATGATTACGCGAGCATCCGCGAGGTGGTCAGCCGGCGCTACCGCGAGGCGGGCAAGGGCGAAGAGCTCTACCCCGATGTCATCCTTGTTGACGGCGGACTCGGCCAGCTCCACGCGGCTCTTGAAGTCTTCGACACGCTGGCCATCAAGCCGCCCATGGTGATCAGCCTCGCCAAGAAGGAAGAGCTGATCTACGTGCAGGCCATGACCGAGCCCTTCCGCCTCGCACGCGAGAACGCCGCCCTCCGCCTCTGCCAGGCCATCCGAGATGAAGCGCATCGCTTTGCACAGCATTACCACCACGTGCTGCGAAGAAAGAAAACGCTGGGCGAGTAGCTCGGGAACGGAACTCTCCCCCTTTCCAGGAACGCGGCCAGAGGCTTCAAAATCTGAACACACCGCAGAGTGGCCGCGGGCCGCGCACCGGCGTATTCTGTTCATGGCATGAGTCCGCGGCCCACAGCTTGCTCGCCCATATGCGAATGGCAGTTGTACCCGGCCGATAGTTGATTCATGGCACCGTGCCCACACGCTCGGTCCCCCGCACGCCCACCACAATCCTGGAGTCCGCATGGCTCGTTCCCTCGTCCGTGAGCGCCTGCTCGGCGCTGTCGGCACTGCGCGAAGTAGGTTCGGCTCGCTTGTCAACCCTTTCCGCTCAAGCCCACATCGTCACCCATCCAACGAACAGGTGATGGCAAGCGGCCCCGTCGCGCACCTCGACCGTCTCGAGCCGCGCACCCTGATGACCGCGTACATCAGCGAGGATCTCGCGTCCGCCTTCGGGCTCGATGAAACCGTGTACTCGCTCACGCCTCCAGCGGGCGGCGGCGTTGACGTGTTTGGGTTCGGCGACTCCGTTGCCGCGCTGGGGGATATCGATGGCGATGGCCGCCCTGATTTCGCGGTCGGCGCCCCCGGCCGCGCCGCCATCAACGGCGATGAAGCGTCGCCCGCCATCAACGGGCGCGTGTTCATCTACTCGGGCGCCGACGCGAGTGTTATCCGCGTGCTCGGCGGCGACTTCTACGGCTTCGGCCACGCGCTCGCCAACGTGGGTGACCTCAACGGCGACGGCGTGTCCGACCTTCTCGTCGGCTCGCCCAACTACGTAAGCGATGCGCTCGTCGAGACCGCCCGTGGGCGCATCACGGTCTTCTCCGGCGCCGATGGCGCCGAGCTCTTCAGCGTTGACGGCGACACGGGTTCCGCTGAGTTTGGCTTCGCCCTCGGCGCGGCGGGCGACCTCAACAACGACGACGTGACCGACCTGCTCGTGGGCGCTCCCGGCGGTGGCTCCGCCGGCGAGGGTCAGGCCTTCGTGCTCAGCGGCATGGACGGCTCGATGATCTTCACGTTCAGCGGCGAGCACGCGGGCGACCGCTTCGGCGCGGCCGTCGCCGGCGGCGCCGACATCGGAACTGTCGAAGAGGCCTACACGCTGCCGACCTACGACGGCCTCGCCGACATCGTCATCGGCGCACCCGGATACGACGGGGGTGGAACCCTCACAAATGTCGGCGCCGTCTTCGTGTATTCGGGCGATGGGACGCTGCGCGCCGAGCTGATCGGCAACGCCCTGGGCGGCAACCCCGGCGATGCCTTCGGTTCTTCGGTCGCCATCATCAGCGGGACAACAGTTGCCGCGGGCGCACCCGGCTGGGACCAGGACGGCCTCGGCGGAGGAGCCACCGATCGCGGGCGCGTCTTCCTCTATTACATTAGCTCGTACCCCTATCCGGGGAACGAGAACGAGTTCTATCGTGGTCAGGATTACCACCTCGTAGGTCAGGCCGCGGGCGAGCGGTTTGGCCAATCGATCTCAACCGTCGCCGACCTGAACACAGCTTCAATCCACTGGCTGGCGATTACGGCGCCCGGCGGCGAGAACGGCGGGACCTCCTACCTCGCGGTGGTCGAGAACCACCTCGCCGGCTCTGGCATCCTCGAGAGCACCCCCTCAGTCCGCGGCCACGCCATCGCGCCGGTCGGCGATGTCAACGGCGACGGGATCTATGACTTCATCACCGGCGGCCCCGGCGCCACTGCTGTGCCGAGCGCCTCGGTGGTTCCGATCTTCGCGATGATTCAGCCGGCCGTCATCAACGGCTCCAGCAACTCCGGCGAGTTCCTCTTCGCGAATCCGACGTTCAGCTCCTACGGCTACTACACCAGCGGCCCGGCCCGCCTCTCCCAGGGCTACGTCATCATGAACGGTGTTTACACACCCTTGAGCGAGCTGCCCGGACTCGGCGAGAACGTCCGTATCTCAGGGATCAACGACTCCGGCGACATCATCGGGTACGACCTCGAGACTCCCGACCCCAACTACCCACAGGGCGTCGTCCAGGGCGACCCCTTCGTCTGGCGTGATGGCGAGAAGCACTACCTCGCCGATCTCATCACCAACATCATCGGCCCGACCGACCTCAACATCGATGGCATCTACTTCAAGCGCCTCGGCAACAACGGCGACATCCTCTTCGAGGAGAACCCGCAGGAGTACGTGTGGGGCGTTCCCCGCGCCTGGCACCTGCGCGGCAACACGCTCCGCCACCTGTGGTCCGGGTACGTCGAGGACGTTAGCGATTCGGGCACCGTGCTGGGGACGGAGCGAGAGGGCGGCGGGCTCACTGGCGAGTCCCGCACGTGGACCGTAACCGGCGGCGCGGTGCATATCGACAACTTCTACAACGCCATCGACATCAACAATGATGGGACGATCCTCGGAACCGACCGCCACGGCGACCTAGCACTTTTCAGTAACGGCGAGATCATTGTCATCGGCGACGCCGACGAGATGTTCGATAACCAGTACTACGCGGGCTGGCGCGTCTTCGGCCTGGACGAAGAGGGTCGCGCGCTCGCGTACCTCGAGGTCTACGCCAACGCCCCGCCGTTCAGCACTCGCACGCTCTACCTCTACGACAACGAGCGTGGGCTCATCCCGCTGGGCGACCTCATCGCCACGGGCGACGCCCCCGACGGCGTCATCGAGGGATCGCCGTTGTCCTTCATCGTGCCGCAGGTCATCCGCGTCACCGACCTCGGCAACATCGTCTTCTCAACGCACGTCCTCACCCTCGCCGACGACCGCCCCGGCTTCCTCGTTGACGAGGGCGGGATCGGCAGCGTCGCGGCGGGCCCCGGCGGCATCATCGTCACCGCGATGAACCAGTCCGGCCTGCCGATCTCGTTCTTCCTTCCCGCCGGGAGCAGCCAGTGGGAAGGGCGAGTGATGTCCGGCCTCTCGACATCGCTCTCGCCCGACGGCGATATCGCGACGTTCGTCGATCCCAAGGACGGCAAGACCTACGCCGTCGTTCTGGGCGACGACGCCGTGACGCTCTACGTGCAGGATGTCACCGGCGCCTTCACCTCGCCGCGCATCCTCAGCTCTGAGGGCCTCGAGTCCACCATCATCACCGGCAAGCTGGTGGTCTTCGTCGCCACTGATCAGCGCGTCCACATCGGCGGCCTGAATGGCGACGGCGACCTGGTGATCTTCTACCAGCCCGGCACATTCAACGAGAACACGCAGCAGTACGACTACTTCTTCGACAATATCTCCGACACTCACCTCGCCCTCAACGACTTCGAGACCCCGAACTGGGTCGGCGATCTCACCGTCTACGTCACCCCCTGGAACGGCATGAACATCGCCGGCCTCGATGACCAGGGCGATATCCACGTTGTCTGGTGGGCCCCCGGCCTCACCAACTGGCAGGAAGAAAACCTCAGCGAGACTTCGGGCGCGCCCACGCTCGTCGGTGACCTCACCGCCTATGTCACCCCCTGGGGCGGGCTCAACCTCGCCGGCACCGACGCATCCGGCGACCTCAACGTCACGTGGTGGGTGCCGGGGTTCGGCGACCGCTGGGAGCACGAGAACATGACCGAGACGCACGGCGGCGTGCAGTTCGAGCCCGGCTCGCTCACGAGCTATGTCACCCCCTGGGGCGGCCTCAACTTGGCGGGCATCAGCAAGAACTCCGGCGAAGTCAGCGTCTACTGGTGGACGCCCACCACCAACATCTGGATCTCTGAATCGCTCAACCTCGACTCCGCCCCTACCGATCCCGCGCCCATCGGCAAACTCATTTCCCTCATCTCCGGCGCCACCCTCAATCTCTTCGGCGCCGGCGAAGATGGCGACGCCATCCGCATGTTCTGGAACCCCGGCGACGGCGGCCAGTGGCACTATCAGAACCTCACCGACGAGGTCTCCGCCTCATGAGCTCCCAATCCTGATGTGACCGACGCTGTCAGCGGCCCACAGCTCGCGTAACAAACTCTTTGCTCTCCCTCCCCCGGTGTGTTCCACCGAACCCACCGGGTCTTTCGTTGAAGTCTCGCGCTCGCCCGGTTGCCATACCGCCCCGGTGCGCCGAAGTATTCCCTTTCAGCCCCTCATACATGCTCGAGATCACGATCGGGAGAGCACATGACCGCATCGCCCACCCCCGCCCCCGCCACCCCGTTCGCCCTCGAGCGCCTCGAGCCCCGCGCCCTCCTCACCGTGTGGACCCCGGTTGACATCTCGACCATCCTCGATCTTTCTTCCCTGATCCGCGACGCCGCGCCGCCCACCATCAACGCCTCTCAGAACCAGTTCGGGTACGCGGTCGCGGCCATCGGCGACATCAACGGCGACGGCGCGGCGGACTTTGCCGTCTCCGCGCCCGGCAACCAGGACGGCGCGGGCGCCTGGATCGGGGATCCCGGCGCTCTCTATTTGTACTCGGGAGCCAATCTCGCTCTCATCCGCACCATCGACGATGGGTTTGCCGGTTTCGGCGCGGCGATCATCAACGTCGGCGATGCAAACGGCGACGGGGTATCCGACTTCGCCATTGGCTCCCCCGCATTCGATGATGCACCCGACGATGGCGACGCGAGCCTGCACGGCCGGGTCACGCTCTACAGCGGTGTGACCTTCGGCGCCATCCGCACCCTCACGGGCAACGCGGGCGCCGAGCTCGGGTGGGCGCTCTCGACCGCGGGCGACGTGAACGGAGACGGCCTCGCGGACATTCTCGTCGGCGCGCCCGGCGCGAACCGTGCGTTCGTTTATTCGGGCGCCAATGGCGCGATCCTCCGCACGTTCACCGGCGAGAATCCCGGCGACCGCTTCGGCCACGCCGTCGTGGGGGGCGTCGACGTCCCCGAGACGCAGGACTCCAACATCGGCGACGGCTTCGTCGACTTCTTCATCGGCGCCCCCGAAAACGATGAGGGCGGCACCGGCGCCGGCCGCGCCTACTACTACTCTGCGGCACTCAGCATCCCCCGCTACACCTTCACCGGCGCCGAAGCCGGCGAGCGCCTCGGCTCCAGCGTCGCTATCGTGGGGATGACCAATGCGAGTTCCGGCTTCCTCGTCCGATTCCTTGTCGGCGCTCCCGGCGCCGATGTCGGCTCCGGCGCGGCCACGCTCGCCGACGCCGGCCTTGTTCACCGCTTTACCTTCTCCGGGGTCACCGACGGACTTGCGCCCACCATCCCCGGCACCGTCGCCAACCAGGGCCTCGGCGAAGCCATCATCCTCCCCGGCGGCCCCACTTCTCTCCTGCAGGCCCCCGAGTTCGCAGTCCGCTCCGAGAACCCCGGCGCCGGTGCGCCTCGTCTCCGCTTCTTCGCCGGCCTCACGACCGGGGCGTACGAGATCTACCAGAACTCGATCATCTCTTCGGCATATTCCATCGCGCAGCTCGGCGACGCCGATGGCGACGGCGTGCTTGATGTGATCGCCGGATTCCCCGTCGCCGACGGCGCCTCGCTCCCTGCCCGCGTCGTCCCCCTCACCGCGTTCGCCTTCCCGCCCGGCCTCATCGCCGCGAGCGACAACGGCGCGTACGCCATCTTCAGCAGCGGCGCCCAGCAGGATGGCTCCGTCGCCGGGTATCTCATCAGCAACGGCGTGACAACCTCGTTCGCCGACATCCCCGGCCTCACCGACCTCGAGGGCCGCGTCCGCCTCCTCGCCGTGAACGACAGCGGACTGATCTTCGGCACGACCATCGTCAACGAGACGTCGCCGAACTACGCCCTGAGCGAGTACTTCTTCCTCTTCAACGGCGTGCGCACCAACTTCTCCGCGGCCATCGCGGCCTTCGACGGCGGCCAGCCCACTTCGCTGGACTTCATCAAGCTCGCCGACACCGGCGACGTCCTTCTCCAGCATTCCTCCTCGACGGACCCGCAGGCCTACCTCTTCCGAGGCGGACGGCTCGTCCACCTCTGGGCCGGCACCGTCTCCGACGTCAACGATGCCGGTATCGTCGTGGGCACTCGTGAAGGCCCCGGGATCAACCAGATCGGCGTCTGCCTGAACGCGGCAGGCGTCGTTGCGGATCTTGTCGGCCTCGAGAACGCGGGCGCCATCGATGAGCTCAACCAGATCGTCGGCTGGGGCGCCTCCGGCAACCTCGCCATGTGGCAGGCCGGTCAGGTGACCGATCTCATCACGACCGATCTGTCTGAAGGTGCCACGCTTGTCCGCTGGGACGCGCTCGACATCGATGATGATTCGCGTGTGCTCGCCCGTGTGACCTACGCACCGTTCACTCCCGGTCGCCCGACGGGCACGCAGTCACTCACCTATCTCTACACGCCCGCCACCGAAGATGCAGCCGCCACCACCGAGTTCGTGGACGACGTCATCACAGGCGACCCGTTTGTCGAGAACGGCATCCCCGCCCGGTTCCTCGACTACGGCCGCGCCCTCGCCGGCGGCCGCCTTGTCGCCGTCCCCTTCATCCTCGACCCCGTGACCGGCGACTCCCCCAACTCTTCCACCGCTGCACAGGGCGGCCAGTTCGTCGTCAGCATCACGCAGGACGGCGACGTCATCATTCTTCGCCGCGACAGTCTCGGATACGTCGCCCAGCAGCTCGTCGCCCCCGAGAGCGCCCAATCCCCGCTCGGCGCTCCCGACGATGTGCTCGTCTACACCGATCCGCGCGACGGGCGCGCCTACGCCGTCTCCCGCTATTCGGATCAACTCTTCTGGTTTGGACAGGACTGGGAAGGCGAGTTCGACGACCTCAACCCTCTCCACGAACTCTCCGACGACCGGATTACCCACAACCTCACCACCTTCACATCTGCCGACGGCCGCGTCCACCTCGCCGGCACCGACGCCCAAGGCGACGTCCTCATCATCTACCAGCACAACACGCCCGGCGCAGCTTCCAACTCCATCAACAACTGGTCACTCGACAATCTCTCGCGTGAACACATCACTGACATGGGCTTCGTGGCCCCCCAGTTCGCCAGCGAGCTCACTGCCTACGCCACTCCCTGGAACGGCATGAACATCGCCGGGCTTGATACCCAGGGCGACATCCACGTCCTCTGGTGGGCGCCCGGCATCGAGGGGGGGTTCTGGCAGACCGAGAACCTCACCGACAACTCCGGCTCGCCCAAGCTCGCCGGCCGCCTCTCCGCCTTCGTGACCCCCTGGTCCGCCATCCACATCATGGGCACCAGCACCGAGGGCGATCTCATCGCCACCTGGTGGGTTCCCCAGTTCGGCCAGCAGTGGACGTTCTCCAACCTCACCACCGAGTATGACGGCCTGAAGCTCAACCCCGACCACATCACCACCTACATCACGAGCTGGGGCGGCCTGAACATCGCCGGGCGCGACGACGACTCCGGGCGCATGGCTGTCTACTGGTGGTCCCCCGAGGCCGACACCTGGACCAGCGAGCTGCTCGATATAGAACCGAGCGACGAGGCCTTCCTCCCCGCCGGCAACATCGTCGGCCTCGTCGCCGGCAACTCCCTCAATCTTTACTCGTCCACGCTCGACGGCGCCCTCGTCCGCTTCTTCTGGAACGTCGGCGACGGCGGGCCCTGGTCTACCGAACAGGTCATCACGCCCGCGTAACCCCCGCCGGCTGATACGCTGCCCCAATGCCTGCGCGCCGATCCCGGCCCGGTGACATCTCGCTCCCCGAAGCCGCCCGCGCTCCTCAGCGGCGTCTTCCTCGTGTTCGCCCCCATCATGGTGCTCGCGGTCTCGGGCCTCGCGCCCACCCGCCCCCTCCGCGCCATCCTCTTCTGGTGGATCGTCTCCGGCCTCGTCGCATCGTTCAGCTTGGTGTCGTCGCCCTCTTCGCCACGCAAACCCTGTCGATCTTCGCCATCGGCGCGCCCCGGGTCACCGTCGCCGGCCTCGGCTCCATCGCGATGGTCGCCCTCGGCTACATCCTCTTCGTGAGCGTCATCCGCACGCAGGGCGTCCAGTCCGCCCGCATGCAGGCCGAGCTCGACCTCGCCTCCCAGATCCACCGCGCGCTGGTCCCTGACATCCAGCGCCGCTTCGGCCCCATCGACGTCTTCGCGCGCTCGCTCGCCAGCGGCGAGATGGGGGGCGACCTCATGGAGGTCGTCGAGCACGACGGCGTCATCGATGTCTGCCTCGCCGATGTCTCCAGCCACGGCGTGCGTGCCGGCGTCGTCATGGGCATGGTCAAGAGCGCCATCCGCACGCGCCTGCTCGTCCCCACACCGCTGCACGACCTGCTCAACGACCTCAACACCGTCCTCGCCGGCGCCATCGAGCCCGGCATGTTCGCCACCTTCGCCGCTCTTCGATTCCAGCCCGACCCCACTCTCCCCGCCGGCGCACTCCGCGTGCAGTACGCCCTCGCCGGGCACCTCCCCATCTTCCACATCACGCCATCACGCGCCGTCACCGACCTCCCCAACCAGTCCCTCCCCCTCGGCTTGTTCCCAGAAGAGTCCTACCTCTGCGGCGACAC
>JACMLW010000221.1 GCA_014379385.1 Phycisphaerales bacterium
CCCGCTCACCCATGGCAAGCCTCAATCGCAAGCCGGTGACCGCGTCTCGTCCCTCGCGGCGTTCGCTCTCGCAGCGCGCCAAGATCGTGTGGATGGCGCTGCTGGGCGCGATGACCGGGGTCGGCGGGCTGCTGCTCGTGGTTGACGGGCGGCCGGTGCCGCGGGTGCAGGGGCGCTCGCTCGAACCCCTGGTCGCGACGCAGACGCCCGGGTCGATTGAGTCGATCTTCAAGACCCGCCAGACGCTGCAGACTGAGCGGTGGCAGGCGATCGTCATCCACCACAGCGGGAGCGCGGTGGGCTCGCCGGCGAGCATCGCGACCGAGCACGAGGCCCGCGGGCTCAAGGGTCTCGGCCACCATTTCCTGATCGGCAACGGCTCGGGGATGCGCAACGGCGAGATCAACGCCTGCTTCCGCTGGCTCGATCAGCTCCCGGGCGCCCACGCCGCGGGGCCGCAGGGCGATTGGCACAATCTCAACGCGATCAGCATCTGCCTGGTGGGGGATGGGAATCGTCGTGCGTTCACACAGGCGCAGGTCCAGAGCACGGTGCAGCTTGTCGAGGCGCTCTGCCGCGAGCTGGATATTCCGCGCGACAAGGTGCTGCTGCACTCGGCGGTTGCGAACACGTCGGACCCGGGGGATCTGTTCCCCGAGGCGGCGTTCCGCGAGCAGCTGGGGCAGTAAGTAACGGCTTTGCAGTTGCCGATCGCCGCCGCCCCGTTAATGAGACGAGCGGTCGGCGCGAATCCATCCAACTTCATGACACACGGCGATTGAATGTTGCCGGCAAGGCGCCGATACTTCGCACCCGGGCTCGCGCCGGGGGTTGATGGCTCATCGCCCGCGCCGCCGTGGCGCTCTTTGTATCGGCCCGTCTGCACGCGTGCCTTCCTGGCTGGGGGAGGCGCCCGGCGACGGCCGCTGCACGCGGGACTGTGCTATCAAAGGAGTTCGGGCACAACCGGTTGGCCCGGTCTGCCGAAGGGTAGTGGATAGGTTCCACCCGCCCGCTCGGGGCGTACAGTCGGGTTCTCTCCGGCCCGGTCCCGGGCCGCCCCAATGTGTAGGAAACAGACCAGCCGTGGATATCAAGAAGGTCGGCGAAATGGTGGAGGGTTACCGTGTCATGGCCGAACTGGGCCGCGGCGCGGCGTCGATCATTTACCTGGTTCAGGAGCCCAAGAGCAAACAGGTTTGGGCGCTGAAGCATGTGGCCAAGGAAAGCCCGAAGGACCAGCGGTTCCTCGACCAGACCGAGTCGGAGTACCAGATCGCCTCGCAGCTTGACCATCCCCGCATCCGGAAGATCGAGCGACTGATCCGCATCAAGCCCAGCATGCTCTCGATGCAGGTGTCGGAGCTGTACCTCGTGATGGAGATGGTTGACGGGGCGAGCCTGGAGCGCGAGCCGCCGAAGACGTTCGAGGAGGCGGCGGGGATCTTCGAGCAGGTGGCGGACGCGATCGCGTACATGAACGCCAAGGGGTTCGTACACGCGGACATGAAGCCCAACAACATCGTGGTTGACAACGAGCTGTGCTGCAAGGTCATCGACCTGGGGCAGTCGTGCAAGCTGGGGACGGTGAAGGGGCGGATCCAGGGGACGCCCGACTACATCGCGCCCGAGCAGGTGCATCTGCGCCCGCTCACGGAGAAGACCGACATCTACAACCTGGGCGCCACGATGTACTGGGTGCTGACGCACCACTACGTGCCGACGGCGCTGGCCAAGGGCGATTCGCTGCTTCCTTCGGTTGACGATAACCTGATCGAGAAGGCCACGCCGACGACGGTGTTCAACCCGCGGGTGCCGGAGCTGTTCGACAAGCTCATCATGGAGTGCGTGGAGGTCGATCCGGCCAAGCGGCCGAACTCGATGCGCGACGTGGCGAACCGACTGAACCTGATCCGCGGGAAGCTCGCGGCCGAGGCCGAACTGCGTCGCAGCGGGTTGCTGCCGCGGTTCGAGCCCGACCAGCGGAAGTCCGACTCGGACCCCGAAAAAAAAAACCTCGACGTCCGAGTCTTGAGCAACCCGGGGCCGGCGAAGTAATCGACGACCCCGAGGCCCCAACGTCGCCGGATGCGCCCAGCCCATGAGCGGCTCGTATCAGTCGCTGAACCTTCGCGATCCCGGCGCGGTGATTGATGCCTTCACACGGGGCGCCCGGGCCAATCGGGAGGCCGCGTGCCGGCGGGGTTCGATCGACGTGGCCGAGGCGCCGGGACGACTTATCGCCTCCGGCGATCTGCACGACAACCCGCTGCACCTTGCCCGGCTGGTCGGCGCGGCGGGGCTGGATGGATCGTCGGACGGCGACGCCGACTCCCCTGCCCACCTGACGCTCCACGAGATCATCCACGGCGAGCTACTCATCAACGGCATGGACTTCTCGTATCGCCAACTGGCTCGCATCGCGGCCCTCAAAGCCGACTTTCCGGAGCACGTTCACGCGCTGCTCGCCAACCACGAGTTGTCGCACATCTCGGGCGCCGGGATCGTCAAGGACGGGGTGCGCGTGGTTGACCTCTTCAACGAGGCGGTCGTGTCGACGTTCGGCGATGATGCGGCGGCGGTGCTCGGCGCGATCGGCGGGTTCATCCGCTCCATGCCACTGGCGCTTCGGTGCGAGACCGGGAGCGGGTGCGCGGCCATCCTGTGTGCTCATTCGCTCCCCGATCCGGCGCTGATGGACCGCTTCGACGCCGGTGTGCTGGAGCGAGAACTCACGGAAGACGACTACATCCCCCGGCGCGGCGCGGCCCACCTGATGACCTGGGGCCGAGCGCACAGGCCCGCACAACTGCTCGAACTCGGCGCGGCGTGGGGCGTCGGGCTCTTCATCCTCGGCCACGAGCGGGCCGATCGCGGCCTGCTCGTGGTTCCACCCAACACGGTTGTGCTTAACAGCGACCACGAGGCGGGGGTCTATCTGCCGGTTGATCTGGCCTCACCGCCCACGCCCGATCAAGCGGTGGCACAAGTTGTGCCGCTCGCAGTGGCGTAGGGATTCGGGCTGCCTCTGCCGATATTTCGGCGCGTTTGCTCACAACCCGGGGTCGGCGAGCGACTGACTTGAGAGAATCGCCAAGAGCCGGTTGCTCGCCGCGCCACGCCTCGCGGCCGCTGCCGGCCGCCCAAGAATGTCGGTCGGTTGGCGGCCGCACTCCGCTGGTAGTCTGTCCGCATGGCAGCGCCCGGCGTTCACGAACTCGAACGGCTCCCCGAGTGCCCGCGCTGCGGGTACGACCAAGCGGGGCACATCGCAACCTGGAGCACGGCGTGCCCGGTGCGGGGTGAATGCAGCGAGTGCGGGCTCCAGTTCAACTGGGCCGATGTGCTCAGCGAGCAGCGCCGGCTCCTGCCCGGCTTCGTAGAGCACGCGCGCGGCGTGCGCCAGCGGTTCTTGTGGGCGTGGGTCACCTGGTCCTGGACATTGATCCCGAACCGGTTCTGGTCGCGGGTCCGGATGCACCACGCACCGCGCAATAGGAGGGCGCTGGTGTGGCTGGTCATCGTGACCGCCTGCGTCTATATCCCCGGCGCGCTGCTGCGCAACATCGCCGTCTTCGGGAGTGCTTTCCTCACGATCCCGCAGACTGGCTGGGGACCGATCACGAAGCGCTGGCCGGAGCTGGTGGCGCCGTGGGGCGAGCCCTTCGTCGGGCTGCAATGGTCGAACAGCGCGCCCGGAGGGCTCACCGTGGCATTGTTGACCGATCTGGAGAGCTTCGGGCTCTTCGGCGGCGTCCTGGCGGCGCCGCTGCTGTTCCCGGTGGTGTTTGCGTGTCTGCCGGTTACCCGGGCCCGGGCCAAGGTGCGGACGGCGCACCTCGTTCGCGCGACGATCTACAGCCTCGCGTGGGTGCCGGTGGCGCTGCTCTACCGGGTGGCGGCGGGCATCCTGGAACTTGTCGATCCATCGACCGGGCCGTGGTGGTCCGGGCGATCAAGGCTCGGCTACTCCCTCGAGGCATACTTCCACGAGTTCGCGTGGGCGTGGGTGCTGGCTCTGGTGCTCTGGACCTGCTGGTGGTGGTACCAGGCGATCAAGCGGGGCTTCGAGTTGCCGCAGCCGCGGCGGCACTTCGTGCTGATGCTCGTGCCGGCGTTGCTCGGCGCCCTGATCGTGCTGCTCTCCACGCACAACATGTCGCGCTGGCTGATGAACCTCGTCTGAGCGGGTGTTGCAGATCGGTGGCCGCGGGTTAGACTCAACCCCACTTATGCCGCCGCGCACGCGCCAAGTTATCGGGCTCTGCATAGTCGCCTCGGCCTTGACACTCGCGCTGCCCGCAAGCCCCACCCAGGCCCAGCAGTACACGATCACCGGGCTCGACTCCCCTCCGGGATTTCGCACGATCGCGCACGCGGTCAACTCGTCAGGCCGGGTAGCCGGTGGGGTCGCGGTTACCGGTGATGATCCGGTGGAGAGCGAGGTTCTCAACGCGGCGCTCTGGATCGGCGGGTCTCTGACCAACCTGGGCGTGCTGGGGCCGGATGCGCCGCCCGGGGTGCTGCCGCGGCCGGCGTCCGAGGCGTTGGGAATCAATGATCGGGGCCAGGTCGTGGGCTACTCGGCCCAGCCGGGCGGTGCGGAGCAGGCATTCATCTGGCTCCCGACCGCTGAACCACTGCTCAATGGCGTCCCAAGCGGCCTGTCGGCGCTACCGGGCTTTGCGCCGGGCGCGGCCACGTCGGCGCTCGATATTGCCGATTCCTGTGTGGTCGTGGGCATCGCGGCCGATCCGGCCTCCGGTCTGCCGCGCGCGGTCCGCTGGCAATGGTCCGGCGCGTGGTCGATGCTCGACCTCACGCCACCGCAGGCGCAGTGGGGGGTTGCGACCGCGATCAATGCGTCGGGACAGATCGCCGGATACGCGAGCATCGATGGTGTCCCAACGGCGTTTATGTGGCTCCCGCAGCCGGCGCACTCGCTGCCCGCGGGGTCATCGCTGCTGGGCGTGTCGGGGGTTGTCGGCGACATCAATATCCACGGGCAGGTCTGCGGCCACTCCTCCGGCGCGATGGGCTACATCTGGGCCCCGGCGGCGTCGCCGCCGCTGCTCGAGGGGGCGAACACACTCGACTTGTCCGGCTTCTCAAGCGTTCTGTCGGTTGCCCCGCATGGGCTTTCTGATGATGGGCGCGCGGTGGGCACGGTGCTCGCCGCGTACACCCCACCCGAAGGCGAGCCGATCACGCAGGAACAGGCGTGGGTCTCTACGGGCGGCATGGCCGAGCCGCTTCTGGGCCTTCTTCAGCCCGGGCACTCATGGACCCGGCTCATCGGGGCGACGGACACCAACAGCGCCGGACAGATCGTGGGCGAGGGCGAGATGGATGGGCTCAGGCGAGCGTTCATCTGCTCGGCGGGGGCGGGCGCGTGCCCGGCGGATTTTAACCAGTCCGGCGCCGTCACCAGCTCCGACATCACGTCGTTCCTGAGCGCCTGGTTCGCCGATCTCGCGGGCGGAACTACGAACGCCGATTTCAACGATTCAGGCGCCACCACCAGCGCCGACATCACTGCGTTCCTGGGCGCGTGGTTCACGGCCATTGCGCAGGGCGGGTGCGGGTGATGATGAAACTGGTGGGGCGGCGTGCATCGGGGCGCGGCTCTGCATACGGCCGACACGACGACCCCTCCGGGGTCACTTCACCGTGTAGCGCCCAGGACACACGCCGCGCCAGCGGAAGCCGGCTGCCCTGGGCGAAGGGGACAAAGAACGCGAAGATGAGTGACATGTCGCTTCGATAGTGGTGCGGGATCCTTGAGGGCAACGGGAGTCAGGCCGCGCAGGCTGAAGCCTGCGGATCTGAGCGGAGCGAAAGCGCGTTGAAACGCGCTGGGGACGCAATCCAGAAAGGCAAGAGACAGCGGGGGCGCTCACCTGGCCCTATAAAGGGCCAGGCTATGAGCCGCTGCGCGGTGGGCGCCCGTTGAAACGGGCTTTCAGTAGCTCCTTGGATGCCACGCCACTGACCCAGTCGTCTCCGGCATCAGGCCGCGCGGCTCTGAGCGAGCGATCCAAACTACCGGAGCGAATCGCCGCGGAGCGGCGGGGTACGCGGGCGTGCGTCGGCGACCATTGGCGGAGGCGCTTCGGGGCCGGCGGTCGCGGCGGCCTCGGCGTCCTGATCGAGACCGTCGAGGCGCAGATCGCCGTTCTGGGGCGTCACGACTGGCGCGCCGGGCGCCGAGAGCCGGCGCTGGATGGCGAGCATCATTCCGGCGCCGATGATCGCCACGCCGCCGCTGACCCACTGAACTGCCTTGAGCTGCTCGCGGAAGAGGAAGTACGACGCCGCGGCGACGAGGAAGGGCTGGAGCTGGATGACACCGGCGGTGACGGCGACACCGAGACGCGCGATGCTGATGTAGTAGACGACGTGGCCGAGGGCGATCCCGATGACCGCCGAGAGAAGAAGAAGCGCGATCTGGCCATCTGGGAGACGGAGGACATCCATGCCCGCGTTATGGCCCCACGCGAACATGATGGCGGCCAGGGCGGCGCCGGTGTACTGGCAGATCACCGCGAAGGCCAGCACGGGATGCATGCCGTGCATGCACTTGCGCACGGAGAGCCCGTAGCCGGCGAAGAGCGCGCCGCTCCCGATCGCCAAGGCCACGCCGAGCCACGAGGTGGCGCCGCCGTCGTTGGAAAGGCCTTTGTCGCTGAGGAGGATCGTGCCGATGGCGCCGCAGAAGACCATGGCGAGGCCGACGAGGTAGGGGCGCGAGCGGATGACGCGTCGCTCGGAGGGGAAGAGCATGAAGGCGCCGATGGCGACGAACGCGATCTGCGTGCGCAGGCCGAAGGAGAGCAGGCCCGGGCTGATCTTGTAGTGTGCCCAGGCGAACGCGAACTGTCCCACCGTGTTGAAGATCGCCGGGACGATCGCCGCGCGCCAGACACCGGGGGGGAGCTTTTTGCGTGCCAGGGCGACGACAACCACCGGCGCCCAGAGGAGCGCGGAGAAGCCGTAGCGCCACCCGTTGCTGGTGAGGTGGTCGATGCTGTGAGAGAAGTGCTTGAGGAAGAGCGGGACGCTGGACCAGCCGACCAGCGTCATGACCACGGTGGCGATGCCGACCCATTGCGCCTCGCCGCCGGTTTGCTTTGATGTCACGGTTCGGTTCACCCTCGTGTCACGGCGCAGAGAGGCGCCGTTTAGCGAGGATAGCGCCGGCCACAACCAGCAACGCCGCGCCTATGACTCCACCAAATAGATAGGTTTTGCGCCCCGTTGGTTCACGCGAAGCCGGACGATTCACATTGGGGCTTGGTGGTGGCGCCGAGGGCTGATCCAGTTTGCCAACCACATTGCCGGATGCGTCGATGCGTTCCCGGGTGTTCGAGTCAATCATCTCCGCCGCGTAGGTTTTCCAATCGAACTCAGACGGTTCGATCTTCTCGAACGAAACGGGCGGATCGAATCGCCGCAGGTTGTACATCGGACCGTTCGAGGTGCTGATAATGTCAACAACTTCAAGCGGAAACCTTGCCTGCATGATGGTCGTCGCTTGAAACCCGCCGAACTCGGTGCGGGTGCCCACCCGCGGGTCATCGATGCTGAGGATAGTGCCGTCGGGGGCAATCTGGTAGGTGAGGCCGGACGCGAACACGATCGAAGTATCGCCCGACGGGAGTTGCTCGATCGCTCCCTGCTCCGAAGAATCGGAGAGCAGGCGATCAAACAGATGAGTCGGAGCAACACTCGAAGCCAAGACATCAACGACGTCCGGCGAGAGAGACCGGCGAGTGGCGAAGTGTGCGGGCTCTTGGATGTCGTAGACTGAATCTCCAGCAAAAACGTAGCCGTTAATCGACTTGGCAGCGCGGCGCTGGAGCGGGTGCGTTTTGTCTACCACGACTCCTTGGTCCGGATCGCAGCGAACTACGCCGTACTCAGCAGGTTCGCCCGTTCCAAGCACGGCGCGATCGGTGGAGACAAAAGCCCGGAACTCCGTCTGGTACGGACCCGTAGTCGAGTACGCAAGGCGGACCCGCTGGACTTCGTTGTCGATGGTCAGCCGCGCGCTCGCTTGTTGCGAGCACATCCAGCACATACTCAAGATGAACCAGGCAATAATCAAGTGCCGGAGCATTGGCCATACTCCGTTGGTGCCGTACAGTCCATCATCCATGATTGGATGATCGGACCATTCGGATTCTCCACACACTCGCCGTTTACGTAGTTTCCGCCCCGCTCGCGGCACCAACAGGTAGCCACCTCCGTCTTCGTAATACGGGTCGGCCCGGGAAAGAGCCAGTCGAATCCATCGCAGTACACCCATCGGCAGTGGCTCGTCGCGTACGATGGGCAGTTGATAATGCTGCAACACACAGTCGGCGAGGTCAGTTCTGGGCAGGTTGCAAGCGACGGCGCCCCGACAAAGACCAGTCCGACCAAGGAGACCACTGTTCTCGACTTCATGATTGCTCCTCCTTTTGTGCAAGCCCAAGTTTGGCGTTATGCTGGCGACGATGATATCGAACTGCTCAGAGCTCGCAAGTCAAGCGGATTCACGATCGTCGAGCTCATGGCCGCGATCGGCGTCATCCTCGTCCTCATCGCATTGGGTGTCCCGCTCCTGCAACAAGGGACGAGCGCTTCCAAGGGCGTCAAAGCGCTCTCCGGTATCCGCCAGATGGCAACGGGAGTGCAGGGATACGCCTCCGAGAACCGCGACAGCCCGCCGGTCTTTGGCTACCCCGAATGGCCCGCCCAAACCCCCTGGCAGTTCGACTTCGGCACGCTGGGCGAGGGCAACTGGTTCGAGCACCAATCAATCTACTCAATCGCGATCACTGGGTATCTTGGAAATACGGAGGTCGCCAATTGTCCGGGCGCCCCGACGACGTACCAAGTTCACACCCACCAAGGCCAGCAGGTTTCGCTCAGTGGATATGAACTTACCGGAACGCTGTACGCGCATCCCTCGTTCTTCCGCTGGGAAACGCAGATCGGCCCGGAGCAGTTTGCGCCGCAGCGCCTATCGGACGCGGTCTTCCCGTCTCAAAAAGGGATGATGACGCAGACATTTGTCTACCACAACCCAAAGTTCGGACCAACGGTCGCGTGCTGCGCGGTTGATGTGCCCTCGCCCGTCGTTTTCTTTGACCTGAGCGCCGAGGAGCTTGTGCTGGCTCAGCTCAACCGCGGCATTATCAACCTCTACGCGGGCGCCCTCCTTCCGGGCGGCATGAACCCGCAAGAGTTGCCCGGCCCACCGGTCAACTCGACCATCGATGGCCTGCTCGGTCGGGATCGCTGAAACCGCAGCACAAGTCAATGGAGCGGAGGAGACTCGAACTCCCAACTTCCACCTTGCAAAGGTGGCACTCTACCAATTGAGTTACCGCCCCGACTGGATCGAGTGGATTCTGGGCCACCCCGCGCCCGGGGTCAAGCCCGTGGTGCTGCGCGGCGCGTTATCCGATCCCGGAGCGCGGGGCTCGCTTCGCCAGTCGCTACAGGCGGCATCACCGCCGGCCATTGCGCCCCCGGCGCGCCGTCGCCACCAAGACCCATCACCTGCGGGCCGATACCTCTCTGTTCGCAGGAGGTCCACCCGAATGTCCACGTCCAAGCAGACCTTTGACCAGGTGAAGAACATCCTCGGCAAGCTCGATCGCAACATCGAGGATGCCCGCGCCCGCCGCCTTCGGGGCCTCATGCCGGCCACCGCCGCGCTGATCCCCGCGGTCGCACCGGTCGAGCCCGCGATCGCCCCGCTGCCGCTTCCGACGCACAACGGTCAGGCCCGTCCGCTGCGCGCCATGCCCAAGCAGGCCACCCCGGCCTTTCGCTACCCCGACTCCCGCTGACGCGGGGCCTACCCCGCCGCACGCATCCTGGCCACGTGGCCGCTCGCGGACCCTCCATGAATCTCAACCTGCGCAAGCTCTGTGAACTGGCGGGCATCGGCGGCGATGGCGCCGACCCATCCGGAAAGCCTCCTGGCATCCCGGTTCCTCCGGTCCCCGATCTGCTGGTCACCGTCGAGTGTCTGGGCCAGACGCTCGTCGCCACTGTGATCGAGCCGGACCTCACCGGCCCGCGCGTGGCCGAGCTCTCGCACCAGATCCGGGTGGCCGTCGCCAAGCGCGGCCCAGGGAAAAACCTTGTCGTCGATCTTCAGAACGTTGAGCATCTTGATTCAACATGCCTGGGCCTTCTCGTCGAGCTGCTCTCGGCCGTCCAGAGCCGCGGCGGCCGCATCGCGGTGGTCAGCGCCGCCCACCGCGTCGAGGCCCTGTTCAAGCTCACCCGCCTTGACAAGGTGTTCCCCATCCAGCGCGACGTGCTGATGGCGGTGCGGCTGGTGGAGTCGCAGGCGGCCTGACCACGCATCACGGCCGCTGACACTCGCGCAGAACCTGCCGAAACGGTCTGTATCGGCTTGAGGCACCCCGCCTGGAATGCCGATAACTCCGCCATGGCGTCGGATGTTCGCTCGGTCATGAGTCTTGAGGTTCCGCTGATCGTCGTGCTCGGCGAGCGGCAGATGCGCCTCAGCGAGGTCATCGGGCTTATCCCCGGCGCCATCATCGAGCTCCCGAAGCACTCCGACGAGGAGCTCGCGCTGCTTGTGAACAACAAGCAGATCGGCACGGGCGAGGCGGTGAAGGTCGGTGAGAACTTCGGGCTCCGCATCACGTACATCGGCGATCTCAAATCTCGGATCGCCGCCATGGGCCAGACCGCCGCGCCACAGGCCGCTTCCGACACCGCCGCGTCGGCCATGGCCGACGCCATGCTCGCCGGTCAGGCGTGACATCCCCGGCCAATGCTCGTCGGCGGCGTCGCGATCCTGCGTGAATAACCGGCGTGTGCTGGGACGCGACACCCGACGTGCCGATGCTAATGATCTGCGGGCGCTCGATCAGGCGGGCCGCACCATGTGTACGCACCAGACGCCGGGCCACACCCCGCTCTTGAGTCGGGTTGCTTGCGGAGCTTTGAGGTACGGGGGATAGGGGTAGGTTTGTACTTATGCCGCGTGACATCCCTGTTGGCAATGGCGACCTGTTGATTACGTTCGACCACCTGTACAGAGTGCGCGATCTCTATTTCCCGCTGGTCGGCCGCTTCAATCACACCACCGGCAACGTGCAGCGGTTCGGTGTGTGGGCCGACGGCCACCTCGCGTGGATCGAGGACGACACCTGGGAGCGCGAGCTGCGGTACAAGTCGGACACGCTCGTGACGGATGTTCGGCTGGTGAACCACCGCCTGGGGCTCGAGGTGATCTGCAACGACGCGGTCGACTTCCACGAGCCGGTGTACCTCCGGCGCGTGACCGTGAAGGATCTCACGGGCCGCGCCCGCGACGTGCGGGTGTTCTTCCACTTCGACCTTTCGATCAAGGAATCACCCGTCGGCGACACCGCCGACTACGACCCCGAGTCGATCGGGCTGGTGCTGTACAAGGACGACTCGTACTTCCTCGTCAACGGGTGCGACCAGCACAAGTGCGGCATCGACCATTGGGCCATCGGCACCAAGCGCGTGGGCGGCGCCGAGGGGACCTGGCGCGACGCCGAGGACGGCGTGCTGGGGCGCAACGCCATCAGCCAGGGCTCCGTGGACGCCACCGTCGGATTCAACCTCACCGTGCCGGCGCGGGGCCAGACCAGCATGACGGCCTGGCTTGCCTGCGGCAGCAGCTACGAGAGCATCCGAGCGCTGAACAAAGCGATCTGGCAGAAAGGCCCGGAGCGGATGATCGCCAAGACGGAGGCCTACTGGCGACTCTGGGCGCTCAAGGAGCCGTTCGATCTGTCGCCGCTGCCGCGCCGCGTGCGCGACCTCTTCGTTCGCTCGATGCTCATCACGCGGACGCAGGTGGATAACCGGGGCGCGATCATCGCGGCGAACGACAGCGACGTGGCCCACTTCGCGGGCGATCATTATTCGTACTGCTGGCCGCGCGACGGCGCGCTGGTCACCCAGGCCCTCATCCTGGCGGGGCAGAGCGAGCTGTCACGCAGCTTCTTCCGCTACTGCGCGCGGGTCATCAACAAGAACGGGTACTTCCTGCACAAGTACACGCCCGCCGGGCATCTTGGCTCGTCATGGCATCCGTGGCTGCTCGACGGCAAGGCGGTGCTCCCTATCCAGCAGGACGAGACGGCGCTGGTGCTGTGGGCGCTGCGACTGCACTTCGAAACCTTCCGCGACGTCGAGTTCATCAAGCCCATCTATAACGCGCTGATCGGGCAGCCCGCGGCGTGGATGCTCGAGTATCGCGACCACAACGGCCTCCCCAAGCCGAGCTGGGACCTGTGGGAAGAACGTCGCGGCATCCACACCTTCACCGTCGCCACGACCATCGGCGGGCTGCAGGCGGCATCGAAGTTCGCCGCCGACTTCGGCGAGATGGACAAGGCGGCGGCGTTCGGGGAGGCCGCCGCGCGCATGAAGGGCGCGCTCAAGCGCCATATGTACAACGCAGAGGAGGGTCGCTTCGCCCGGATGGCTACGCCCGATGACGACGGCGGGTACCGGCTCGACATGACGCGGGACAGCGCCAACTACGCCCTGTGGGCGTTCGGCGCCTACGAGCCGGATGATCCGCTCATGGTCGCCGAGATGGAATCGCTGCGCTCTCGCCTCTGGGTGAACACCGAGACGGGCGGGTGCGCCCGCTACGAGCGCGACTATTACCATCAGGTAGAGCGTGAGAACGTTGTGGACGTGCCCGGGAACCCCTGGGTCATCTGCACGCTCTGGCACGCGCAGCACGCGGTGGCGAAGGCCCGCACGCTGGAGGACCTCCGGGACGCGGTGTCCATTCTTGAGTGGACTGTCTCGCGGGCCCGGCCCTCGGGCGTGCTCGCGGAGCAATACCACCCGTACACCGGGCAGATGATGAGCGTGAGCCCGCTGACGTGGAGCCAGGCGACGCTGATCACTGTGGTCATCGAGTACCTGCGCAAGCACGCGCAGCTGGTGGTCGAGGCAAATACTCCGGGCGGGTACGCGGGGGCGGGGATGGCGTAGTGACAAAGCCGAATGGCTGCGTGGCAAGGTGGCTCAGTGATCCAGTCGCTCACGAATATGACCAGATTCTGAAACGTGCGAGGCTCGCCAAGCCCGTCGGCACTCTGCCGCTCTGCCGCTTCATTCCTTGCCCCCTTTCCTATCATTCCTCATGCCCCGCCTGATCAACACACTCCTCGGCCTCGCCGCGGCAGCCACGTTCTCCTCGGCAGCCCTCGCGTGGTCGGCCCACGGCCATCGGACCATCACGTACCTCGCGCTCGATGGCCTCCCCTCGGACGCGCCGGCGTGGCTCCGGGAGAAGCACTTCCGCGACATGATCGCCGAGCAGTCCAACGAGGCCGACCGCTGGCGCGGCCTCCGCTCCGACACGCTCAAGCACGAGAACGATCCCGACCACTACCTCGATATTGATGTGCTCCCGCAGTTCGGTCTCTCACTCGACACCGTGCCGCCGCTCCGCCGCGAGTACTTGCGCGCCATGGCCATCGCGAAGCACGTCCATCCCGAAATGGTTGAGCCCTATGACGCCGCGAAGGACGGCGCCCGCGCGAGCGAATGGCCCGGCTTCCTCCCTCACGCGATCGCCGAGCAGTACGACAAGGTGCGCTCGAGCCTGCTGACCTACCGCACGCTGGAGGCCATCAATGAGCCGGAGCGCGCCCACCAGCTCGAGCTCGCACGGCTCAACGTCATCCACCACATGGGCATGCTCAGCCACTTCGTGGGCGACGCCGCGCAGCCTCTGCACACCACAAAGCATCACCACGGCTGGGTCGGCGAGAACCCGGCGGGGTACACCAAGGACTACGGCTTCCACTCGTACATCGACACGGCGATTGTGGAACTGCACGAGTTCACCTACGCGAGCCTCCGCCCCGGCATGACGTACTCTCGCACCGTGACGCCTGCCAACCCGTGGACCGACACGCTCGATCACATCCGCCGATCGAACCAGAAGGTGGAGCCGCTCTACATCATGGAAAGAGACGGCACGCTGAAGCGCGACGCCGGCAAGGCGTTCATCTCCGAGCGCCTTATCGACGGCGCCGAGACCCTCGCCGCGCTCTACAAGGCCGCGTGGGAAAGCTCCGGGCCCACCGAGCAGGACATCCTTTCGTTCCTCAAGTTCAACAACCTCAGGTCTGAACTACTCCCGGCCTCCGCCCACCCTGCACCTTCCGGACCGCCTCCGGCTGGCGCGGCTTCGCCCATCGGGGCGCCAGCAACTACGCCCGCGCCCGCGAAATAGACCTGTCCCAGTCGTCCCCCAACCACCCATTACCCCTCACCCCCCCTCAATCAGTATTTGATCGCCGAGAGTCTTCATACTCTGGTCGGGTAGGGGCCGGTGTCGCGCTGATTAGACTTCGTATATGTCGCGCCATGATCGCTCCGAGACTAGATTGAAGGGGACGGGGGGCGGCGTCAATGGCGACACTCCCGTGCGCACCGCGGCCCTCGAGTTGGTCTGCGCTCGCCTGGACGACACCACCCGGTTAGTCGCCCGTCTCGCGGACGGCTCGCACAGCGAAAGATCGGTGCATCGCCTGCGGGTCGCTACCCGCCGCGCCTCAACCTCGCTCTCGCTGCTTGGCGAGCACCTTGACCCCGCGGCCGCGGACAGAGCAACCAAGCACCTCGCGAAGGCCCGCAAGGCGGCCGGCGCCGTGCGCGATCGCGACGTGCTGCTCCACCTGCTCGCTCAGCACCGTACCGAAGACAAGGGATCGAGCGCCGGCGCCCTATCGCACATCACCAAGCTGGTGAAGCGCGAGCGCGCGAGCGCCGAGAAGAACCTCCTCGCGGTCCTTCGAACTGGGGCGGCCCGCAAACTCGAGCGCGACATCCGCGACCTTTGCCGGTCGCACCCGGAATCCGGCGACGGGCGAACGCTCTCTGCCGCGGCTTCCGCCTCGCTGCACGCGCTGCTCCAGGACTTTACCGACCGTTCGGCCACCGACCTGACCAACCTCGAGCATCTGCACGAGCTGCGCCTCGCGGCCAAGCGGCTCCGTTACGGCGTCGAGCTCTTTGCGCCCTGCTTCGGCGAGGAGTGGCTGAACGCCATGCATCGGGGGATGGCCGACCTGCAGGACCAGCTCGGCCACGTGAACGACCTGAGCAACGCGCTTACCTCGCTCGCAACCCTCGCCCCCGCAGCAACCGGGGAACCGGGCGACGGAACGACAACGGAATCGTCTCCCCCGTCGCCTGAGATCATGGGCACGTTACAGCGAATCAGGGCCGATCTTGACCAGGCCCACGCCCAGCTTCTCTCGCTGCTCGATGGCGGCCTCCGCACGGACCTGGTCCGCACGCTCGCTCGCCTCATCGATTCAGTCTCACAGGCAGAGCCGCGACCGTCTGATTCACACGAGGCCATGCCCGGCGCCCGTCACGGCGGATCGGAGAATCTCCGGCGCACCCCGGCAAGCTCGAATGGCTCAACGGCTCTGACGACTGCGCACACTCCGCTCATCCAGAACGGTGCGGCGCGCCACGCCCAGCCCCGTCTCGCCGCGATCGACGTGGGCACTAATAGCATCCGCCTCATCGTCGCCGAGGCCACGCCCGATGGCGAGTACCGCGTGCTCGACGACGAGCGCGAGATGACCCGCCTCGGCACGGGCCTCGACCAATCCGGCGAGCTCGCTCCCGACCGCATGGAGCTCGCGGCCGTGACCATCGACCGCATGCGCCGAATCGCCGAGGGGTACGGTGTCAGCACCCTGCGCCTGGTCGGCACCGCCGCCGTGCGCGATTCCACCAACGCCGAGCCGTTCGTAGCGCTCGTCCGCGAACGCTCCGGCCTCGACCTCCAGGTCATCACCGCCGAGGAAGAAGCCCGCCTCGCCCACCGCAGCGCCTCGCACGCCTTTGACCTCAGCTCGACCACCGCGGCCGTCGTTGATATCGGCGGCGGCAGCACCGAGGTCATCCTAAGTTCCTCGGGCGTGGTCGAGCGCATCTACACCATCCCCCTGGGCGCCGTCCGCCTCACCGAGCGCTACGGCGGGGGTGAGCTGTCGGCGGGCGAGAACTACGAGCAGCTCGAGACCGACATCCGGCGCGAACTCAAGCGCCACATCGGCACACCGCCCATTCTCCCGCAGCTCTTCATCGGGACCGGCGGCACGTTCACCACTCTGGGCAACATCGCCATTCACAGTGAGATGGGTGCCGCGGCTGACGGCCTCTTTGCCGGTTCTATCCAGGGGTATGAGCTGCGCCGCTGGCAGGCGCGCCACCTGCTTGACTATCTCCGCAAGATGTCGATGCGCGACCGCGCCCGTGTCCCCGGCCTGCCCTCCGAGCGTGCCGACATCATTGTCGCGGGGCTCTGCATTGTGGACGGGTTGATGAAGCGACTCGACGCCAAGAGCCTTCGTTGCCACGAGGGCGGCATCCGCGATGGTCTGCTCCGATCCATGTCCGAGGAGCTCGCGGGTGTGTCATCCGGCTCCGCCCACGAAGGCGAATATCCCGTGGGTGGTAGGGGCGCGGCCGAGCGTGTGCATCCCTTGCGGTCCGTCCGGCGCTTCGCCCGGGCCTGCGGTTACGAGCACCGCCACTGCACCCACGTCGCCGCCCTCGCCGTCTCCATCTTCGACCAGCTCGCCCAGCTCCCCTCCCCCCCCTCCCCCCTTGCCGGTGACGAGGCCTTCTCCGATCGGGCTCGCACGCTGCTCGAGGCCGCGGCGATTGTGCATGACGTCGGGTACCTCATCAACTACTCCGGCCATCACAAGCACAGCTACCACCTGATCGTCCACAGCGACCTGCCCGGCCTCTCCCCGCGCGAGGTCCACATCATCGCCAACGTCGCCCGCTACCACCGGCGCGCCGAGCCGCGCCTCAAGCATCGCGGCTTCGCCATGCTATCCAAAGACGACCGCCGCCTCGTGCGCTCGCTCTCGGGCATCCTGCGCATCGCCGACGGCCTGGACCGCACCCACATGCAGCACGTGCAGAGTGTGCGGCTGGTTTCCGAGCCTGGAGCGGCGAAGCCCGCGTCGATCCGCTTCACCATCGAGGCCGCGCGCGAGCCCTCGGTCGATATCTGGGGCGCGCAGCGCAAGGCCGGGCTGTTTGAGGAAGTGCTCGGACTCGAGCCGCGCTTCGAGTGGCTGCCGATCGAGGTGCCGACGCCGCCGCTGGCCAGCGACTCGCAGTCCGACTCACTGCTCCCGGTCTCTTCAACCTGACCACCACAACCCGGAATCCTGATCCTAAAGCGAGTCGCTCGAAAGCGCTGTCTATTCCGCTCGCTCGAGCAGCCCATTGGTGTCCAGAAACTCGATCACCTCCCGCTCGTGCCGCTCGCGATCTCGCGGGAAGTCGTTGTGACCGTCCCCAGCGTGCTCGTGGTACACGCTCCCCTTCGTCAGTTCGTGCAAGCGCCGCCCGTGATTCACCGGGATGATCTCATCGGCGCTCCCATGAACGATGAGCACCGGGTACATCGCCCGCTCCAACACCCGGTCATTGCGAAACGGGTGCGCACACAGCACCGGCGGCACCCCAAATCCCCACGCAAAGCACGACACGCTGGTGAACGTTGATTGCAGGATCATTGCCGCGGGGGCCCGCTTCGCGGCCACCGCGCAGGCCACCCCGCCGCCCAGCGACCGACCGTAATACACGACCCTCGCCGGATCGACACCCGGCACTCGCACGAGCTGCGCGACATCGCCGCCGAATCCGCCACGATCCCCTTCTGCGATGGCCGCCCCGTGCTCCGCCCATAGCCGCGGTACTCGATCAACAGCACGCTCACACCCCGCTCCGTGAGATACCGCGGCTCGGGCAAGATGTAGTCGATGATCTCGCCGTTCCCGTGGAAAAAGACCACCGTCGTTCCGGGGCTGGCGGTCGACCGACCCTTCCCGGGGATCACCCACCCTTCCACCCGCTCGCCCCCAGACTGCTCTACCAGCGTCACCGTTCCCTCCGGCAGCCGGGTCGCTCCCGCCGCCGGCACGATCGACGGGACAGGGAACAACAGGGCGTCCTGAAACCAGTACACGACGCCACACCAGCGCCCGTACACCACCGCCGCGATCAGCAGCAGGCTCCGGGCGATCCGCCGCGCCCGGCTTCGGCCGGCGCGGCGCCCACCACGCCCGTCGTGTTCCATCGCGTCTTGGGGCCTCCCATGCTGTTGGTCGCTCGTCTCCATCACCCGATCCTACAGCAACCCGTTTCACCTCACCGATACAGTCACCCATGCTCCGTCCCGGTCATGCCGTCGCCCTCTGTGTCATCGCCCTTCTCACCATCGGCGTCGTCATGGTCAACTCCGCCGGCATGAGCATTGATCCCAAGCACGCCATCACCCTTGAGTCCATCCTCCTCTCCCGCTCTACCTTCTATATGGCCGCCGCCATGCTCGCCCTGGCCGTCGCGGCGTTCCTCCCCATCCGCCGTATCGCCGCCGCGATCAGCACCCCGCCCCCCTTCCCCCGCCTCCCCGATCGCGCCACCCTCCCTGAAACACTCCTGGGCCTGCGCTACATGTGGGCGGCCGTCGCCCTTCTGCTCGCACTGCTCGCCTGTGTTTACCTCCCCGTCATCGGGCGGGAGGTCAACGGTTCCCACCGCTGGGTCGCCCTCACTCCCGGAAAGAAGGGCTTCACCCTTCAGCCCAGCGAGTTCGCCAAGTGGGGCGTCGTGGCCCTCCTCGCCTGGTACGGCGCCACGCGCACCCGCGCCCTGCCCACCTTTACCCGCGGCCTCTGCCCGGCGCTCGTCGCCCTCGGTCTTATCGCCGGCTTTGTCGTGCTTGAGGATCTTGGGACCGGCTTCCTCATCGCCTGCGTCGGCTGCGTGATACTCCTGGCGGCCGGCGCCCGCCTGTGGCACTTCGGACTCTTCGCACCACTCGGCGCGCTCGGCCTCGTCGCCGCGATCCTCACGAGCGAGTACCGCGTCAAGCGGCTCACTTCCTTCCTGGATCCCTACAAAGACCCCGAGGGCATCGGCTACCACATGATCCAGTCCATGGTTGCCGTCGCCAACGGTGAGCGCTTCGGGCGCGGCCTGGGTCACGGCCTGCAGAAGTTCGGATACCTCCCCGAAGACCAGACCGACTTCCTCTTCGCCATCATCTGCGAGGAGCTCGGCATCGCCGGCGCCGCCCTGGTCATCGCCCTCTACCTCACGATGCTCTGGAGCGGCTGGGTCATCGTCCGCCGCGAGTCCGACCGCTTCCTCAAACTCCTCGGCATCGGCGTGCTCGCGACGGTTGGATTCCAGGCCGTCATCAACCTCGCGGTGGTCACCGGCCTCGGCCCAACCAAGGGCATCGCGCTGCCGCTTCTTTCCTCGGGCGGCACCGGATGGATCCTCACCGCGGCCTCACTCGGGCTCATCGTCGCGATTGACCGCGCCCAGGCCCGGCGATTCACCCCGACTTCTCACGCCGAACCGGGTGAGGTCGTGGTCACTGCAAAGGCTCGCCAGTGGCTCAGCGGCGGTACGGGTGGCACGGGCGTCCCGCCTGTGCATGCGTGACGCCTCACGCCTCAGACTCCTTTGCGCACGAGCCACATGCCCCGCTCTTACTCCGCACCCCGAGCAACCTCGACCTACCTCTTCGCCGGCGGGGGTACCGGCGGGCACATCTTCCCGGGCCTTGCGATCGCCGAATCACTTGAATCGCTTGCGGCGGCGCAGGGCGGCCATATTCTCTGCCTGTTCCTTTGCTCGAACCGCCCGCTCGATGCCCGCATCCTCGCGCCGTACAACAGGCCGTTTCACATTCTCCCCGCCGCGCCGCTCTCGGTTCGCCCTCGCGCCCTGGTCCGCTTCGCCGCGGCCTGGGGCCCATCGATCCGCGCGACACGCGCCTTGATCCGCGCCGCCCGAACGAGCGGCCCTGTCCACATGGTCGCCATGGGCGGTTTCGTCGCCGCCCCTGCCGTGCAGGCGGCTCGCGCCGAGCACATCCCTATCACGCTCGCCAACCTCGACGCCGTTCCAGGCAAGGCCAACCGGTGGATCGCGCGCCATGCCCACACGGTCTTCACCGCGCTCCCCGTCAGCGCCACCTACGCGGAAACCTGGACCACCGTTCCCCCTATCGTCCGCGCTGCCGCCCGCGCCACCTCGTCCAAATCCGCCTGCCGCGCCGCACTCGGGCTTTCGCCCGATCGCTCCACGCTCATGGTCACCGGTGGAAGCCAGGGTGCCCGCACCATCAACCGTCTCCTCTTCGACCTCGCACCCTCCCCCGCGCTCCGAGGCTGGCAGGTTCTCCATCAGTGCGGGAACACCGACGGCTCCTCCCCCTCAATCGACGACCTCCGCACCGCCTACGCCGCGGCGTCCATACCCTCAGTCGTCGCGCCCTTCGTCACGACCATGTCTGATTGGTGGGGCGCGGCCGACCTCGCGATCTCCCGTTCCGGCGCCGGCTCCGTCGGCGAAGCGTGGGCCAATCAGGTTCCCGCGCTGTTTCTTCCCTACCCCTACCACCGCGACCAGCACCAGAAGTTCAATGCGGCGCCCCTCGTTTCCGCGGGCGCCGGTCTTCTCACTGAAGACTGCATCGACCCCGCGGCCAACCTTGCCTCCATCGGCCCGCTCCTGGCTGGCCTTCTTACCAATCCCGACACGCTCGCGTCCATGACCACCGCATACGCCTCACTGGACCCCGCCGATGGCGCCCGGCGGATCGCCGACTCGTTATTCGGACTTCCCGCACCTGCGAACCTGGGTAACCCCGCGAACCTAGAACCCTTGTAGGGATTTCGGAGGTGCCTTCGCCGTCCCGGTGATAAACTCTCACGCCATGCACGCCTCCACGCCAACCCCGGCTCCCCACTCGCAGGGTGTCACCCGTTGCGTGCTCTGGCATGGCTCCGGCGCCCCAATCCCCGCCGACCTGCGGCAAAGCCTCGATCGTCGCGGCGTTCGCATCATCACCTGCGCAGATTCCTTCCAAGCCATGGCCCATCTCTGCCTGCTCGAGCACGGCAGCAGCGCCTCGCCTACGCCCCGCAGCGTCCCCTCGGCCGCACGCGCCCCGCTCGTACTTGTGATCATCGACCCCGCGTCACTCGCCGAAGCCGGCGAAGTCGCGAGCGCCGCCACCCGCTACGCGCCCCACGCGGCGTGCTGGTGGTACCAGTCTGCAACGTCCAAACTCCAGGCCGTGACCGACGATGACGTCGCCGCCTGGTCCCGCCCCACGGGCGCGCTACCCCGCCCTGAGCCTGTGCTCGATGCATCCGGTCGGCCCACGCTCCGTCTCGCCGGTCAGTTCGAGGCGTCGCAGTACGACGGACCTGTGCCCGCGCCGAGTGCCGTCGCCGAGCCTAAGAAATCCGCGTCCCCCGCCAAGCCCTCGTCCGCGCTCACGGACGAGGAACTCGCCATGCTCCTTGCGGGCGACCTCCCCCGAAGCCGCGGAGCAGAGCGATGAACCCCGCCCCGCGCGATGGTTCGGCGACGGCCTCCGCCGAGACGCGCGTTATCCTCGTCGGGCGCACCGGCCTTGACGCCGCGCTCCGCCTCGACCCAGGCATCGAGCTCGTACGAGCCCGCACGCCTATCGATGCGCTCGGTGAACTCGCGGACCGGATCGATGAGCAGACCCCGTCACCGGTTACGCTCGTCCTCGGCCCCGACGCCGACCCCGGGCCCCGCGCCGCCTCCTTCATCCGCAGCGTCCGCCTGATCGAGCCCGCCGCGCGCATCCTCATCGTCGGCACCGCCACTCGCGGCGTCTACGACGGCGCGATCGTCCCCACACCGGCCACCACCGCCGCGACGCTCCGCGACCTGGTCCGCCCAACGCGCGCGGAGACTCCCACGAACGGCGCTGCCCATTCCCCCGGTCCACGCCATGAGCCGGCGCCGACATCCGCCCCGACTCGCGCGGACAACTCGCCGAGCGCTCCGGCGATGCCCTCGCCCGTCGTGACGGCAA
>JACMLW010000222.1 GCA_014379385.1 Phycisphaerales bacterium
CCGCCCGCCCTTGGACGACACCGGCGCATCGGGCATGCGCGCCACCAGCCAATCGAGTTGCTCCTCCGTCAATCGCATCGCCATGCAAGGCTATTCGCGCCCCGACCACCACCGGTTGCGCGGTTTACGGATAGCCTCTAGAGCCATCACTCCCGGTGGAAACGAAGAGTCCGTGGAGGAGGCGTGCGGAATCGAGAGCACCGGTTGCCGCTTAGGGCAGCGGCGAACGAGGGGCACGCGGAAGTGCCGGTGGTGTCAGGTAACGAACGATCAGGCTTTCAGCCTGATGGGGGGCAAGGGCGTGGTGTCCGGTGGTGTCGCTGCGCTCCACGCACCGGCTACTGGCGATCAGGCCTTCGGCCTGCAGAGGAAGCGCGCGGCATCCGGTGGTGTCGCTGTGCTGCACGCACCGGCTACTGACGGTCAGGCCTTCGGCCTGAAGGTCGCACGATCTTCTATCTGCAGGTCGCTGTTGATGGCCATCCCCGCTTTCGCGCCCTCGGCCGCGGCGACGATGACGAACTGCACATCGCGCGAGGCGTCGCCGGCGAGGTAGAGGCCCTTGACGCCGGTGCGCTGCCGCTTGTCGCGGATGACGCCGCCCTGCTCGTTGACCTTGCAGCCGAGGGTCTCAGGGAGCTTGCTGCGCTGGGCCTGGTCGGTGTTGAAGAAGAGGGCGCGGACGTGCAGCGGCGGGCCGGACTCGAACTCCACTTTGTCGACGTGGTCTTCTTCATCCGGGCGCGGATCGCCCACGACAGACTGGAGCTTGCGGATCTTCTCGGGGCGCACCGAGAGGTTGAGCTTGAAGGCCTGTGCGAGCTCGCGCTTGGTGAGCGGGTGGCCGTCGGTCACGATGGTGATATGCGGCGACCACGTCAGGAGGCTCAGGGCGAGGCCGAGGCCGGGCTTGCCGCGGCCATAGGCGGCGATGGGCTGGTCGCGGTATTCCCATCCGTCGCAGTAGGGGCAGTGGTGGACGCCGAGGCCGTAGAAGTCGCGGAGGCCGGGGATGTTGGGGAGGTCATCTACAACTCCGGTGGCGAGGAGGAGGGTGCGTGAGCGGGCGCAGCACTCGCCGTCAACCTCGACGGAGAACCCCTGGGCGGGTCCCTCGCAGGTGGCGGATGTGACGGTGCCCCGGCGGATGTGGACGCCGTAATACTCCAGTTCCTTGTGGCCGAGCGCCAAGAGCTCGCGCGGGTTGATGCCGTCGCGCGAGAGGTAGTTGTGCATGTTGCGGGCGGCGTAGTTGCGGGGGCGGCCGGCGTCGATGACCAGCACGGATCGGCGACAGCGGCCGAGGACGAGGGCGGCGCTGAGGCCGGCCGGACCGCCGCCAACGATGATGGTGTCGTAGCGCATGTGAGCGGGATGAGCTTACCGGCGCTGCTCCGTGCGTGGCGTGTCCACGTGAACGCCGGGCGGGCGGCGGACGGTGCTGCCGGGGCGTGGGGGGGTGGTGTCGTGGCCGGGGGGGTGGGGATCGCGCTGACTCGTAGCGACCGAGGACGCGGGGTCGTCGCGCGCGAAGGAGCCCGGCTCGCAGGCGTCGCGCAGGCGGCCCTCTGGGCTGGGCGTGATGTCCTTGCCCATGGCGTGCGCGGTGATTTGCGTGAACTCGGCGCCGAGGAGCAGGATAAGCGCCGAGTAGTAGACCCACATTAGCACGATGATGAGCGAGCCGGCGGCGCCGTAGACGGAGGCGAGCGTGTCGCGCCCGAGGTAAAGGCCGATGAGGTATTTCCCAAGAGTAAACAGGGCGCTGGTGATGGCGGCGCCGAGCCAGACCTCGCGCCAGCCGATTCTGGCGTCGGGGAGGAGCTTGAACGTCGCGGCGAAGAGGAGGGTGAGGATGAGGAACGAGACACCGGCGTTGAGGGCGCGCAGGAGGCCCTCCTGCGCCGGAAGAAGGCCGGTGGTCCACTCGCCGAGTGCGGCGAGCCCGGCGCTGAGCAGGAGCGATACGAGGAGAAGGAAGGCCACGACAAGCACCATCGCGAACGAAAGGAGGCGCACGCGGACGAGCCGGAGCGCGGCGCGGACGCCCTTGGCGGGCTTGGACTTGACGCCCCAGACGGTGTTGAGCGCGGACTTGAGCTGGCCGAAAAGGCCAGTGGCGCCGAGCAGCAGCGTGCCGACGCCAACGATGGTGGCGACGACGCCGCGGTTGCCCTTGGAGGCGTTGTTGATGACGGTCTGGATGAGTTCGCCCCCCTGATCGCCGATGAGCCCGCTGAACTGACCCACGACCTGGCGCTCGACGTTGGCGGCTCCGAAGGCGAGCCCGGCGAGCGCAATGACGATCAGGAGGAGCGGTGCGAGGGAAAAAAGGGTGAAGAACGAGAGGGAGGCGGCGAGGACGAAGCAATCATCGCGGAGGAAGTCCAGGACGGCATCGCGCGGGACCATCCAGAGCGGCTTGAGCTTCATACGGTGGTTCGTCCCTGGCCGGCGCAGCGGAACGCGCGGCTCCTGAGAGTGTGGGACGGACAGAGCCCGACCGCCATCGGCAAGCCGACCGGTTGGAGGCTTGGAATGCGGGGGTGACGCGAGCAAACGACGGGCCGTCGCGATTTGTCGCCGCCGCGTGCGCCCGTTAGCATTGCCGCTTCGCCCATCGGGTTTCGTACCGACCGAGCAAGGTTTAACTAAGGCCCACCACAGTGCCCACCGCCGTCATAAGTGATGTACATGGAAATGCCGCCGCGCTCAAGACGGTGCTGGCGGATATCGCGTCGCGCGGGGTGACGCGGATCATCAGCCTGGGGGACATCGTGGGGTACGGGCCCGACCCGCTCGAGTGTGTGGACCTGATCCGCGAGAAGTGCCAGTGGTCGCTCATGGGCAATCACGACTTCGGCGTGCTGTACGAGCCGACGAACTTCAATGCGCCGGCGGAGGCCGCGGCGTACTGGACTCGCGAGCAGTTTGATGCGGAGCCGGACGACGCCAAGCGGAAGTCGAGGTACGACTTTCTGGACCGGCTGCGGGTGCGGGTGGTGGAGACGCCGCCCGACGGCACGTTCCCGGTTATGGCGGTACATGGCTCGCCGCGCCGGCCGATTAATGAATACATCTTTGGCGACGACGTGGTGACGGCGCCCGACAAGGTCACGACGATCCTGGAGCGGGTGCAGAAGCTGTGCCTGGTGGGGCATACGCACGTGCCGGGGGTGTTCACGGACGAGCCGGATTTTTATCCGCCGCCGGAGCTGACGGGGGGCGTGTATGGGTTTGTGGAGGGGGAGAAGGCGATCGTGAATGTCGGGTCGGTGGGACAGCCGCGCGATCTTGATCCGCGCGCGAGCTATGTGATCCTGCACCCGGACAAGGCGGAGTTCATCCGCGTGGCGTACGACATCGCGGCGACGGCGGAGAAGATCAAGGCGATCCCGCAGCTGTCGGATTGGCTGGGCGACCGGTTGTACGAGGGGCGGTGAGATTGGGGCGGCCGGGCGGGTTCCTCGTACGACACAATCGACGGGGCGATGGCACTCGCGGAAGGGGTCCGGGGAGCGGTAGATTGAGGCCGCGAGCGCCGGTCGGCGCGTGAATAATGCCTCCCTTCATCTCACGCGGGGTTATTCAACGATTATGCCCAATCCCTCAAGCTCAAAGAGCTCGCCTCTGGTACGCATCCTGGTTCCGCTGCTGCTCGTCGTCGTGCTGGGCGGCGTGGCGGTGTGGGCGATGCTCAGCAACTCGAAGCTGAGCGGGACGCCGGCGGCGCCGGTGGTTCTTGCGAGTGATGGAACGGCAGAGGCGACGCCTTCACCACTTGCCGCGGACGCGGCGCAGCCGAAGGGAGAGGTTGCGGCGGGCGCAGCGGGTACGGATCAGCCGGAGACGCCGCCCGTGGTGGCCCCCCCCCCCTCGACGACACCGGTCTCGACATCTCCACCCGCGGCGGCGGGGTTTGTGGCGGCGAAGCAAGCCGCGGCGGCCTTCACGGCGCTGGGGAGCCTTGACCCGGCGAGCGGGTACGAGATGCTGGTGGAGTTCTCGCCGGTGGGAGCGGGCATCGAGTGTCTCGAGCTGACGAACCACTTCGTTGACACCAAGCGCACGCAGCACGAGAGGCTGCAGGAACGCGTGACGGCGGGGGGCGTGACGAAGGCGGTGCCGATGGGGGCGCTGGGGGTGGTGGTGGACAACCACTTCATTAGCCTGGCGGCGGGGCCGGCGGGGGAGCCGATCTGGCGGGAGACCTCGCCCGGGAGCTTCGAGGCGACGGTGGTGGATGCCAGTGGCACCGAGGTGTTCAAGGTGCGGCGCCGGTACGTGCTGGAGGAGGGGAGCTTCCACATCGACCTGGAGCAGGAGCTTGTGAACTCCGGGCCCACGCCGCTGACGTATTCGTGGGTGCAGTACGGGCCGGTGGATTTGCCGATGGGGACGGTGCGGTACGGGGGCGACAAGCGGCGGGTGCGGTACGGGTACCTGCTCTCGCCGAAGCAGGATCCGACGCAGCAGCATGTGAGCTCGGGGAAGTTTCTGGTGCCGCGGGCGGACGTCATCGGCAAGCCGGATGCGACGGGGAACTACCCGGCGGCGGCGCTGTGGCCGAACGCGACGAGCACGGACAGCGGGTACACGCTGGTGTGGGGGGCGCTCACGAACCGGTACTTCGCGATGGCGGTGCATCCCGCGGCAGTGCCGCAGCTCGCGCCGGGCGGATTGGACAAGCGGTTCGGGCTGGTGTCGAAGATCGACCGTCATGTGGTGATCCGGGGGGGCGGCCTTGAGCCCAGCATGGTGATGACGCTGAACTCGCCGCTGACGACGCTGGAGCCGGGGCGGGTGGCGAGCATGAGCATGGGGGTGTACGCGGGGCCATTGACCAAGGCGCACATCAACACGGATCCACTGGCACAAAGCCTGGGGCTGGGCGGGCTGGTGGTGTACACCTTCGGGGGGCCGTGCGGGTTCTGCACGTTCCAGCCGATCACGCAGTTCTTGAGGTGGTTCCTGGGGCTGCTGCACGACTATGTGCTGCACGACTGGTCGCTGGCGATCATCGTGCTGGTGCTGTGCGTGCGGACCATCCTGCACCCGGTGACGAAGTGGTCGCAGGTGAATCTGCTGCGGTTCGGCAAGCAGATGCAGCGGCTGGGGCCGAAGCAGAAGCAGTTGCAGGAGCGGTACCGCGACGACCCCAAGACGCTGCGCGCCGAGATGGGTCGGCTGATGCGGGAGGAGCAGGTGAACTACGCGGGGGCGCTCGGGTGCCTGCCGATGTTCCTGCAAACGCCGATCTGGATCGCGCTGTTCGCGATGCTGTACTTCACGTTCGAGCTGCGGCACGAGCCGGCGTTCTTCGGGCTGTTCCAGACGCTCAGCAGCGGCAAGTGGGACTTCCTGGCGGACCTGGCGGAGCCGGACCGGTTCATCGCGTTCCCGGGTTCGTTCAATATCCCGCTGCTGTCGGCGATGGTTGGGCCGATCGACTCGATCAATATCCTGCCGCTGCTGCTCGGTGTCGTGTTCTATGTGCAGCAGAAGTACCTGACGCCGCCGAGCGGTATGGCGATGTCGCCGGAGCAGCTCCAGCAGCAGCGGATGATGAAGATCATGTCGGTGGTGATGTTCCCGCTGTTCATGTACAACGTTCCCAGCGGGCTGGCGCTATACACGATGACGAACTCGATCCTGGGGATCCTGGAGACCCGCTACATCCGGTCGCACGTGGACAAGATGGAGCTGAACCCGCCCAAGAAGAAGACGCGGAAGCGGTCGGCGTTCATGGACCGGATGCAGCAGCAGCTGGAGGCCAAGCAGCGCGAGATGGAGTCGAGGGGGAAGAAGAAGTAACAGCGAATCGATAGCTGTCATGCTTCGATCTTGAACGCGAAGGGAGCGAAGAAGAAGGACGGCAGGGCGGGTGGAGCAGCTTCGAGGGTCTTAGGTTTTCTTCGCGGTCTTCGCGGTCTTCGCGAACTTCGCGTTCAAGCACGTTTGAACGGGCTCGTAGCCCGCGTCTACTCCGCCCAGTTCTTTCGCAGCCACTCCACCGTTGGTCCGAGGTCGACCTTCGCCGCCTCAACGCGCAAGTACTTCAGCGTCCGCGGCCGCACATCATCGAGGTTCACGGGTTTGTCGAGATACCGATCGACGCGGTGGTAGCACTCGCGCAGCAGCCTGCGGCACTGGTAATCAGTGACGCCCATCACGCCGCCGACCATGATCGAGACCAGCGGCTTGGCCCACTGACCCCACCCCCAGTCAAGGCTCTCGCCCTTGATATACCGGGCATCGTTCCCGGTGCCGAACGAGATCAGGCGGATGTCGTCGAGGCTCTGCCGGCCTGTCGAGCGGTCCAGCGCCTGCGCCAGCGCGCACATCGCGGGGTTGTTCGCGACCACGCCGCCATCGATGAACCCTTGATAGCTGGGGAAGTACGAGGGCGCCGCGCTGGTGCGCATCGCGATATCGACGGCCGGCTCCGAGGCGCCGCCGTTGTCGCCCGTGTAGTTGTGAAAAAAGGTCGGCTTCCAGATGCGCGGCCGCCCGCTGGCCGCGTCCGCATCGGCATGGAGCTCGAACGTGGGCACGAGCACGTGCTTGGCGAGCTCGCCGAGCGTGAGCTTCCCGAGCGACTCGACGAGACGCTTCTTGAGCTTGTGGTTGTCGTACTGCGCGCCGATGGCGGTGCCCAGGTCCAGCACGTTGTCGAGCCACGAATCGTCGAAGATGTCGGGGCCGTGCGTGCCATACAGGTCGACGAGCGTGCGCGGCGGCTTGCCGGCCGCGAGGCAGAGCGCGATGATGCCGCCGGTCGAGGTTCCCGCGAGCAGATCGACATCGCCGATGAGCGATGGGAACGCGTCGGTGAGGCGTTCAAGCACCACGGAGGTGAAGAGCCCGCCGATGCCGCCCCCGTCGAAGGTCATGATCCGGTACGACATGACCGCAGCGTACCCGCGATCGGCGCCCCCGCGCCGACCGCCGCGGCATCGCTCGAAGACAATCCTGGCAACCAAGGCCGCCTACTTCAGCAGCCGCTCCAGAAAGTGGATGTCCACCCCGCCTTCCTTGAAGCTGGAGTTCTCCATCAGCCGCAGGTGCAGCGGGATGGTCGTCTTGATCGGCTCCACCTTGAACTCGCGCAGCGCCCGCGTCGCTCGCGCCAGCGCGGCTTTGCGGTCCTCGGCATGCACGATCAGTTTCCCGATCATCGAGTCGTAGTTGGGCGGCACCGTGTACCCCGTCACCGCGTGCGTGTCCATCCGCACGCCCGGCCCGCCGGGAGGCTCGAAGCGGGTCAGCTTGCCGGGGCTCGGCCGGAAGTTCGCGCCGGGATCCTCGGCGTTGATTCGGCACTCGATCGCGTGCCCGTTGACCTTCACGTCGCGTTGCTTGATTGCCAGCGGCTCGCCCGCCGCGATCTTGATCATCTCCTTCACGATATCGATCCCGGTGATCATCTCCGTCACCGGGTGTTCCACCTGCACGCGCGTGTTCACCTCGAGCATGTAGAAGTTCTGCTTCTCGTCCATCAGGAACTCGACGGTCGCCGCCCCCGCGTAGTTGGCGTCCTTGATAAGACGGGCCGCCGAGGCGCACACCTGCTCCCGCTTGCGCGAGTCGAGCCCGGGTGCCGGCGCCTCCTCGATGAGCTTCTGATGGCGGCGCTGCACCGAGCAGTCGCGCTCGTACAGGTAGATCGCGTGCCCGTGCTTGTCGCCCAGAACCTGCACCTCGATGTGCCGGGCGCTCTCGAGGTATTTCTCGATGAACACCGCGCCGTTTCCGAACGCGGCGAGGGCCTCCTGCGCGGCATTCTTCAGGTTCGTTCGCAGCGCCGCCTCGTTGTGGCAGACGCGCATGCCCCGCCCGCCGCCGCCCGCCGAGGCCTTGATGATCACCGGGTAGCCGATCTTCGCGGCCACCGTGACAGCCTCGTCCTCGTCCTCGATCGCGCCCTCGGAGCCCGGGAACACCGGCACGCGCGCCTCTTTCGCGGCCCGCTTGCAGGCGACCTTGTCGCCCAGGCGCGCCATCGCCTCCGGAGAGGGGCCGATGAACTCGATCTTGCAGTCGCGGCAGACCTGCGCGAAGTCGGCCCGTTCGCTGAGGAACCCGTAGCCGGGGTGGATCGCGTCAACGTTGGCGACCTCCGCCGCGGAGATGATGCGGGAGATGTTGAGGTACGAATCCTTGGCGGGTCCGGGGCCGATGCAGATCGACTGGTCGGCGAGTTTGAGGTACGGCGCGCCGGCGTCGGCGGTCGAGTACACACAGACCGACTCGATGCCCAGCTCGCGGCAGGCGCGGATGATTCGGAGGGCGATCTCGCCACGATTCGCGATGAGGATTCGGGTGAACATTGGAGAAGCAAGGTACTGGGCACGAGGCACTGGGTACTGGGCCCAGACAAGGCGATGAATGGTTAGGGAACTCAGGCCCGGTGGCCGTCGCGAGCACGAGAGCCTGATGCCTAGTGCCTTCTCAAGCCGGCCTCACCAGAAACAGCTTCTGCCCGAACTCAACGGCGGTGCCGCTCTCCACCAACACTCGCTCGATCGTGCCGGCGCACTCGGCCTTGATCTCGTTGAACACCTTCATGGCTTCGATCAGGCAAACCGTGGTATCCGGCCCCACCGCCGCTCCGACCGAAATAAACGGGGGGCTGTCGGGATTCGCCGAGGTGTAGAACGTGCCCACCATCGGGCTCATCACGGCAACCAGGCCCGCCGCTTCGGCCGCGGCCGCGCCACCGCCCGCCGCCGGCG
>JACMLW010000223.1 GCA_014379385.1 Phycisphaerales bacterium
CTCAGGCCGAGCTCGCCGCTGATTCTGAGCTCTTCTTGCTCGCCGATCCGCGCACGCTCGTGCTCTTCCGGCTCGCTGGGATCCTAGATCCCATAGCCTGGATGAACCCAACGCTGGTCTCCGTCCGCCTTGTCGACCATCGCCGCGATTCATACCGTGAGAGAGTGGTCACCGGGCCTGACGGGTCGTTCGAGCGGTTCGAGCGAATCTACCCCGGCTCAGACCCACGAATGGCCCGCATCGGTCTCACCTCCGACGCCGAACTCGCCATGATCTGGCAGTCGGCACCCGACCCGCGCACCGGGTGGATGCGTCTCCGCCAGCTCGTCAAGAAGGATGCCCGCTACGCAGCCACGCTTCCGGGGCGGGTCTTCAACACGACTCGACGCGAAGAAGTCGCGGCATTCACCCGCGAGCTTGTTCGACAATGGCGCCGGCCCGATGCCACGGTTGAGAGCATCCGCTCAGTTGGAGAAGGCATATGGGCACACGAATCCGCCGAGGTCCTTCCCGACAAGGCCGTCAAGGGACCGCTCTGGATCGGCGCGGGGCGTGAGCTCGAGCAGGGCGCTTCGGCAATCGGACCCGCCGTCATGTGGGACCATCCCGACAAGCGACCGGTTGGTCACCAGGAAGTCAACTGGCTCGAACTCGAGCCGCTCTCATCTCCCGCCGAGCAGCCCGGGTCGTCGTCACGCGCCGCAAGCAGCGGTCTGCCGAAGCGGGTGTTCGACGTCGTGTTCTCGTTGTTGGTGCTCGCGGCCACGCTCCCGCTCTATCCCATCATCGCGCTGGCGATCATCATCGAGGATGGCCGCCCCGTCTTCTTCAAGCATCGACGCGAGACAGTGGGGGGCAAAGAGTTCCCTTGCATCAAGTTCCGCTCGATGCGAAACGATGCCGAGCACACGAAGGCCCAGCTCGCGTCTCAGAATCAGGCCGACGGACCCCAGTTCTTCATGGAGGAGGATCCCCGCCTCACGCGCATCGGCTCGTTCCTCCGGTCATTCCAGCTCGATGAACTCCCGCAGTTCATCAACGTCTTGCGCGGCGAGATGTCCGTCGTCGGCCCCCGGCCCAGCCCGTTCCGCGAGAACCAATACTGCCCACCCTGGCGAGAGGCACGCCTCAGCGTTCGCCCCGGTGTCACGGGGCTATGGCAGATCAGCCGCACCCGCGCCGAGGGCGCTGATTTTCAGGAGTGGATTAAGTACGATATCCAGTACGTCGAGCGCCAATCGTTCTGGCTGGATATGTGGATCATCTGGCAAACCGTCCTCATGCTCGTCAGAAGGGTTACCCGCCCATGAAAATGAAGCCCAAGACCGCGCGCCGCCTCCTCCTCCTCGGCGTTCTCGCGTTCCTCGCAATCGCCGCGACCGTCGGTCTCTTCGGTGTCCGTACCTGGCAAAAATCCCGCATCGCGAAGGGCTATCTCGCCGAGGGCCTGGCCGCAGTCGAAGGCGGCGACCTCGCCACGGCCAGGAGCAAACTCGCGAGGTATGTCAGGGTCCGTCCCACCGACAAGGACGCGTGGCTCAAGCTCGCCCACGTTCTCGAATCGCTCGAAGAGAACAACGCCTCGCACATCTTCGCCGCAATCAAGGGATACCAGCAGTACCTCGACCTGGAGCCAAACGATCGAGAAGCCGCGCTGGCCCTTGTCGGGCATTACAACTCCGTCGGGTTCTTCCAGGAAGCTCGCGATCTCGCGAGCGACTTCCTTCCCGGCTCCCCTGCGGATATGACCGTTGCCGACGTCCCGTTCCTACGGGAGGAGATCACCGCTCGCGCTGCGCTGATGGAGAACACACCAAACGCCGAGCCCGATCCGGACCTCGCGGCACTCGCGAAGCGGATTATCGAGTTAGTCCCTGACGACTTCTACGCGCAGTCCGCGTACACCAGTTGGCTCCGCGAAAGCTCGGGTATTCCAGAGGCTGCCAAGCACGCCGGCGAGGTCGCCGCCAAGCACCCCGACGATGTCCGCTTCACCTGGCTCGCCGCGATGGTGGCGATGGACGGCTCCCCCGCGGCCGGTCGCGCCGCGTACAACACGGTTTGCTCAATTGTCGGTCTCGAGCCCCGCACGGCGCAGCGAATCTCCCAGCCCGCGTACACCGACCCCGGCTTCGTCGTCCGCGTCGTCGGAGCGTTCGATGCCATGGGCCGCTACGAGCACGCACTCGCCGTCCTCGAGGACGCCGCCGCCAGAATCAAGGATGGCGACATGGAGCGCGTCTACCTGCGCCGCGCCTGGCAGGTCGGGCGAGGCGCGGAAGTGGCCGAGCGGGTTCTGAAGTCCGATCTGAAAGGCGCGCACTCCGATTCGTTCGCCTTCGCGGTGCTCAGCCTCAATGACCAGGGGCGCCGTGCCGAGGCCGCCCCGCTTGTGGACGAGCTCAAATCAAGAACGACCGATTTCAGGGCCCGTGCCTGGGCCGCGGCCCTCGAGCCGGCCCTGTCCCTTACACCCGCCAATGCGCTCGCCACAGTCGATGCGCTCCGCGCCGCGGAGAAGCTCAACCAGCGCGAGCCTGTCATCAAGGTGTATCTAGGAGACGCGTATTCGCTCCTGGACCGCAACGAGGAAGCCCGCGAAGCCTGGGGACAGGCTGCAAAGTCCTCGTTCTCCGCGGGCTGGGCACTACCGCACGTCCGCATCTCGTCGTCGCTCTTGAAGGACAAGCGACCGGAGGAGGCTTTCCGCGCCGCCCAGCTCGCGCTCCGCGTCTCTCCCAACTCCATCGCATCGAATATCGCAGTGCTCACCTCACAAGTCGCGATGCTCGAGGCCGGATACGACCTCCCCGACGAGCCCGCGGTGCTCTCCGATGCGTTCGAGCAGCTCGCTACTCATGTCGCCAGCATGCCCTCCTCCACCGGCACGGCGGCGCTCGCCGACTCGCTCCTTCCGGGCCGTGTGCTGCTGGCTGCCAGGGCAAATAACCCCGAGCTCGCCCAGCGCGTGATTACCGACGCGCTCGCCCGCGCGCCAAGGCCCCGCTCCGACGTGCTCCGCCACCTCGCTGTCATCAGCGATTCGGCAAAGCTTGGGCTGGCCGAGCAGTGCTTGGCCGCCGCCGAGATCGAGTCCGGCTCGAATCCCGACTCTGTTCTCACCCGCGCGCTGCTCCTTCATACGAAGGGCGATACCACCGGCGGCAAGCAGCTCCTCCATGAGGCCGCCGCGTCGGCAAGCCCTGAGCAGGCGTTGGTTTGGTCACTCGCGATGGCCCATTACCTCGATTCATCGGGGGATCCAGGAGCGAAAGCCAACTGGGCGGCGCTAACCGACGCCCATCCCGAGCATCTGCAGATGCAGCTCGCCGCGCTTCGCTCCCGGTCCGCCGCCTCTGACCTTGCCTTCATTGAGAAGCTCTCCGAGCGCGTCGCCCGTCTCACCGGCGCCGATCCGACCAAGCCCACCACACTCTCCCGGATCGCGCGAGCCCGTGCGCTCCTCGCCACGCCCTCACCAAAGGGCCGAGACGAGGCAATCAAACTCCTCGTCGCCATCTCGATCGAAAGCGAGGGCCTGCTCGACGCACGCTCGCTATTGATCCGCGCGTACCTCATGGACGATCCCGCGCAGGGAATTTCCCCCAATATCCCCGCCGCCCTCGAGCAGCTCCGCAGCGCCGCCGCCATTGCCCCCAACAAGGCACCCTACCAGCTTGAGATCGGACGTATCCTCCATCTGCAAAGGGACTTCGAGAAAGCCCGCTCCGAGCTTCTCACCGTCGCTAACGACACGTCAGCCGAGTTCCCCGTGCGCGGCCAGGCGATTGAACTCCTGATCGCACAGCGCGACGCCGAAGCCGCCGTCGGTCCGCTCGAGCAGATGGTCGGTGCCCATGGCGAGACCGTGCAGCCCGACCTGCTTGTCCGGCTTGCCGCAGTCTACACCGATCTCGGCAAGGCCGGTCTGGCTTTGGACGTGCTTCATCGCCTCGCGGCAATGAAGATCGATGACCCATCGATGCTCTTCCGAATCGCGGATGCACTAGCATTCCACGACGACAGCGAGGGCTCGGCCCAAATGTTGGCCTCGATCGACTCCCTCTCTCTACCGCCCGGCGCTGCCGAGATCTACCACGCCCGCTTCGCAGAGCGACGCAATGACGACGCTGGAGCGCTCGCCCACTACACCGCCGCGACGCAGGCGAATCCCAAGCTGGCTGAAACCTGGTCCCGCTTGGCGAGGTTCTACCTCAATCGCAAGCAGTACGAGCAGGCCGCACGCACAATCAGCCTGGGTCTTCAACAGCTCCCCGCAGACCCGGAACTGCTGGTTGTCCAGGAGCAGGTTCACATCGCTTCCAGCCCGGGCGACGATGCCAACCTGACGGCACTCGCAGACCTGCTCGCAACCAACCCCGCCACGGCCTCGCGTGCCGCGGCGCTTCGGGCCGTCCAGGAAGCCAAGACGGCGGGTAAGTTTGAGGATCCCGCCACCCTGCTCGCGCTCGCCTCGCGCTTCCCCAATGAGCTGGCCGTGCAAATGCTCGTTGTGAGACAGTTGTACCGGCTCAAGCCACCCAGGCTTGACGACGCGGCGGCCCTTGTCTCCCGATCCCTCGCGGCATTCCCCACCGAGCCCGAGCCGGCGCGACTCGCTGTTGCGATCTTTCAGAGCCGGGGCGAATACCAAGCCATGCTCGGGGCCGCCGAGGCTTGGCAGGAACTCACACACAGCCTTGAGTCGGCGCTGGCAGTTGCAGAATCGCAGTTGACCCTTAACCAGCCCCGCCAAGCGATCGAAACCCTCCGCCCCTACCTGGAAACCGCTCGCCAATCGCCTTCAGATCCGGAATCAATGATCACTCTCGGACTTCAGGCCCGTGCGCTGATCCTTGATGGAAAGGCTCGCGAGGCCCACACGATCCTGTCCCCTCTGCTCTCGCAGCACCGACCTTTGATCACCCAGGTCTGGCTCCCGCTCGCCGCCGCGATTGTCCCCGAACAGCGCGACGCCCGGGCATGGGTGGAGCTAGCGCAGCAGCTGCTCGCCTCCCCCTCGACCGAAGAGAAGATCGCGCTGGGCGGTTCCTGGCACGCGCTCGCGAAACGGTTCCCGGAGGACAGGAGCGAACTCCTCACTTGGGCCATCGAAATCCTGCGACCTCTCGCGGAACAGAACCCGCCGCCCCTGGCCGCGCTGCACGCCCTCGGCTCGTCTTTGCAGCTCGCGGGTGATCACGCCGGAGCGATCGCCGTTCTCCGGAAGGCCGTGGCGCTAAGCCCGGATTCAGAGGGTTCGTGGCTCCTCCTCGCGTCATTCCAGGTGGAGTCAAAGTTGGAGCTTGACGACGCGATCGCGAGCGCCCAGAAGGCCGAAGAACTGGTCCCCGGTCCGAACACGGTCGCCCTCGGAGTTCTGGCATCAGCCCACGAAGCGAAAGCCGCCGAGCTCAGGCCACAAAGCCCCGCACTTGCCAACGCAGAGAGTCAGAAGTCGATCGACGCCTACCGGCAGATCCTGGCGATTCAACCACAGAATCTCCAAGCAATCTGGAAGCTCGCCCAGTTCGCCGAGGCCCGCGTGGATTTCCCCGCCGTCATCGAGATGTATGAGCGATTGCTTCTTATCCCGAGCGCCGCGACCTCGTTTGACCTTGCCGCGATCCAAAATAACCTGGCCTACGCCATTCTCATGAACAGCAAGGGGTCAGCCGACCTCGACCGGGCACGTCAGCTTGTCCAATCGGCTCTCGACAGGGCACCATCCCCTTCCTTCTTGGACACCCTGGGAATGATCGAAGCAGCCCGCAAGGATCGCCCGGCTGCCATCGATGCGTTCCGCCGGGCGCTCGCGGCCAATCCCCAGCTTGCCTCCTCGTATGTGCAGCTTCTCGGTTTGCTTGCGTCAGGCAACGATTCGCAGAAGGCCGAGGCGCGTCAGATGCTCAGCGGTCTCGCGCTGAAAATCGGGAGCGAGCAGGATCTTCCAGAGGATCAGCGGCAGATTCTTCAATCCGCTCGAGAATCACTTGCCCGCTAAATCGCCTAAGTTCCGAATGCTACCTGGATTAACACTGGCATGATTGGCCGCCCCTGTCCCTAACAGCGCATTCACGAAAAATTCCCCTGAATGGTCGTCAGGGTCTTGACTGATTGTTTCTGATGATGTATACCCTCTAATACCAGTGGGCGATCCACGATGTGATCGGTCCCATTGGGGTCCACGACTGACCCTTCCGGCATGCCTTCGATTGAATCCGCGGCTTGCGCCGTGCGAAACTTCGAGGCTGCACGGGCAGCGAGGTCCCTGGGAGTGCTGAGAGAGAGAGACTCGAAGCCTCCACGCCTGGGTTGGGAATCGTTGCGCCGGCGCAGCAGGCAGCCACATGTGTGTGACTGGCTGGACCAGTGTCGGGTGCGCGTCTATGGAGCGCACGTGTCTTCCCCGTGGTAAAAGAAGCTTCTTGGAAGGGAAAAAGATGAAGAGCACGAGAGTTTTGAGCGCCTTGGCCATAATCACGGCCGCCGGCGCCCCCGCGATCGCTGGATTTACGGTGATCAATCCCCCGAGTGGGAGCGAGCAAAGTCATTTCCAGATCATTAATACTGTCTATGGTGGTGGCTTTGTCCCAGCTGGTCTTGGCTTCACCAACGGCCCGATCTCGGCTATCCGCGCTCACGATAACAACGGCGCGGGCGGTACCATCCCCGGGTTCTTGGACGTTCTAAACGGCTCCGCTGCCGGCGGCGATGATGATCAGCAGTGGACCGATGGTGTCGTGTCGAGTGAATCGAGGGCCGTGTTCGCCGGCTTCAGCCAGAGCTTCGGCTACTTTGCTGGCGCCACCGGATCGATCGGCGGGACCAACTACATTCCCTTGATCGATGTGGTCGGCAACGGCTACGCGGTAACCGGGACGAACCAGCAGACGTTTAACTCGCCATTCCGCTTCGGTCGAGACAACGTCGCCCACGACGGCGTGCATCGCGTTTCATCTTTGGACACCGATAACGCCAGCGACCAGATGATCACGTACGAGATCACGGGGGTCAACGGTGGTCGGAAGACTTGGCTCCTCTTCTTCGCGGACACCGTCGGCGGCGACTACGACTACAACGATCTCGTCATTGAGCTCGTCGTCGTCCCCGTCCCCGCCTCCGTCTACGGCGGCATGGCCGGCCTCGGCCTCCTCGGCACGGGCATGATGGCCCGTCGTCGTCGCCTCGCCCGCTAACCAGGCGAAAGCAGTTCCCACGACACTCCAGCCCCCGGCGCTCAATGCGCCGGGGGCTTTATTATTTTTGTTTGATGGTATGACATGTGCTATGGCGCCACCGTGTCCGCTCTCGAGAGAGCAAATGCGATCCTGCCTCCGTCACAAATCAGCACGGTCCCAGACTCCCGAACCACGCCGCCAGGAACGCCGTGATGTCCGCCGAGTTCGTCACCCCGCTTGAGTTGAAATCGGCCATCACCGTCCCCGTCATCAGGTCATGGAACCACGCGGCGAGGTACGCCGTCAGGTCGGCCGAGTTTACCACCCCGCTCCCATCAAAGTCCGTCGGGCAGGGGTTGGGTCCACCGTAGAACGCGACATCAGACTCCCCGATCAGCCCGTCCCCGGTCAAGTCGTACACGCTGAAGTTCAGCCCAAAGTCCTGGACCTCCACGCTCCCGTTCACAAGGCCGTCCTGATCGTTGAAGCCGCCGTCCTCGGACTCGATATACGCCTCGATTGCCTGCTGGTCCAGCGCCCCGGCGATGTCGTCACCGTCGAGGTCGCCGCGCAGGTTCTCGAAGCCAACGTCGGTCCACGCGTAGAGCGAGTCGTCTTCGCTGATGTATGGAACGCCGAACAGCGCCGACGCCCGCCAATCCGTCGGGTCCAGCATGTCCGCAAGGTCGTCGCCGTCCACGTCTGCCCACTCGGAAGTGAGGACAAGTTCCTCGCCGAACAGCGGCCCTCCGTTGAGGCCGTTCGCGCCGTCTACCAGGTCCATGAGCGCTTCCTGGATGCTCACGTGATTGAACAGCGAATCGTCCGGCGGCTGCTGAGTTCCCCCAGTGATCACCGCGGCCCCGGCCGGGTCGAGCGCGAACACGATGGAGAAGGTCGTCCGGTTGGTTCCGGGGTCATGCGCCACACGCATGGGGACGGTCGGGTCGTACGCGCCGGGCACACTGCCGCCGTTCATGGCGCTGGCACCGATATACCCCCCGGCGCGCTGGAAGAACCGCCCCTGCACGATCCAGGTCTCGCCCGCCTCAAACTGCCCGTCGGCGTCCCCGCCCTGCGTGACGACAACCGGCGTCTCGCACCCACAGAGGACAACCGCGAACTCAACACCCGAGCGCTCGTACTGCGGGTCGGTGAAAAAATCCCCGTCGTACGCCGCGGCGGAGAGCGCCACACGAGGCGCGATCGAGCTGCTTCCTACGGTGCCGAACCTGGCGATGTTGGCGAGATACCGGTTGGTCGCCCCGGCCAGTTCGCCGCCGGTGTCGCGCTCCCGATCGATGTTCAGCTCGAGGAATCCGACAACCGGGTGCGGCCCGAAGAGCATCGGGTCAAAGGCGCCTCCGCCGAGCCCGAGCGGGCCGCTCGGGTGGCTGACACCGGCGAAGACAAGATCGATTCGGACGAGGTGCGCATCGTCGCCGTTGACGGTAGATCCGCTGAAACGATCGCCGCCGGGGGTCGTCATCTGCCAGCAACTTAGTCGCGCGAGCAGCAGATCGGCTACGAAATCCGGCGGAACGGGGCCGTCGTTGCCGGCATCGGTTCGGCGAAGCACGGCGTCGCCCGGCGCATCTGGGAACTCACGCGTGTCGTCGCCCCGTGCGGTCGGCGGCATCCAGGCGGCGGCCGCAAGCAGCGCCAGTATTGAGCGGCGGCTCATGGCTTGGCCACCTCCTGCGCAAAGCCCTCCAGCCCGAACCGCTCGATGCGGTAGCGGAAGCTGCTCCGCTGCATCCCGATGAGCTTGGCCGCGCGCGAGACATTGCCGGTGGTGTGCCGAAGAGCCTGTGTGATGAGGGCCTTCTCGACCTCGTCGGCGTTGTGAACACCGTGATCGAAGTCGAAGACGAGGTCGCCGGTCTGGCCCGCGCTGCGTGCCGTAGCCCGATGATTGGCGCCCAGCGTCGGCGCGCCCACCGGCGCTGGCGCGGCGAGCCCAAGGTCCGCGGGGCCGATCACGTTCTCGTCCGACAGCATGACCGCGCGCTGGACCGCGTTGACGAGCTCGCGCACATTGCCGGGCCAGCGGTGCTGATGGATCGCCAGCCGGGCATCGTCGCCGAGCGTGATCGTCGGACGCGCGTACCGCTTGGAGAACTTGCGGATGAGTGCCTCGGCGATGAGCGCCGAATCACCGTCGCGGTCGCGCAGGCTCGGGATCTTGATCGTGAACGCGTTGAGTCGATAGAGCAGGTCACGCCGGAAGCGGCCATCGGCGACGCGCTGGTCGAGATCCTGATTCGACGCCGCTATCACGCGGACTCGGACGGTCCGTTCCTTGCTCCCGCCGACGCGCCGGAAAAGGCCCTGCTCAACAACCAGGAGCAGTTTGGCCTGCAGCTCGAGCGTCGTCTCGCTTACCTCGTCGAGGAAGATCGTCCCGCCGTCGGCCATCTCAAAGAGGCCGGGCCTGGTCTCGCGGGCATCCGTGAAGGCGCCCTTCTCATGGCCGAAGAGTTCGGCCTCAACAAGGGTCGCGGGTAGCGCGGAACAGTTGACATGCACAAAGGCGGGCGCGGCCCCCGCCGCGTGGTTTGATCCCTGCCGGGCATCGCGCTCGAGCTCGCCGGCCCGGGCGTGGATGTAGCGGGCGAGCACGCCCTTCCCGGTCCCGGTTTCGCCCTGGAGCAGGATGCACGGGAGTCCTCCACCGGCTTCGGTCGATGGTGCAACCAGCGGGAGCCCCGCGAGTCGCGACGCGAGCCGCAGGGTCGTTTGCCACGGCTCGCTCGAGCCGAGGATCTCCTCGGCGCCTCCGCGAGTGAGTTCTATCCGTTCGTAGAGCTTCACGCGCCGGGCGAGGCGGCGCTGCTCCAGCCACCGGTCCGTTTGTATCGAGAGTTCCTCGAGCGATAGGGGCTTCTGGAGGTAATCGTCGGCGCCCTCGCGCATGGCGGCGACAGCGCTCTCGACGGTGCCGAACGCCGTCATCACCACCAGAACGCCGTCAAACCCGCTGCCCGGCACGCGGAGCTCGCGCACCAGGTCAAGCCCGTTCTCGCTCCCGAGCATGACATCGGTGAGCACCAGATCAAAGTCCTGGCGCTGGAGGGCGGCCCGGGCCTCGCGCAGCGAGCCCGTCTCGACGACCTCGTGGGCTCCACTCTTTGTCTTGGAGAGCGTTCGGCGGATCGTGAACCGGAGGTTCTGTTCATCCTCAATGACGAGAATTTTGGCCACCTAGCACTCCGATCGGCCAGCCACGAGCGCTACATGATCCGCCGGTGTCGGCGGACGCAATGGAAGCCGGATTCGAAAGGTCGCTCCGCGCTGCGGGCGAAGGCCACCATGGCGATCGCCCGCGGTGCTGACTTCGATCTGGCCCCCGTGAACTCGTACGACCTGCTGGGCTACTGCAAGCCCTATGCCGTTCCCATCCCTCTTCGTAGTGAAGTATGGCCGGAAGATTCGTTCCAACAACTCCGGTGCGACCCCCGGGCCATCGTCCGATATCCGGATCGACCAGTCCGTTGGTCCGTCCGGCCGGCATTCGACCAGGACCGACCCGCCCGGGGGGGTCGCCTCGATGGCGTTGGACAGGATCGCGACGACGGCGTGTTCAAGGTGGCGCTGGTCGATGACGGCCTCGTCGGGTGAATCATCGAGCCGAGCTCCGAGATGAACGCCTTTGGTGGTGGCCATCGGTTCGTGCGACTGAACGAGGCCGCGGAGCCAAGGCTCGATGCGTATCGGCTCGGGCCGGATGTTCTGCGGAGAGGTCGCGTTGAGGAGTTCTTTGAGCCACTGCTCGAAGCGGTCCACCGCCTGGATAATGCGCTCCTGGTAGTCACGGGTCTCCGAGCCCGGGGGAAGATCGCTGCGCGACAGCTCCGCTAAGCCGCGGATTCCGGCCAAGGGATTGCGAAGATTGTGGGCGAGCCGGCGGACCATTTCGCCGACGGCCGCCAGCCGCTCGCGCTCGATGCGCTCCTCCTGCATTGCCTCGACCATGCCGGCCATGTGGTTCACCTCGCGGCTGAGGGCGGCGATCTCATCACCGGTATCGGGCTCCACGATCCGGTGCGAGAAATCTCCGGAGGCGATCCTGGCCGCGGCGATGCGCAGTCCTGCGACGGGCCGCATGATCCACCGGCTGATGAAGAGGCGAGCGAGCACGCCGACGAGCAAGGCGCCGGCGAAGGTAAGTCCGAGGATCTCAAGAAGGCGCCGCCGTACGCTGTCGTCGAAGTTAGTCGTGAGGCGCGCCTCCTCAAGGATCTGCGTTTCGACGCGCTCGATGAGTTCGTGGAGCGCGCTGGCCAGCTCAAGAAACTCCTTGCGGGCCTGGTCTCCGCCGACAAGCACCGAGTCGCCTACGTCGAGCAACTCCGCGATCTTGAACTCGATGTTGCGGGAGGTGCCCTTGCCTATCCGGGAAAACGAGGCTTGGTTCTGACGCACGGAGGCAATTCCGCGACGGATCTGGAGGGTGGCCGCGTCGAACGTCCGGGCCTCGTCGAGCGCAGGCCGCGCGAGGGAGTCGCCGGGTCCGACGATGCGCGGGGCTTGGCGCACGACATCGGCCTGGTTCTCGACGCCCTGCTTGAGCTGCCCCAGGTCGGCCATGACGCTCGCGACGCTCATGAATGGGCGGGCGACCTCGCGCTCAAGAACCTCGAACGTCCAGATGGCTACGGCCATGCTCCCGGCAACCGTGAGGCCGAAAAGCACAAGCAGGATGGCAAACTTTCGCCGCAGCGACATCCGGAGATGCTAGCGGCCCGACTGGTAGTCCCACCGCCAGCCCGATTCTGTGAGCGGGGTGGCGGAGGTCTTCACGCTGCCGTCGGTGAAGGCGAAGTTCGATTTGCCGGCGTGTCGCAGCGCCGGGAACCAATATTGGTCGCCGCTGAGCGGACCGGCGGAATCGAGCGACGGAGCGGAAAACGTCGGTGACACACCGAGCGTCGCGGCGAGCTCGCCATCAACATCCCAGAAGAGCGGGATGCCGGGCAGATCAACAATGGAGCTGCTCAAGCGAGCGGGGGTGCTGAAGTTGATGGTGCCGTCGGGCTGAACAACCTCGGGCCGATGCAGGCGCATGTTGAAGCCAAACGAGATGCGCTGCGGGGGATCGACCGCCCCCTGCGAGCACGGTGAGTTACTGCGGAGCGTGAGCTCGCCACGAACCTCGGGGCAGCGCATCGGGTCGTTGCCACGGGTGTCGGGGACGCGAACGATGCTCTGACCGGGCCACGCCCAGAACTCGTCGACGAGGTACTGAGATTCCTGAAACGTCTCAAGTCGAAAGAGGCTGTCGCCGAGCGGGGCATCCTCGCCGCGAGATCCGTGCAGACGCTCGTCGGCGAAGACCTTGAAGTCAAATGCGATAGACCGCTGCGACGACTGGCACCTGAATGTTCGAGCGGCCCTGAGCGTGCCCGCGGCGGCGGGCAGCATGAAGGAGATCAGCACCGTCAGGATGGCGAAGACAACGAGGAGTTCGACGAGTGTGAACGCACGGGCCACGGGGCTGAACCGTGAGACGCGACTCAATCTGGACCTATTAGCCTTCACTTCAATGAGAGTGTAAGGGCTTGGGGCGGGAAAGACCAACAGCTGGATCACAGGTCCAAGGCGATGAAAAAACGGCCGACCCAAGGGGGCCAGCCGTTCATCGATTCTTGAACAGGGGGTACTCTCTACGCGGTCCAGCTTAGCAACCGTTGACCTGGACGAACCAGGCGTTGAGGAATGCAGTGATGTCGGCGCTGCTCACGATCTGGTCGGCGTTGAAGTCAGCGGCGCGGGTGCCGTTTGCGAGGTCTGCGAACCAGTTGGAGAGGAAGGCGGTGATGTCGGCGGACGCGACGGTGCCGTTGCCGTCGATGTCAGCAGAGCAGGTGTTTCCGGTGTCAACCGTCACGGACCAGTTATCGATCGCGCTGTCGCGGATCACCCAGCCGCCGGTGGAGCTGTTGGAGCTGTAGTACCCGAACTGGATCGGCGCACCGCTGGCGGAGAAGTCCGGGCGGACAGGGCCGGCGTTGCCGATGCGGGTGAAGTTGGTGAAGACGAGGCTTGTCTCGAAGTGCGTCCAGGTGAAGTTGATAGCGAGGTTCGGTGAGGTTTGCAGGTAGTTAACGTTGTTCTGGCGCACCACCAAGCCGTAGTTCGTGCCGGGGCCAGGGGTAAAGCTGGTGAGCATGATGTCGTAGGCGGTGGTGACAGACTCGATGGCGCCCTGCGTCGCGGGGTCGTAGACCGCGCCGTTCCGCATGTGCCCGACGATGAGCGCGCCGGATCCGAGGAGGGTGTGATTGACCTCGCGGTTGGCGCCGGGAACGCCACCAGCCGGGAGGAGCTCAACGGTGAAGGTCGCGAGGCCTTGGAAGGTTGTATCCATGACCTCGCCGGTTGCCCAGTCGCCGGGATTGAACCCGCCGTCGTTGAAGTCTTGCGCGCCGGCGGTGCCAGCGGCTAGACCGAGGGCAAGAGCACCGATGGCTCCCAAACGGGCGAGCGCGACGGTTCGGGAGCTCGCAATATTGTTGGTCTGAACTGAGTACTTCATTCCAAACATCTCCTGTCAAACAAAGTCACATACGAGCAAGCGCCGCTCACGCCGCGACGGAGACACCCTGGTCCACCTACCAAGACCTCGAGAGAGAGCCCTTGAATAGGAACCTTGCTCAAATTCGTGCTAGGGAGCCTGCCCTAGGCGATCCATCCTACCATTTCTTCGGCAGACGCGAGACCCATAATCAAAAACGCTCGAAAATAGGCAATAACTGCCCGGTTTGGGTGGCGTTTCAGCCAACCAGAAGCGGTACGCTTTGTACAGCATGGGCTAACTAACCCACTTGCATAAAGGTGTGCAAAAAAGGCGGCGAACAATTTTCGGGATTGGCCGATATTCAGCCTTCCGCGCTATGAACGATATTTACACAATGGATACGAAGCACATGTGGATATCTTTGATTGATCGCATCTTGGCCGGGACGGCGCTGCTAGTTGGTTCCTATTCCGGGTGGGTGGCCCTTTCGGGTGGGCGTGAACCGGCTTGGTTCTTACTTGTGTTCGGTGTCGTGGTCGTGGCCTCTGGCCTGATCTCGTTCGCAACAAGCCTTTCCCTCGAGCGACCACCGGAGCCGCTCGGGCTCGCGTGCATCGGGGGGACGATCGCGGTGTCCGGGCTGCTCGGGTACGTTAGTGCGCGCGGCAGCGTGGCGCACGCCAACGTGGTATTCGGGGCGACGGAGAGCATTGGGTTGGGATATGGGGGGCTGGCCGCCGCGGCTTCGCTCGTGTCGGGTGGTCGCGGCGCGGTGGGCGACTTGACCAAGGGCGTGATTGCCCTTGGGGTGCTGATGGGGCTTGCTCTCGCCGCATGGCGTTTTATGGGCTCGATCAAGGCTCTGCCGGATATTGCCCGGCTTAGCGTGGGGGCGGTGGGGTTCGTGATAGCCACAGCGCTGCTGGCGGCCGGTGTTCATCTGCTTGTGCAGGCGTTCACACCGGTGCGAACTGGCACGCAGCAACGTCGCGATGCGGCGTGAGTTCAGGGGCGGATCAGCGCCGGAGGGTCAATCACTTCGCGGGGCGCACTAGCACTGAGCGGCCGCGGAATCCGTCGGGCGTTGGGTAGAGTTCAGAATATGAGTCGCCGATGTGACGGGTGAAGACCTCGGCGGGGGGTAGTTTCTTGACGAACTCCGGCTGCTCGGAGAAATCGAGCAACTGCTTGATCTGCTCCTCCTCCATTCCCATGTCGCGGAACTGCTTCTCGGCGATCTGCTGGGCGTTACTGAGGCTCCAGATCGTCCACTCAATGGTGGAGGCGGTGTCCTGGAAGCTCCAGACGACCGGCTCAACGTCGGCCCTTTGGAACTGCTCGAATCGGTTGGAGCCTGCGAGTTTCGGCGCATCCGGGAGGTCGGACCGGCGGAGGGCGTCCTCAAGGTCGGCGGTCTTGCCGATGAAGGCGTAGCCGGCGCCGATGGCAATCGAAGGGATCGGGATGAGGGATTCGCGCTTCGCCTCGAAGATCTGATGACCCTGGAACTCTCGGAGCTCAAGGCCCAAGCCCGGGGCGAAGTTGTTGATTGCGGTGGCCAGGGCGGTTCCGTCCTTCGCCTTGATCGCGACGACGCTGTGCTGCGAATCAGCGGAGAGCGGGCGATCGATGGTGCTTGCGACGACAATCTGGTTGTCGAGCGCGCCGAGGATGGGGCCAGCGGTCATTTCGGCGGCGGCGATGTAGCCGGCGGCCTGCTGCTGGAGTTCGGCGGGGAGGGCCGCGACGGCGGCACGGGCGAGGGGGATGATCTTGTCGAAGCGGACAGCGCACATCGAAACACTGGAGGCATCGGCGGGGACGAACGCCGGCGGCGTGGTGGTCTCGAGCGGGGTCGAGACCAGTTCGAGAAGGCCCTTTGGCTCGAGGAGATTGACGGCGAGCGTTTGCTCCAGGATGGTCTGGCCTTCGTGGAAGTTCAGGGCAACGCTGGCGGACTTGGCGGCGCCGAGCCCGAGGGTGTCGAGGACAAAGGATTCATCGAGGCCGGGCGGCATCATGGCGCCCTCGGCCATTGATTCAGCGAGCGTGGATCGCATGGCTTCGTTGAAGAAGAAGGCGGCGAAGGCGTGCGAGTCGGCGGGGTGCTGGCCCAGGGCGGTTCGGAAGTCTGGGACCTCGGAGAGGCTGTCGCGGCGGGCCTTTCCGGCGCCATCGGCGAGGGCGTCGATCGCGGCTTCGAGGGTGGGACGGTGGGTGCAGAGGATGACGGAGTTTCCGGCGCGGGCGATAAGCAGGGTGTCCCAAGAATCCCAGGAGTGGTCCTGGGGCGGCTCGAAGTTCTCCCGATCTTCCATCGCTTCATCCTGCTGAGGGTTGTCGTTCTTCGCCGCGTCGTCCACTGCTTCGGGCTTGGGGAAAGTGACGACGTGAATCATGGTCTGGTCGTGATCGTCCTCGTCGAGCACGACAAGCTTCTTGCCGGAGAGGTCATCGAGAAACTCATCGAGAGATTTCTGAGCGGCGTCGGCCTTGTCGCCGAAGTCGGCGATTAGCAGGGTTTGGATGCGGTTGATGGGCTCGTCGATCTCGGCGTCGTTGTCGCCGGGCAGCGAGAGTTTTTCGAGGAAGAGAACCATCCCGCATGAACCGGTGGGCTGGGGGAGACCGTCCTCGCCTGTCAGGAACTCGCTGACCGAACCCACCAGATCCTTGCCGGCCTCATCCTCGGATTCATCAACGGAGTCCTTGAACTCGGCTATCGCTGCTTTCGCAAAGGCCTTGATGGAGGGTTCGGCCCAAAGGTCGCCAAGGGCCGAGGACTTCAGCGCGGCGCCGGTCTTGGCCATGTCGGTCACCTGCACAACGGCGAAGGCGTGCTTGGGGGCGACGTCGGCGATGGTGAGGCGATCCTGGGCGAGCAGGGCGGCGGGGAGTGAGAGCGCCGTCAGAAGGACCGAGGCGAGGGGAGCGAGGGAGAGTCGCATGTCGAGTTCCTGGGGGAAGTACGTGGGTTATTGAGCAGCCGGTGGTCGGCGGTCGCTTGGGATCCGAGCGTGCGGGCGCGGCGACAGCTGTTTCGATTGAAGCCGGGGTGAGAATCAGGTTATTTGCGGGGCACGGGCTTGGTATCGGGTTTCGACGCGGGCCTTGCGGTTGCCGGCGCTGCGGGGCCCGAATCGGCCGTGGCGTCGTCAAGGATTGTGGGGGTCGTGAAGTTGGTGCGCTGCGGGGGCTCGTTGTAGTTGTAGCCGGAGTTGGGGTTGTCCTTGTCGTATGCGAAGGCGTCGCGGTTGCGGATGAAGTCGCGCACGTAGCGGACGGGAATGGCGAAGTTGAGGCCCTCGCCGAAGGGGATGCCCATGTTGGTGACGCCGATGACCTCACCCTTGTCGTTGAACAGCGGGCCGCCGGAGTTGCCGGGGTTGATCTGCGTGTCGGTCTGGATGTAGGTGATGCCCTCGAAGTTGCGCTGGGTGGTGGAAACGACGCCGCGAGAGAGCGTGCGCTCCAGGCCGAGCGGGGCTCCGATGGCGAAAACGTCCTGGCCAGCAGCGAGATCCTCGGACCCCTGCAGATACACGGTGTTGAAGGGGCGGCCATCGGGGGACTTCATCTTGATGAGGGCCATGTCGAGGTGGTTGTTGACAGCGATGATCTCGACATCCTCGATGGTGACGCGGCGGAAATCGCGCTCGCGTTGCTCGAAGACGGTGCATTTGATCTTGGTCTCGCCCTGAACAACGTGGGCGTTGGTGATGGCGTAGCCGTCGGGGTGGATAATGAAGCCGGAGCCGGTGCCGCTGGGGGTGGCGACCATCACGACGGCCTCGCCGAACTTGCGGGCGAGTTCCTTAGGGGCACGCTCGGCGAGGTTGATGGCGGTCTCGTAGAGCTCATCGTGCGAGGCGGCGATGTCGGCTTCGTCGCCCTTCTCGGCACGCATGATGGACTCAACGCGGGCGAGCGGGATTTCGATGACCTCGAAGCCGAGGTCAAGCCAGATGGCCTCGGGGGTCTGCTTGAGGATGGGCGCGATGAGCGATGTGCCGTCCACGAGGACGATGGTGTCGCCGATGACCTTCTTGACAGGGGCGGCCGGCGCGGCGGGCGA
>JACMLW010000224.1 GCA_014379385.1 Phycisphaerales bacterium
AGCCCGCCGCGCTCACCGCGGCGCAGGCCGCAGCCGCCGCGGCCGCAGCCAAGGTCACCAAGGAAAAAACCCAGGCCCTCGGCAACGCCCTCACGCAGATCGAGAAAGCCTTCGGCAAGGGCTCGATCATGCGCCTCGACGAGAAGGCCTACCTCGCCATCCCCGGCATCAGCACCGGCGCCCTCTCCCTCGATCTCGCGCTGGGCGGCAAGGGCATCCCGCGCGGCCGCATCGTCGAGATCTTCGGCCCCGAATCCTCCGGCAAGACCACGCTCGCCCTCTCAGTCGCCGCGACCGCGCAACGCGAGGGCGGGGTCGCCGCGTTCATCGACGCCGAGCACGCGCTGGACCCATCCTGGGCCCGCAAGATCGGCGTGAACATCGACGACCTGCTCGTCTCGCAGCCCGATACCGGTGAGCAGGCCCTCGAGATCTGCGAGCTGCTCGTTCGGTCCAATGCCGTTGACGTGATCGTGATCGACTCGGTCGCGGCCCTCATCCCCCGCGCCGAGATCGAGGGCGAGATGGGCGACGCCCAGGTCGGCCTGCAGGCCCGGCTCATGTCGCAGGCCATGCGCAAGCTCACCGGTGTGATCGCCCGGTCCAACTGCACCGTCATCTTCATCAACCAGATCCGCGAGAAGATCGGCGTCATGTTCGGCTCTCCCGAGACCACACCCGGCGGCCGTGCCCTGAAGTTCTACTCCTCCATCCGCATCGATATCCGCCGCACCGGCACCATCAAGGAGGGCGACGTCGCGGTCGGCAACCGCACCCGCGCCCGCGTCGTGAAGAACAAGGTCGCCCCCCCGTTCCGCGACGCCGAGTTCGACATCATGTTCGACGAGGGCATTTCCTCATCGGGCGACCTCGTCGATCTCGCCGTGGACACGAACGTGATTGATAAGTCCGGCGCCTGGTTCAGCTACAAGGATATCCGAGTCGGCCAGGGGCGCGAGAACGCCAAGAAGTTCCTCAAGGAGAACCCCGAGCTCTCCGCTGAGATCCGCAAGGCCGTGCTCGCGATCAAGGTCATCAAGCCCCAAGTCGCCGGCACACCCGCCGCGGGCGAGTCGGAGACCGACGAACTGGATGAGTAGCTCGAGCGAGCTCAGAGCACAGTCACCACAGAGAACACGGGGAGCACAGACACAGAGGAGTCACAGAGCTAACAGACGGCCGGAGCAGATTGCTGACAGCCGACACAATCGAATAGTCGGCGCGTACGAGCAATCAAAGGCTCTGTGTGCTCTGTGATCTCGGTGGTAAAGTTGCAGCGTGCTCGGTGTCAGAGACCTTCAAGCCCCGCCGCCGCATCCCCCAGTATCAGCGCCGACAGTAGATGCAGCGTCCCTCTCATCAACAGCAGACGTGCAGCATGACCTGGGCGCGCCACCCCGCGCCCAGGTCTTTTTTTCCTCGCTCACGGCGGCGACCTGCGTGGGTCCGTCACTCGTGATTCGTGCCCACCGCCGCGCCCGCGAACCTCGTTACCACGGGCCGGTCCTGCGGCAACGGCGAGTCCAGCCCGTAACGCGCTCGCGCCGGCCGATCCGCCTTGAGTAGTTCGGCACCCTTTGTGCCGGTCCAGTCCTTCGGAGCGCTCGTCGGATGCCACTGATGCAGAACCACGGTTTCGATGATTCCCACCGCCGCGCGGTAGGGGAGGGGGCGCGCGGCGCGGTACAACCGACGGCCGAAATCATCGTCCTCGCACCCGTAGAACTGGAACTCTTCGTCGTACCCGTTCACGAGCTTGTAGGACCGGAGTGTCACCGAGTGGTTCGCCCCCAGCGGCTTGGGCTTGTGCGGCTTGCCGATCCCGAGCCGCCGCATGATCAGGTGCCGCTTGTAGCGCCGCTCGCGCCGGCGCAGCAGCTCCCACTGCTCCGCCGTCGGCTCGGCCGCGAGCTTCCCCGAGCGCACGGCCGCCTCGTCAAAGCCCTCGGTCTGTTCCGGCGTCAGGTCCACGCGGAACCCGATGACCAGATCCGCGCCACGCCCCCCCCCGCCCCCCTCCGCCCCCACCCGTTCGTGCCCCTCCATTGCGCCGTGCGACGGGCAGCAGTCGCCATCCAGAAACACCACGCGGCAGTCATCCCCGAACCCCGCCTCCATCAGCGCCCGCACCCCGTTGTTGCGCACCTGCGCCAGCCGGAACGCCCCCGTGTGCGGGCGCTGCACCAGCGTGATCAGCAGCGCGAGCTCCGCGGCGCACGCCTCCACAAGCAGCGCTATCTCGGCGTCGTCGTTGTCGCACGTCACGACCACGGCGTCGGGCCGCCGACTCTGATGCGCCACGCCCAGCAACGTGCGCCGCAGGTGGCGCGTCGTGTGCGTCGGGATGATGACCGCGAGCGGGGGCAAGCTCCTGATGGTAGTTCGGGCCGGGCGCGCCGCCGTCCAACGCCCCCGCGTGCTACCGCATCGCCCCCGCGTAGAAGTAGCTCCCCATCCCGATCGTGAAGATGAAGCACCCGTACAGCGCGTGCTCCACGCTCGTCAGCACCGTCGATCGCGACATGGCGTACGTGCGAGCGAACACCGCGCCCCCGACCAGTGTCATCACCACCGCCACCCAGTTGTGCAGCACGATGTGCGCGTACCCGAACGCCACGGCGCTCGCCCCGATCATCATCCACGGCCTCGGAAACAGCGACCGATACCGGTGGAACATGAACGCCCGGAACATCACCTCCTGCGGGTACACCGAGAGCAGCGGGTACCCGAACATGATCGTCAGCCACAGTTGCGTGTTGTTCCGCGGCAGCCAGAACAGCCGCTCCGGCTCGAACAGCATCACGTACGCCGCCAGCCCCGCCGCCGGCAGCAGGAACAACCCCGCGATCCGCAACAACCGCGCCCGCCTGCGAACCCCGCCCTCGGCCATGACACCCATACCGAGCTGGCGACGATCGAACGCCGGATCACGCAGGAGGATCGTGAGGCACACGGCCCCACCCACGACCAGCAGCGGGATCAGCGTCCACTTCAGCCGCTGCTCGCGCAGCCAAGGGTCCATCGCGGCATACGCCGCGGGAACCCCGAGAAACAGGGCCGCGAACTCGATCGCGCGCACGACTCGGCGGCCCGGCGCATCGGCCCGATCGGCGCGTGTCAAGCGGGAATTGGCCGCATCTCCGGCTAGAATCGAATCGCCCGCGGAACCGGTGTCCATCATCGCCGCAGCGCCGCCGGGAGAGTGCCCTTCCGCTCTGTGTTCGCTGAGATTACGGGTCACGGCCCGACTGTAGGAGATTCCGATGGCTTCCCTCCCCGCCGCTAACACCCCCGTCATCCTCGCCGCCAAGCGGACCCCGATCGGCCGGTTCTTCGGCGGTCTGGGCAAGGTCCCCTCACCGCAGCTCGGGGCCTATGCGATCCAGGGCCTCTTCGCCGAGCAGCCGAAACTGAAGGACGCCGCTGCGAACGGACAGGTGGACGAGTGCATCATGGGGTGCGTGCTGCAGGCGGGGCTCGGACAGAATCCCGCCCGCCAGGCGGGACTCAAGGCGGGCCTCCCCGACACGCTCAGCGCCATCACCATCAACAAGGTCTGCGGCTCGGGCCTCCAGGCCGTCATGCTCGCCGCCCAGTCGATCAAGGCCGGGGACAACCGCCTCGTCTTCGCCGGCGGCTTCGAGAACATGACCGCGGCCCCCCACTTCTCGCGCATCCGCGAGGGCGTGAAGTTCGGCCCCACACAGATGGAAGACCACATGGCCTTCGACGGCCTGCGCTGCGCCTTCGAGTGCTGGGGCATGACCAACGCCGCCGACCACATCGCCAAGCGCTACGAGGTCAGCCGCGCCGAGCAGGACCGCTTCAGCGCCCAGAGCCACCAGCGGGCCGCCGCGGCGACGCAGAACGGGTGGTTCAAGAACGAGATCGTGTCGCTCACCGGCGAGCAGTGCCTGGACAAGAAGTCCCCCGGCGTCTCCGCCGATGAGGGCATCCGTGCGGACTCGACCGCCGACGGCCTCGGCAAGCTTCGCCCCGTCCCCGGACACGAGTCGATCACCGCCGGTAACTCGAGCCAGATCTCCGACGGTGCCGCGGCGATCGCCGTCTCGAGCCTCGCCCGCGCCGAGGAACTGGGCATCACGCCGATCGCTCGCATCGTCGCGTACCACACCTCGGGGGTGGCGCCCAAGGAGATCTTCTACGCCCCTGTCACAGGCATTCAGGGCGTGCTCGATAAGGCGGGCCTGAAGGCGAGCGACATCGACCTGTTCGAGCTCAACGAGGCGTTCGCGGCGCAGGTGCTGAGCAACATCAAGCCGCTGGGGATCGATGAGAAGCGGCTGAACATCTGCGGCGGCGGCGTGGCGCTCGGGCACCCGATCGGCGCCAGCGGCGCCCGCGTGCTCACGACCCTCATCCACCAGCTCCGTCGCACCGGCGGCAAGCGCGGTGTCGCGGCGCTCTGCCTCGGCGGCGGCAACGCCGTGGCGATGGTGGTTGAGGTGGAATAAGTCGCTATCGCAGCTTCCGCACCATCTCCCCGAGCCGCTCCAGCCCCGCCGCCAGGTTCGCCCGCGGCGGGCCAAAGCTGAATCGCACGAACCCCTGCAGCGGCGAGACGCCCGTGCGCGAACGGTGCGGGTTCACGTCGAAATACTCCCCCGGCACCGTGAGCACCTGGTGCTTGAACGCCTCGCGCATGAACCCCTCGCCCGTGTTCAGCGGCGCCGGCAGCTTCGAGACATCGCCGAACGCGTAGAACGTGCTGCGCGGCGTACCCGGGAACGTGACTCCGAGTTCCTTCAGCTTGCTGACGGTGAGCTGCTGCTTCTCCGCGAACACCGTGCGCACCGCCGCGGTCTCCTGGTCGGCACGCTTCGGCTCCAGAACCTGCATCGCGGCTCGCTGGATCGGCCGTCCCGGCCCGCCGTCGAGGAAGCTCCCAGCCGCCGTGAGCGCCTGGATCACCTCGCGCGGCGCCACCACCCACCCCACGCGCCATCCCGGATACCGGTAGCACTTGGTCAGCCCATCGACGATGATCACCGGGTCCTTGTTGACATCTTCGACGTACGCCGCGGCGGAGACCGGCCCCGCCCCCGGCTTGCCGCCCTCGAAAATGTAGTGCGAGTAGAACTCGTCCATCAGGAGCGTGCAGTTGCGACGCCGGGCCATCTGCACCCATCGGTTCAGCTCCTCGCCCTGCACCACGACGCCCGTCGGGTTGCACGGGTTGCTGATGAGCAGCGCCCCCAGCCCATCGCGCTGCACGCGCGCCTCGAGTTGCTCGGGGTCGATCGTGAACCCATTCTGCGGGCTCAGCTCGATCCAGCTCGGATTCAGCCGGTGGAACGTGACGAGCAGGTCCTCGTACGCCGTGTAGTCCGGCGTGAAGTACCCCAGCCGCATGTTGTCCAGAGCCGCGCCGATGCGCGAGAGCGCCAGCCGTCCGCCCGCGGCGATCGCCACGTTGTCCGCCGAGTACTGCGACGCCTTCCCCTTGCGGAACAGCCGGTTGTAGTGCGCGGCCACCGCCTCGCGCAGTTCCGGGAGCCCCTCCACCGGGCCGTACGCGTGGTCGCTGGGCTCGAGATTGATCTGGCTGAGCCGCGCCGGCGCACCGGTGATCTCACCGACCTCCGGCTGCCCCTGGCCGAGGTTCGACCACGCCGGATCGCCCATGCGATACCCGACCTTCGCGGCCTCGTTGTTCACACGGATGACACCCATGAAGGGCAACTGGCGGAATGCTTGCATGCTTGTTCTCAATCAGTCGTCAGATCGGGTCTGCCACGGAGGACACGGAGAACACAGAGCTATCACAGAGCGGGGAGAGGATGCAGGGGGCCGGCAATCAAGCAAGTTCGATCTCTGTGATTCCTCTGTGCTCTCTGTGAACTCTGTGCTGAGAAAGTTCCATTCAGACGCTATTCCCGCGCCGCGACCGGGAACACCACCGGGCTCCGGTACCCCTCGTGGTCGTACGCGCGGACTCCGAAGAACCAGTCGTCCTTGTTGTAGTCCACCGTGGCCTGCAGGGCGATGCCCAGGTCCACGCCCCCCTCCCACTCCGGCGCCGTCGTCGCCCGCCACACCAGCTCGTACCCGGCCACATCGCTCTCCGGGCTCGCGTCCCAGCGCAGCGTTGTCGAGTTGGTCAGCTCCGCAGTCACGATCCGTACGTTCACCGGCGGCGTGGGCCCGTTCGCCAGATGGACCAGCGCCGCGGCGTTCAGCCTCGCCACATCGGCCACATACTCGGCATCCACGTACTCCGGCACATCGCCCGTCCGCCTCTGGGCGCCGTCCGGCCCCGTCTCTTCACCGATGTTCTGGTGCTGGCGCGAGTAATCCTCATCCAGCTCCGTGAACCGAACCGCCGGATACCCCTTCCACCCCGCCCACGCATATCTCGGATACACGTCCTGCTTCTGCGTCGCCTCGTTGAACGCGCTGTGGTCCCCGCCGCGCAGAAACCGATCGGGCCTGAACACCAGCGTCGGCTTCACCGGCAGGTCGTGCCACTTCGCCACCTCCGCGACAAACCTCGCGAGCTGGCGGCTCGGCGAATCGCTCTCCGCCGCCAGGCCCCGGATGCTCGCCATCTCCGCCGCGCCCGCATTGCGCGGCACACCCTCCGAGAACACCCGCACCAGCCCGCGCGCGTGCGGCGTCGCATGTTCCGGTGACGGGGCGCCCGGATCCCCCACGATGTCGCAGCTGAGCACGCCGAGGATCGGGAGGCCGTCCGCCGCGGCCTGCTCCGCGTGCAGCCTCGCGCCGAACAGGCCTTGCTCCTCGCCCGCGGTACACATGAACACCACCGTGGATTCCAGCGGGTGCGCCGCCAGCGCCCGCGCGCACTCGATCACCACCGCCGTTCCCGAGGCGTCGTCGTTGGCGCCCGGCGCATCGCCCGCCGCGTCCATGCCATCCCCGTTGCGCGAGTCGTAGTGACCGACCACGTAGTACCGCCGCCCGCTCCCCTTGCCCATCGCCGCCTCGGACGTGCCGCGCAGCACCGCGACCACGTTCACGATCCCGGCGCCATTCGGAGTGCGCGACGCCGGCGACCCTGCCCGGTCAGGCGGCACCTCGTGCTCGTCAAGGAACACCTCCATGCGACCGCCCGACGCGCCGGCGATCGCTTCGAACTCAGCCTTGATCCAGGCGCGGGCCGCCCCGATCCCACGCGTCGCCGACTCGGTATCCGAGAGCGTGTGGCGCGTGCCGAACGACACCAGCTTGTCAACGTCCGCCCGCGCATCCTTGGAATCAATCGCCCGCGCCACCCGCGCCGGCAGGATCGGCACCGCCCGGTCCGGATGCCCAGGGCGCGGCGGCTCCGTGTTTGCATATGAAACCAGTGCAGGAACCGGCGCCATGAAGAGCGCCACCGCGGCGAAGATGGAGTGCATAGGCCCCAGTGTACCGGGCGGTGCGCCTTCTTTGCGGACGCCTCCCCACACCGCTTTCTGTCCGCCTGATCGCAACCCAAGCCCTCCTTTCTCCTAATACACTGACCGGACATGAGCGATCAGCAATCCCTTACCGGGTGTACGCGCTGCGGCCTCGTGCAGCGACTCTCGCTCCCTCACGCCGCCGGCTACGTCGCCCGATGCGCCCGTTGCCGCGGCGTCATCGCCCGTGCAAACGCTTCCACCAGCGCCACGCGCACCGCGGCGTTTTCGCTGGCGGCGCTCCTGCTGTATCCCGCCGCCGTCGCCCTGCCCGTCATCGAGATCAGCAAGCTGGGCCACACGCATGTCGCCACTGTCTGGTCGGGGGCGATCGAGCTCATGTCCGACGGTCAGGTCGCTATCGGCCTGCTCGTGTTTGTGTGCTCGATCGTGGTGCCCCTGCTCAAGATCGGCGCCCTGCTCCTGCTGAGCGCCGGCCGTCTGCGCCCGCATCACGGCGCCGCCGCGTACCGATTCATGGAGTGGATCGGGCGCTGGGGGATGCTCGATGTCCTGCTCGTCGCCGTGCTGGTCGCCGCGGTGAAGCTCGGCAACTGGGCCGATGTGCATCCTGGCCCGGGGATCGCGGCCTTCGCGGGTGTTGTGGTGCTCAGCCTGCTCGCCTCGGCGAGCTTCGACCCCGCGACTCTCTGGGAGCCCGAGCGTGAGTGAACCCGGTGGACCTGTCGTACCCAATGAAGGTGGCGTCGCTGCATCGTTGGCCGCGCCCCCCCGCCCCACCCCGGCGCCGCCTCCCGCACCGGCCCACACGCACGAGTTGCCAAGGGCAAGCCTTGTCGCCCGCTCACGCGCCGTGTCCTGGGTCTGGCTCGTCCCGCTGCTGGCGCTCGCGGCAACGGCGGTGCTCATCCAGCAGAGCTGGGCGAAGCGCGGGCCGGAGATCACCATCACGTTCAAGGACGGCAACGGCCTCAAGCAGGGCGACCCGATGATGTATCGCGGCGTGCGCACCGGTGAGGTCCGCGATGTCAAGCTCGCGCCGGACCTCTCCGGCGTCGTCGTCACGGCGCGACTCACGTCCGATGCCCGCGGCCTGGCGGTTGAGGGCAGCCGCTTCTGGATCATCCACCCCCAGATCAGCCTCACCCGCATCTCGGGGCTCGACACGCTGCTCGGACCCCGCGTGCTTGATGTGCTGCCCGGCACCGGAGCGACCGCCCGATCCTTCACGGGCATCGAGGACGCGCCCGATGGCACACCCGAACGCGCACGCGCCGCCGACGGCCTCCGAATCGTCGTCATGGCAAGCCGACTCGGTTCGCTCGGCCTCGGTTCCCCCATCGCGTATCGCGGCGTGCGCGTCGGCGAGATCGAACGGTCATCGCTCGCGGACGACGGGCGCCATGTCGAACTGGTCCTGCGCATCGAGCCCGGGCACGCCCACCTCGTGCGCGACAACACCCGCTTCTGGAACGCCAGCGGCATCGGCATTGACTGGGGGATCATGAACGGCTTCTCGCTGCAGACCGGCTCGCTCGAGTCGGTCGTCGTCGGCGGCATCGCGTTCGCGACGCCGAATCGCCCCGGCCCCGTCGTCTCGACCGGCACGCGCTTCACGATGGAGGACGAGGTCAAGCAGGAATGGCTCGAGTGGTCGCCGGCGCTCACGCCCCCGGCGCCTCCGCCCGAGAGCTCGGCGCCGGAGCGCCCTGAAACGAGCCCGGAGCCATGAGCGGCCACCCCCCGCAAATACACACGCCTTTCACCACCGCACCTCTCCCCGAGCTCGACCGCCGCCTCGACGTTGCGCTCAGCGCCGCCCACGAGGCCGGCGCGCTCACCCTCGGCCTCTTCGAGACGGCCTCCCTCCAGGTCGACTTCAAGCCGGACGGAACCCCCGTTACCGTCGCCGACCGCGACGCCGAGATGCTCCTCCGCGAGCGAGTTCGCGACGCCTTCCCCCACGACGGCGTCCTCGGCGAGGAGCACGGCGAGCTCCGCAGCGACAGCGGCTACCGGTGGATCCTCGACCCCATCGACGGCACCGCCTCGTTCATCCGAGGCGTGCCCCTCTATGGCACGCTCATCGGCCTCGAGCACAGGGGCGAGCCCGTCGCCGGCGTCATCCATATGCCCGCGCTCGGTCAGACCATGTTCGCACGGCGCGCCGGCGGGGCGTGGCTGCTCGCCGGTTCAAATAAAGCCCTACCGGGCAATCCCCACCCCACACGTGTTTCGACCACGCCCTCGCTCGATCGCGCCGTCTTCTGTTCCACGTCGCCGGAATACTTCCGCAAGGCAGGCCGGCCAGAGCTCTTTGCCCGCTATGACCTGGCGTGCGCCCACACCCGCGGCTGGAGCGATTGCTATGCCTTCTTCTTGCTCGCCAGCGGGCGCGTTGATCTCGTCGTCGAACCCTCGGTCTCGATATGGGACGTCGCGGCGATCGCGCCTATCGTTCGCGAGTCCGGCGGCATGTTCACCGACCTCGCGGGCCGATCGGGCGTGCATCACGGTTCGGCGATCGCCAGCAACTCGCTCCTGCACGAGCAGGCGCTCGCGCTCTCGCGCTCCTGAGCGCTCGCCCCCGAGCTATGTGCTCGCGCGCCCCTTGGAAACCTCACGCTGCGGCTCTGGCGGATTCTGCGGTTCGGACGCCTGCATCGCAAGCTCACGCCGAGCCCTAAGGGGAAGCGGCGGGTCGCCGCGACCGTGGATGATCCAGTCGAGGGACAGATTGAACTCGATGCTCACAGTCGCGACAAAGTCAATTGCCGGCTTGCCCGTCGTGAGGTATCGCCGCACTTGCTCGTGGTGATAGCCGGTCGCGCCGGCGACATGCCTGTAACTGGCGCCCTCGAAGAATGTGATGAGCCGATGGCGGATGCCGAGCAGCATCGTCTGGATGTTTTTTCGAACGACTTGGACACCAGGCATGGGATCTTCCGACTCAACTCTTGAGCCGCTAGACATGACGGCCTCCTGGATGGCCATCAGTTCCCACCGGCGATGAGCTGGATCGCCTTGAGATTCTCGATCGTCTCCTGGAATCGCTCGGAAGTAAGCCTGCCCGGATCGCTCAGCAGGTGCGCTTCGAGCTGCAGCGCGAGGAGCGACAACTCGATCCGCTCCATCAGCGATAACTCCGGCACCCCGTTTACGCCATAGCACTCGTTGAGCGCATCGATGCCCACGGTGGCGGAACCGACGGGTGTCAGCAACGGAGGGGCTTCGCACTGCATGAGGAACAAAATGTGCTGGAGCAGATCATGTAGCCCCTCAAGCCACCCCGTTGTCTCGACGCGCGCCGCCACGGTCGGCATGGGGGTTTGGGCAACAGAAACCCTCGATCCCATTGTCCCGCTGATCGCCAACACCACCAGAACGAATGCCGGGGCCAGCTTGAGCCGTTCTTTCAATGCGAATGTATACTTAACCAGCGACTCGGTACCCATGAGAGCTCCTTGCTGCGGGGGGCTGTGCCAACCGGCACGATCCCGCCTCAAGTCAGTCGCTCGCCGCCCCGCCCGTGTGAGCGACCTCTAAAGATTTTTCTTTCAGCGAGAATCGAGGGCCACGACGATGCAACTCGATACCGTTCCGGGCCACAATGCAGAGGCACGCCCTGTCCCTCAGGCACTCCCGACCCCTCTTGAGTTCCTCGCCTCTCGAATGCGCAGCGGCGACCGCGAGGCGGTCGCGGCCTTTGTGTCCGAATATGGCCCGCTGATCCGTCGCCGCGTCCGCGGAAAGCTCAGCGCCGCAACGAGGCGTCTGTTTGACTCACAGGAAATCCTCTCAACCCTCAGCCGACGCCTCGACCTGTATGTCCGAGCCGGGAGGCTCGAAGCAACCAGTGAGAGCCAGCTCTGGGCGCTCGTATTCAAGATGGCCGACGCCGCGCTGATTGACAAGGTCCGCGTAACTCAGCGCCTCCGCTCGGTGGAGGGTGAAGACTCTCCTCTCGCGGCGGCGATGCTCGCACGGTTCGATCGCTCCGCACGCCGATCGAGCGACGGACCGGAGTTCGAGCTCGATGAACTCCTCCGCTCGCTCCCCACCGCCGCGGATCGCCAGCTCCTCTCGCTCTGGTTGCTCGGGAACAGCCTCAAGGTGATCGGCGAGCACCTCGGCGTCCCCGCCGATACCGCCCGCCAGCGCTGGCACACACTTCGCGAGCGGCTGCGTGGCTCGCTCCTCCAGGAGATGGCCTGATGGTCGCTTCCGTTGAAGAACTCTCGGAGCGGCTGCTCCGCCTGTACGACGACCGCGCGGACATCCCCTTCGCGAGCGTCCTGGCTCTCAACCCCGCGGTCTCGAGCGATGATTCGGCGCTGGCCGATCTCATCGATGCAGACGCCCGCCGCCGCCTGGATCGCCAGCTCCCCATTACCCTTGACCGCTATCTCATGGCCGTGCCCGCTCTTGCTCTCATGCCGGTGTCGCTCGACGCCGCCATCGAGTTTTCCCTCCGCGCCGGATACCGGACCGAGCGGGGCACCGTCGACTCCCGCGCCGCCGAGATGATCGGGAGGTACCCGCAGTTCGCGGATGCGATCCGCGCCGCCGCCGCGCTCTCCGAAGCGCTGCTTGCCACATCGAAAATCGGCAGTTCCGCCGAGAAGCTGGACATCTCACTCCCCTGCGAACTCGGCCCCCCGCTTGTAAACGGCCGCCCACGGTATGAACTGAGGGAGCAACTGGGCTACGGCGCCTTTGGCACCGTGTACCTCGCCGCCGACAGACTGCTCTCGGATTCGGGCCGCCCGGCGTGGGTCGCTATCAAGCTCCTCCACCACCGCGACGCCGCCAGATACCACCACGAGCGCCTGATCCAGGAGGCGACGCGGGCCCGCCGGATCAACCACGCCGCCGTCGTCCGGATGCTCGACCGTGGCGAGTTCGAGGGCAGGGACTACATTGTTTCCGAGTATGTCGAAGGGCTCTCGCTCAACAAATGGGTGCAGCAGAACTCGGCCCGCATGACCGACTCGGAGGCCGCCCGCCTGGTGGCCCGTATTGCGCGCGGCGTGCAGGCCGCCCACACCGTCGGCGTCGTCCACTGCGACATCAAGCCGGACAACGTGCTGGCCGCCACAAACCACGAAGTGAAGCTCGCGGACTTCGGCCTCGCGGTCCGGATCGAGGACCAGGCCGAACCGCCGCATCGCGCGCCCGATCGCCCCGCCGGCAGCCTGGCGTTCATGTCGCCCGAGCAGTTTCGACTTGATGATGGCGCGTTCGCCGTGCCGGCCGACGTTTACGGCCTGGGCGGCCTGCTCTTCTTCCTTCTCACTGAGCGCGCCCCCAACGGCCACGCCCATCGCGAGATCGCAGAAACACTCCCCACCAGAACCGAGCCCCCGGAGATGACCCGCGCTGGGAAACCCATCGACGAAGATCTTGCGGCCATATGCCGGCGCGCCCTCGCCCCAATCGCCGCCGATCGATACGGCTCCGCCGAGGCGTTCGCAACCGACCTTGAAACCTGGCTGCGCAGCGAGCCCCTGGCGTGGAGAAACCCAGGGACCTTCCGACGGCTCAGCCTCTTGGCGCGCCGCCAGCCCCTGGCCATCGCGCTTGTCGTGCTCGCGGCGCTCGGTCTCGCGGCCATGGGCGCCGGCGCCATGGCGCTCTCGGATCGTGCCGAGCGCCGCCTCACTAAGGAGCGTTACGCCGCGAACCAGAAGTTCGAGAAGGAGGTGCATGATTGGCACGAGCGCGTGATCTCGCTGACGCGCGGAATGTCGCAAGCGATGGTGAGCGCCGGAAACAAGAGCTTCCAGAGCAACTGGTTGCCGTCTCTGACGGTTGCCGAAAGCGTCATGGGACCGCAGCTCCTCGACGCATCCCCTGAATGGCGTGACGTCTGGGCCGAGCGCATCAAGAACGTCCAGAGCTACGTCAACCAACGCGAGGCCGCGGGCGAAGCCAACACGTTCGAACTGGCGCTCTGGCGGCACGCTCTGGCCTTCTGGCTGCTGCAGGAGCACCGCCACGCCGAGGCGATCCCGATCATCGATGGCCTGTTGGCCCAGTGGCCCGACCGCCTGGACCCAAGCGACCCCTGGCTCACCCAGCTCTCCTTCCTGCGCGCTGTCGCCACCATCCAGCGGTTCATCGCGGAGTCGGAGCCCCTCTCCACCCCGCCATCCACCGAGCTCTCCACAGCGGTAGCCATCCTCGCCGGCGAATCCGCTTTCTTCACCGAGCATCGTCGCGCCGACTCGCTGCACCGCCTCGTCCTCCGCACGCTCCGCGACGCCTACTCGCCCTCGCTGCTGCGCGACGAGGAGAAACTCCGCGCCGCCGAGAAGCGCGTGACCGACGTGCTCGGCGATCCCTTCGAGCGCTAACGGGGCAGCCGATACCCGCCCACTGGCCGTCCCGCGCTTGGTCGCCGCGCCCCACCGGCCCCACTCTCCCTCGCTACCCTTCGACTGCCCAGTCCCCAGGAGCAAGCTCCGTGCAGCATTCCGAACTCAAGAATCACTCCCCCTCGCCTCTCGCGGCCGCGGCCCTCGCCATCCCCCTCGCCCTCGCCGCCTGCGCCGGGCCCCTCAATCACGACACCGCCATCGGCGATCAGATCGTTCTTCCCGCGCTGTCGCCGGCGCCCATCGACCCCGAGCCCGCCGAACCCAGCCAGCCCTCACTCACGAGCCTCAGCCGCGACAACTGGGAACCCCAGATGTTCGCCGTCCCCCCTAACACGATCGAGCACCAGCCTACCTACAGCTCCCACGCCCGCGTCGCCGACGAAATGGCCCGGCAGCGCGGCGAGTACCCCACCGAAGACACCGCCGTCCTCAACTCCGGCGACAAGAGCCGCTGGTACCAGGTCGGCGAGGCCATCCTCGAGCCCTTCGCCAGCGCGCTGGACATCGTGATGTTCATCCCGCGCGCCCTCGTCAAGCACCCGTGGGAGACCGAGAGCAGCCCGCGCGACGCCTACCAGCGGGCGCCGGCAACTACGCTCACCACCGACCAGCTCGCCACCGAGGGCGCCCGGCCCGTTCCCGCCCCACCACCACCGCCGCCGGTCCCCGAGGGCCAGCGCGCGGGGGTAGAGAGATGACCGGCGCGCGACCTGCAAACTCGAACCCGCCACCACCGCCGCCGCTCGACGCCCGTGGTCTTCCGCGCGGCTCATCGTTCGATCCTGCCAGCGAGGTCACGCCGCGCATGGCGCGCGAGCGCCTCGCCGAAGGGAAGGGTGGTTCGGAGAGACCGCTGCTGCTGGACGTGCGCCGTCCCGATGAGTTCGCCGTCGCCAAGATCCAAGGCGCGGCCCTGGTGCCGATGAACGAGGTCGGCGCGCGGCTCGACGAGATCGAGCAGCTCGCGGGCGAAAAATCCGGCGAGATCATCGTGCATTGCCACCACGGCCGGCGTTCGCTCACGGTGACGCAGCAGCTGCGCGAGGCCGGCTTCACGAACGTGAAGTCGATGGCCGGCGGCATCGATGTGTGGTCGATCGACATCGACCCGCGCGTGCCGCGGTATTGATTGCCTGTCCTGGTGGCACAGGCATCCCGCCGGTGACGACTTGGGCTTGCACCCCTCGCTCACAGAAACTGCCCAGCCAACGCTGCCCCGGCGAGCCCCAGCGCCACAACCGCCAGCGCCCCCATCGCCGCCTTTCGGCGTCTGACCTTCCTGCGTCGCTCTGCCGCGGCCGTGATCCACGGCGCAGGGTCTACCGAATCCAGCGCCGCACGCAGCTCGGCGAGCGCACCGGGCGTCTGCACCTTCGATTCCGACAGCACCGCCTCGGCCCGGCGCAGGTGTGCCTTCGCGGCGGTCTTTGAGCAGTCCATCGCCCGCGCCACGTGCAGCTCGCCCAGCTCATCCAACCGGGTGAGCACCCAAACCTCGAGTGCCTGTCGCGGGAGCGCGAGCACGGCGCGGAGCAGGCTCGCCGCGGGCGAATCCCCGCTGCGGAGTGGCTCGTGCGATTGATCGGCCGCGGCACCGCGGATGGCCTTCCCGCTCCGGCTCCACAGTCGGGCCGCGAGCACGACTTGGCGATCCAGCCGCGCGAGGTCCGCACCACCACCACCGCCTCCCCCGGGCCGCGCGGTCTGCATGGCGAGGCGCGACGCGGCCTCGGAGTTCAAGCCCGTCAGCAGGTACGCGAGCCGCCACGCACGCCGCTGCGGCGCCGATGGTTCGAGAGGAGCCATTGATCAAGGCTATCAGCGCCGTCGATCCACACATCTCTCGTCAGCGCCTGCGAGGCGCTGATCGCGGAGGTGGAAAGGAAAGCGCTGGCCAAGCCGGCGGAGCAATCATGAGCGACCGGTCGCCGGCTCATCGGCCGCGACTGACTTTGAGGTGTGCCCGACACTCTTTGAGGTCTTCTGGCGGTGAGAACTCGCTGCGGCGTCGTTAGTTCAACGCTTCAACAGTCCGTCAACAACACGACCCAGCCGATTGGGCTGGGTCGCTTTTTGGGAATAGCGGGGACTGGATTTGAACCAGTGACCTCCGGGTTATGAGCCCGACGAGCTACCAGGCTGCTCTACCCCGCAATCTATTGAGGCACGATAGGCGGCGACGGTGGAAGTGTCCAGAGGAAGAGGGGCAAAGCGACGAAGGGACCGAGCAACAACGTACGGAGTGATGGTTTGGTGCTCTTTCACTCTGTTCCGTTGTCCCTCAATCCCCTTTGTCCCTTCCTCATCCATACCATCGCCCCCATGCATGAGGCCGCGGCGACGAATCCTGCAAATCAGCCCCCCACTTCCCCCGGCGACAAGGTCAATGTGCTGCTCATCGGCGGCGGCGGACGCGAGCACGCGCTGGCTTGGAAGCTCAAGCAGTCCCCGAGGCTGGGGAAGCTGTGGACGACGAACCCGGAGAACCCGGGGATCGCGGCGCTGGCGTCGCCGATCGAGACCGAGATCGACTGGAAGCGGCCGTATCTCATGCAGCGGTTCTGCACGAAGAACGACATCGGGCTGGTGGTGATCGGGCCGGAGGAACCGCTGGCGCTGGGCGCGGCGGACGGGCTGGCGCTGGATGTGAGCGGGAACCCGGCGGGGCGGGCGATCTTCGGGCCGGGGCGCGACGGCGCGAAACTGGAGGCGGACAAGGCTTGGGCGCGTCAGCTTCTGCGGGGCGCGGCGGTGCCGATGGCGGAGGGTCGGGTGTTTACGGATGCGGAGGGCGCGAAGAACTATCTTGCCAGCCGCGAGAGCCCGCAGGTGGTGAAGGCGTCCGGGCTGGCAAAGGGGAAGGGCGTGATCCTGCCGGCGAACTTGGAAGAGGCGATCCAGGCGGTTGACCGGATTATGGTGAAGCGCGAGTTCGGGGACGCGGGCAACACGGTGGTGATCGAGGAGCGGCTGAAGGGGCGCGAGGCGTCGCTGCTGGCGCTGGTGGATGGGCGCACGATGTTCGTGCTGGAGCCGTGCCTGGATCACAAGCGGCTGGGTGATGGCGACACCGGGCCGAACACGGGCGGGATGGGTGTGATCTGTCCCGGCGGGGTCACTGATGAGGCGATGACCGCGCGGGTGGAGCGCGAGATCCTGGTGCCGACCCTCGATGCGATGCGGCGCGACGGGATCGATTTCCGCGGCGTGCTGTACTGCGGGCTGATGTTCACGCCCGCGGGGCCGAAGGTGCTCGAGTACAACGTGCGCTTCGGCGATCCGGAGTGCCAGGCGCTGATGGCGCGGTTCGATGCGGACGTGCTGAGCGTGATGCTGGCGACCGGGATGCGGAAACTGGATCAGGTGCAGATCGCGTGGTCGCCGAAGGCGTCGTGCTGCGTCGTGCTGGCGAGCAAGGGGTATCCAGAGAAGCCCGAGAAGGGGAAGCGGATCAGCGGGCTGGAGGAGGCCGCGGCGGTGGAGGGTGTGCAGGTGTTCCACGCCGGGACGCGGCGTGAGTCTGGTGGAGAGATCGTGACGGCGGGCGGGCGCGTACTCAACGTCGTGGGCGTGGGCGAGAGCGCGGAGGAGGCGCGGCGGCGCGCGTACCAGGCGTGCGAGCTGATCAAGTTCGAGGGGAAGACGTACCGGACGGATATCGGCGCGAATATCGGGGCGACCGCAGTCGGGTAACGCTCGCTCGTTGCGGTGTGTCTAGATCTAAAGATCGCGACCTGGTGACCACTGCTTGTTGATGTCTACTTGTTGACGTCGACCGGATCGCCGCTTGGCGGAGGCGCGGCCGCGGCGGGGCCGAGGGCCTCGCGCACGAGGCGCGGGGCGGCGTCGAGCGGGTAACTGCGATAGACGGGGCCGTTCTTAATGACGAGCATGGCGGGCTGGGCTGATGAAGCGGGGGTGGTGCCCATTTCGAGCTGGTCCATGGGTTGACCGCTGGGTGATTGGAGGGAGATGAGTGCCGCGGCGGCATGGCCGGCGGGGGCGTCGGTGGTGACGGCGGAGGCCTTGAAGCCACTTAGGAAGGTGAGGGCGTCGGCGATGGCGGAGGCGTCGGGGCCGGCGAGCACGGACTCCCGGCCGGCGGCGTCAACCGCTGCCCAACCGGCAGCGGTTCGCTTGTAGTGGGCGAGGCGTTCACCGCCGGCGCCGCTGGCGAGCGAGACTTCGCCGATATCCGCGGGGGCGGAGACGATGGCGGGGCCAGCGACGTAGTCGGTGGCGCGTGCGGAGACCTCGGCGAGGCCCGCCGCGTCGATGATGACGATGGAGCCGCTGGCGCCGAGGGCGGTGAAGAGTCGGCGGCCGGACTGATCGGCGGGGCCGCCGATGATGACCTCGCGGCGATCGGTGTCAATCGAGGTGTCGGCCGAGCCGGCGGGAGCGGACCGGATGTCTCTTTCAATGGTGATGCGGGCGAGGGGATTCTCGAGGCCCGTCAAGGCGGCGTCGGGCTCGGACTCATCGAGGTAATCGGAGATGCGCAGGGACTCGAGGGCGGTGAGGAGCTTGAGGATGCGCTCGGGGTCTGCGGGCGTGGCGATGGGCTCCTGCACGAACCAGCGGTTGTCGTGCTTGGCGAGGACAAGGGAGCCATCGCGCGACTGTCGGATGATGCGGGCGGCGTCCATCACGCCGCCGGGGAAGGCAGCGCCATCGCGCCAGCCGCGGGGCCCGGGGCTAAGGACGACGCTGTGGAGGCCGTCGTCGATGACGGCGCGTCTGGTGGTTGTGCCGGTGCCTCCGTCGGGGTGGGAATGAACCTCGACGAGGCCGGTGCCGCCGAGCGTGCGCTGGGCGAGACGGATCTCGTGCGTTGCCTCACCGGGGATGATGATTTCGATGACAGAGGGTCGATCGCCTAGCTCCATTTTGGAATCGGCGGCGCCGATCGCGGGCGTATCGGCGAGGCGGGCGAGGAAGCCGGGAACGCGGGATGAGTCGAGGCGCCACTGTGAGGCGCTGGGTTTGGAGCCCCCGACCTGGAGCATCCAGGCGCCGCTAGCGGCCTCACGCGTGAGCACATCGGTCTGGCCGCCCGCGGTGATATTGATGCGGGAAACCTTGCCGGGCTGGAACTCGACGATTCGGGAGCCGATGGGGATAGATCCGTTCGCGGCTTCAGCGCCCCCCCCGCCGGCGCCCGAAGCGCCGGGGCGAAGGACGAAGAACGCGGCGACCCCAAGCACGATGGCCACGATCAGCCAGATCATCGCGGTGCGAGTAGACATGATGACGAGTCTACCGCGGCGGGAGCGGCGGGTTCGGTGGACACCGCAATGAGGCGAGGGCGGGAAGGAGCGGCGGGCAAGGGGAACGCCGAGTACCCTCCGGCGTAGGAGTCACAGCCTTGCCCCGCCCACCCTCCCGCCCACCATCGCCCGCGACGTGGCGCTCCGCGACAAATGCGGGCGTGACCGATGCGCGGACTGGTGGCGGGCCACTGCCAACGCAAGCGGACCCGTCCGCGGTGGGGCCTGAACGCACGCGGCCCATCGTGGGGATCACGGCCGATCTCGATGAGCCCAAGCCCGGCCGGGTGCGGGCGACGTGCTCGGTGGCGTACGTCGCGGCGGTGGCGGCGGCGGGCGGGACTCCGGTGGTTTTGTTGCCGATGCGTGAGTTGATTCCCCAGTACTTGGCGCTGTGCGATGGGTTCGTCCTCACTGGAGGTGATGACCCGCGGACGGAGCCGTTCGGGGAGCCGACGCACCCGAAGACGACCCCGGTGCATCCGGAGCGACAGGCGTTCGAGACGGCGCTGCTGGCAGAACTCACGGCGCGGCCGCAGGCACCAGTGCTGGGGGTTTGCCTAGGGATGCAGATGATGGCGCTGGTGGCTGGGGGGCGGCTTGATCAGCATCTCCCCGACACGGTGGCGACGGCCGATGCGCACAGCGCGAACATCACCCATCCTGTGGAACCGGTGGCGCTGCCGGAGGGTGCGCCGGCCAACTCAATACCTCGCGGCGAGGTGACGAGCCATCATCATCAGGCCGTGGCCGACCCGGGGCGGCTGCGGATCATTGCGAAGGCGCCGGACGGCGTGATCGAAGCGATCGACGACCCTTCGCGCCGGTTCTACCTTGGAGTGCAGTGGCACCCGGAGCGCACGGCCGATGCGGCGCTGGGGGCACAGCTGTTTGCAAGGCTGGTGGCGGCGGCGGGACGCACGGCGCGATGAGGCAAGAACGACCGCCTGATCCCGATACAGTTGCGTGCATCGCGGGCCCGGCACCGGCCGCCACCGCGTCGAGACCTCACGCCCTGTAGGAGCCAGAAGTTGTCCATTACCCGTCCGCTTGGATTCCGGGCTGCCGCGACGGTCGCCGGTTTGAAAAAATCCGGCAAGGCTGACCTCGCGCTGATTGTGTGCGACAGCGACGATGCACGCCTGGTGAAAGGACGCGGCCACCCGATCGAGGGCGGGCGGACGAGCGCGGCGGTGTTCACGACCAACGCGGTGGTCGGGGCGCCGATCCAGATCGGTCGAGCCTGGCGCGAGCGGGTGGCGAAGGGGGGCAAGTCGATTCGGGCGCTGCTGGTCAACTCGGGGGCGGCAAACGCGGCGACTGGCGAGCAGGGCGTGAAGGATGCGCTGGGGTGCATGGGGGCGCTGGCGGAGCGTCTGCGGTGCGACCCAGAAGAGGTACTTCCCAGTTCCACGGGCGTCATTGGGCGGCGCATCCCCGTCGAGAAAGTTGTCGGGGCGCTGCCGGCGCTCGTGGCGGGCCTGGCTCGCGGCGAGGAAGCAGACGAGGCCGCCGCGCGCGCGATCATGACGACCGATCTGGTGCCGAAGACGGCGCACCGCGAGATCGAGCTGTTCGGGCATCAGATTCATGTGGGGGCGATCGCCAAGGGGTCGGGGATGATCGCGCCAAGGCTTGACTCCTTCGCGGTGTCGCCCGCGACACAGGCGACGATGCTGGCGTTCATCACGACCGATGCGCCGGTACACGGGCTGGCGCTGCAACGCGCGCTGGAGGCCGCGAGCCGGCAGAGCTTCGACCGGGTGAGCGTGGATGCGCACCCGAGCTGCTCGGACACGGTGGTGGCGATCGCGAGCGGGGCGGCGCCGATCCGGCCGATTTACATGGACACGCCGGAATACTTCGCCTTCAAGGCGGCGCTGATGTCGATCTGCCAGGATCTGGCCGAGCAGGTTGTACACGATGGCGAGGGCGCGACTCGCACATTCAAGGTGACCGTGCGCGGGGCACGCACGAGCGCGGAGGCGGAGCGGATGGCCCGGGCGGTTGTGGATTCACCGCTGGTGAAGTGCGCGGTGCATGGCAAGGACGCGAACTGGGGTCGAATCGTGACCGCGGCGGGGAACGCCGGCGTGCCGTTCAATCCGAATGAGACGTCACTCGTGATCGGGACGACCGAGGTGTATCTGGACGGTGTGCCGACAACGTTCGAGAAGTCCGATCCGATGCTGCGCGCCGCGATGGACGCCGACCCTGTGGAGATGACGCTCACCGTCGGGCACGGCGATGGGCAGGCGTGGATGATGGGGTGCGACCTGTCTGCGGAGTACGTGAAGATCAATGCCGAGTACACCACCTGAGCGGGCGCGGCCAGCGAACAGGGGACAGGTTGCAGGAGACAGCCGGCAGCGCGAACGGGCGAGCTTCGAGCGTGCTTCCGGGGCGTTTGATCGAGCAGCGAAACTCGTCGATCTCGCCGCGCGTGCTGAAGCACGCGGCTCCGAGATGATCGCGGTTGGACTCGAAGGATCGCGCCTCACCGCGATGTGGCTACGCGGTCCACTTCTTCAAGCGTCGTGGTGCCGCGCGCGACCATCTGCCACCCGCTCTGCACGAGGGTTGTGAACAGCCCGGCCTCGATGACCTTCTTCATGGCCTGGATGTTGGCGTCGCCGAGGACCACGTCGCGCAGGTCGTCGCTAAAGTCGAGCAGCTCGAAGAGCGCCTTGCGGCCGCGATAGCCGGTGCGCAGACACTGCGAGCAGCCGGTGGCGACGTAGATGTTCTTCTGGTTCTCGAGGTAGCGGCCCATGCGGGTGGACTGGGCGGGGGTGACGGGCACGGCCCTTTTGCAGTTGTCGCAGAGGATGCGGAGGAGGCGCTGCGCGAGGATGACCTCCAGCGAACTGGCCATGAGCGTCTTCTCGACCTTGAGATCGAGCAGGCGGAACACGGTCGAGATGGTGTCCTTGGCGTGGACTGTCGAGAAGACGAGGTGGCCGGTCATCGCGGCCTTCATCGCGGTGTTCGCGGTCTCCTCATCGCGGATCTCGCCGACAAGGATCACGTCCGGATCCTGGCGGAGCACACTGCGGAGCAGGCTGCCGAAGCTGTTGCCCTTGCGCTCGTCGATCGGAATTTGTGTGACGCCCTCGATGTAGTACTCGACGGGGTCTTCGATCGTCACGACGTTGCGGCGGCTGCGATCGATCTCGCGCAGGCAGTTGTAGAGCGTCGTGGTCTTGCCCGAGCCGGTGGGCCCGCAGACCAGCAGCATGCCCGAGTCCTGCTCCACGATCTTGCGGAGCCGCTCGTACATGTACGGGGGCATCTCCAGATCCGACATGCGGGTCGGGCTGTCGCGCTGGTCGAGAATTCGGCAGACCAGTTTCTGCCCGTGCATGGACGGGGTGAAGCTGATGCGGTAGTCGATCCGCCGGCCGTTGAGGCGCGACGACAGGCTGCCGTCCAGCACCGTCTCCTTGCTCGCGGGAGGGAACTGGCAGGCCGTCTTGATCACCCCATAGAGCAGGTCGCCCACGCTGTTGGGCATATCGAGGATCGAGACCATCTGGCCGTCGACTCGCATGCGCACGTGGAATGATTCGCCCTTGGGCTCGCAATGGATGTCCGTCGCGCGCGACTTGCTGCCCGCCAGCAGCAGCAGCCGGAAACACATCGGCCCCGCGGTGATGCCCTCTAGAACGGGCGTTGGCTTGCCGCGGCCGTCGATGATGGTGAGCGGGTCATCCAGGCCGCCCTTGGGGGGGAGCATGCCGATGAGTTCCTTGAGGTCGATCATCCAGGCGGGGTCGGTGGCGGGGGCCTTGGAACGGGCATCGGCCTGGCGCTCCTTGAGTGTGGCCTCGGCCTGGATGGCGAACTCGTGCGACCCGATCTTGATGACGTCGCCGGCGGTGAGCGGCTTATCCAGCACCTTGGCTCCGTTCACCTTGGTGCCGTTGCGGGAGCCGAGATCCCGCAGGCGCAGCCCGCCGGCGCCGTCGGGTTCGATCACGCAGTGGAAGCGCGAGGCCATGTCGTCCTTGATCGGGATCGTGTTCTCCGGATGCCGGCCGATCGTCACCGGCTTGTCCTGGATCACGACCGAGAGCGGGTTATCGATCCCGCCGGTATCCGCGCGCATCAACTGATAACTGGGCATCGCTGCTCCGTCCCCTTGTCCCCGTCGCCGATCCGCCAACGTCGCAAGGCCGATCCATCGAGGCCCCGGCTCCCCCAACCTGCCACTCCGCCACCCGGCCCCACCCTCTTCATTCTTCGGTGAGGTACGTCACAAAATCCTACCAGGGTTGCAACAAACCCGCCTGCTCGCCCGTGTTCGCCCGTCAATCTTTGGTACGCTCGGCTACGCTAGCAACGGCACGCTGCGGCGGTGCCCGGAGGCTCTGTTCATGCCCAGACGGACGGTGTACACGGCACAGATCGAACATCTCCAGATTCTGGATGAGAACGGCGTTCTGGACGAGCAGCTCGCGAAGGACACGCTCACCGATGAGCAGGTGGTCTTCCTGTACGAGCAGATGATTGCCTGCCGCGCGCTCGATGAGATCGCCTTCAAGCTGCAGCGGTCGGGGCGGATGCACACCTATCCGCAGAACAAGGGGCAGGAGGCGTGCGCGCTGGGGTCGGGCTTTGCGCTCCGAAAGGGCGTGGACTTTCTCGTCCCGTGCTATCGAGAGAACGCCGCCCTGTTTCTGCACGGCATGCCGATGCGGAACGTGCTGCTGCACTGGGCAGGGGATGAGCGCGGCAACCAGATCCCCGACGGCGTGCATATCACGCCGATCGCGATCCCCATCGGGACGCAGATGCTGCACGCGACCGGCGTGGCCTGGGCCTTCAAGATGCGCAAGGAAGACCGGGTCGCCATCACGTACTTCGGAGACGGCGCGACCTCCGAGGGCGACTTTCACGAGGCCATGAACTTCGCGACGGTTTTCAACGTGCCGCTGATCTTCTTCTGCCAGAACAACCAGTGGGCGATCTCGGTGCCGCGCGAGCAGCAGATGGCCTCGGAGACGGTGGCGCAGAAGGGCCTCGCGTATGGAGCGCAGTGCATCCAGGTGGACGGGAACGATCTGTTCGCGGTGTACAAGGCGACGACGGAGGCGCGCGAGCGGGCGCGGGCGGGCGGCGGGGTGACGCTGATCGAGGCCATTACGTACCGGCTGGCGGACCACACCACGGCGGACGATGCGAGGCGGTACCGGGAGGCCGAAGAGGTGGATTCGTGGAAGGCCAAGGACCCGATGATCCGCACGCGGAAGTACCTGGAGCGCAAGGGGCTTTGGGATGATGCGAAGCAGGCGGAGACGCAGGAGCGGGCCGATGCGCAGGTGAAGCAGATCGTAGATGAGGTGCTGAACTACCCGGCCCCGCACGCGAGCGAGATGTTCGACCATATGTACGCGGAACTACCGGACGAGCTTCGGAAGCAGCGCGACACGATGCGGACGAGCTCGCTCGGGCAGAACCCATCGCAGGCGGGGCTGAAGGCGGGCGAAGCCGTGAGGGCGTAGGACGTCGCCCGCGATCGATCTCAATCCTCGGCCAATCCGCGCGCCCTCCTCCCGCTATCCGCGGTTTGTGAACCGAAGGCACCGGCCCGGCAAGGCGCCCGAGCCCTCGTGGCGTGCGACGAACCTCCGTTCGGCCAGGTCTGATCAAGTACACTCCCCGCATGCCCAGACTGATCTTCGCCGCCGCCCTCCTCCTGCTCGCGCTCGCCGGATGCGCTCCGGTGAGTGTGACGTTCACGTTCGGTGGGGCCGATGCGCCGCTGCGCGAGACGGTTGTGATGGAGTCGGGGGCGGACGGCAAGGGAGACGCAGGCGCGGACGGGGGGACGACCGTCGCGCTCATCGACATCCGCGGCATGATCGCCGATGCGCAGCGCCCCGGCTTCCCACTCGGCAGTGGCGGCAACCCGGTGGACGAGTTCGTGGCGCGCCTGAACAAGGCGGAGTGGGACGCGAGCGTCAAGGCGATCGTGGTGCGGATCAACTCGCCGGGTGGCGCGGTGACGGCGTCGGACACGATGTACCGCGAACTGCGGCGGTTCGCCGAGGTGACGCGCAAGCCGGTGGTGGCGTCGCTGGCGGACGTGGCGGCGAGCGGCGGGTATTACCTGGCGCTGGGGGCCGACGAGATCGTGGCGCAGCCCAGCACGATTACCGGTTCGGTCGGCGTGATCATCCCGACGATCAACGTGTCGGAGGGACTGGGGCGGATCGGGATCGTCTCGCGGTCGGTCAAGAGCGGCCGGAACAAGGACATCGGGAACCCGCTGGAGCCGATGCGGGAGCATCAGTACGAGGTGCTGCAGGGATTGGTCGACGAGTTCTACACGAGCTTTCGCGGGCTCGTGATCGAGCGGCGCGAGGGGCGAGGGCTGGACCTGGCGCTGATAGAAGAGTTGACGGACGGAAGGGTCGTCAGCGGGTCGCGCGCGGTGGACGTGGGGCTGGCGGACCACGAGGGCGGCCTGCGCGAGGCGTTCGGACGGGCGCTGGAGTTGGCGGGGGCGAAGTCGGGGCGGCTGGTGAAATACTCGCCCGAGAGCGAGCCGCGGCCGCGGACGGCGTACGCCCACGCGGATGGGATGGAGGCTGGAGCCAGAGGGGGCGTCGGGACAGAGACGGAGATCAACCTGCTGCAACTGCACGTCGGGTCGGACTATGCAGGGGGGGCGGGTGGGGCGGGCGGGCCGAACGCGTATTACCTGTGGATCGGTCCGTGACCGCAACGCGAGTTTGCCGGGGGCGGTATGCGGGGGCGGGCGAGAGGCGATAAACCGAGAGACAGGCGGCCGCGAGCGGCCATGTGGATTTGAGCGAGTCATTGGACAAGGGGTATCACCATGCGCGCAGCGACACGGATGAGCTTGGGTGTGGCACTTGGCTGTGTGGTGGGCGTCGCGAGCCTGCCGCTCCTGGCGCAGCCGGAACGGACGCCGTCGCCGCCGAATACCCCGGCGCCGAAGCCCGCGAATCCCGAGTGGCCCAATCGCAACGAGGCGAAGAGCACCGAGCTGGTGGTGCCGCCGGGGATCTATACGTCAATGGTGTTTGTCGGAGTGGCGACGCAGAGTGAAGCGACGGCCTACACGATCAAGGTTGGCGACGTTGAATATCCAGTGAGAGTCGAGGGGGGGCACACGCTCGTGGTCCCGTTTGGCGACGGTTGGCAGCTTGGGCAGGCTGGGACCATCGTCGTTGCAAGACCGCATCCGATGATGGAATATGTTGCGTGGGGCGTAACGACCTCCGGCCCAGTGCGGTTCAATAAGAAGCAGTGATGGACCGTCGCTGATCGACTCGCCCGGGCGTAAACTGGCCACATGCCCTCCGATGCGATCCCGCCGCTGATTCAATCTCTGCGTGAGGCACGGGCCGCGCTCGAGGCGCTGCTGGCCGATCCCGCACTCTCGGCGTTCCCTGGGAAGCTCGCGGCGGCGCTGGCCGCGGCGTTCAAGACCGGCAACAAGGTACTGATCTGCGGCAATGGCGGCTCGGCGTGCGATGCGATGCACTTCGCGGAGGAGCTGACGGGCCGGTTCCGCGCCGACCGGCCGCCCCTGCCCGCGATCGCGTGCGTCGATATCGGGCACATCACCTGCACCGCGAACGACTACGGATTCGACGAGGTGTTCGCGCGCTGGGTGACGGCGCTCGGCACGCGCGGCGACGTGCTGATCGTGCTCTCGACGAGCGGGAACTCGGAGAACGTGATCCGGGCCGCGACGGCGGGGAAGCTAGCGGGACTGACAACCGTGTCGCTGCTCGGCAAGGGCGGGGGCAGGCTGCGCGGGACGTGCGACCTTGAGATGATGGCCCCCGGTGTGACGGCCGACCGCATCCAGGAGCTGCACATGCTGGTGCTGCACACGGCGATCGAGGGGGCGGAGCGGGAGATGTTCCCACATCTTGGAACGTGAGAGTCGCGTTGATAGCCCACCAGCGCCGGTCTCCGCCCTCCAGCGACTCGCCCTTGAAAGGGCACGCCCGATCACCCCGCTCCGAGACCACAGGCTGTCTGGGGGCCGCCGACGGCGCACCGCCAGCAAACCACCGATGCCAAGAAGAGCGGCGGCGGGCGGAGCCGGAACAATCCGCAGGATGATGGTCACGTCGGCCTGATAGGTCGTTATCCGCTCACCGCGTGCGAGACATCGCCTATCTCATCCGGGCCACCCGGCGGTGTTTAGGCTCGCAATCCCCACGACGTAACGAATGTTGCGATGCCCGTGACGCTCACGACGATGCCGCGAGTGCAGGTCGTATTCATCAAATGAGGATTCGTCGCTTCCCCCCCGGCCGGGAGACCGCTCCGAGTCCGCAGGGGAGTGACGGTTACCCAAAAAAGACAGGAGCCCCGGGACAACCCAGGGCTCCTGCGTTTTACAAAGTCGTTGCGGGCTACCGCAACCCACTGTCTTTCACTGCGGCCGGCTTCACTGCGGCCGGAGCCGCGAGCGATATCACGCGATTAGGCGCGACGACGGCGGGCAGCGAGGAGGCCACCGAGGCCGAGGAGGGCCGCGGCGCCGGGAGCGGGAACGATGCGAAGGATGATGGCGCCGGGAGCAAGGTCAGTTGCAATGGCGTTGACGGCGTACGAGACCGAGCCGGCATCCTCTTCCGTGGGAGGAGAAATCGCGGTCACGCCCCAGCCGGTCACGAAGGTCGAGATGCCGGTGGCGCTGAGAGTGATATCACGAGCGGTCGTGGTATCAGACAGCGTGACGGTGACGCGGTAGACATCGTCCATCGCATCAATGCCGGCGAGGAGCGCGGGCGCGGGCTGCGGGTCGCCGAACAGCCAGGGGATATTGTCCTGGAAGGCGGAACGGTTCGCGTCGATGCCCGAGATCGACTGGCCATCGGGGCTCATGACGCCGACGATACCACCGAAGTTGTACGGGGCGCGGAGCGCATTGGCCGTGATGGAAGCGCCGGTGCCGGCGAGGTTCAGACCGCCAACCCAAGACAGCAGACCGAGGTTGCCCTGGCCACCGAAGCCGCCCACGAGGAGCTGCAGGGTGAAGGTGTTACCCAAGCCGGTGATGTCAACAACGCCATCGGCGTCGGGGGTGGTGCCGCTGGGAAGACCAGGGGGAACCGCGAACGAGAACCCGGCCTGGCCGTCAATGCCCTGAGCATTGGCGACCGCCGCGAGACCCGCGACAGCGAGAAGAGCAAGAACAGACTTCTTCACGTGAAATCTCCTTCCGATTTGAGAGGCAGTGAGTTGAACCACAACAACGACGCTATCAACATACATCAGCGGGAAAATGCTGTCAAGCACCAACGGAGAAAAACGACCGCGTTTTGGGGATGACAGGGTGAATGGGGCGAATGCCCTAAGCACGCGCCTAAACTCTTGTCAATCAGGGGTTTGCGAACCACCAAAGGGCGTTTCTGAACCGCCAGGGACCGCTTGGCGCATCTTTGTGAGGGAAACTTCAAGCTCACTTCCAGATGATTCGGACGCCGGCGCAAATAAGAGATACGCGCCTGAAAACGTTGTCAATCGGGGGAGGTACCCTTGATTGAGTACAGTCATTCCATCCCCCCCTTGTTGCCAAAGTTCTCTATCTTTCCATTGGGCATTATCTCCGACCATCAGCATCCTTTGGAAGATCAACGACTTAGGCGTCGCCGCGACCCATCCCTCCGCTCCCACCACCGATCCCGCGCGTCCCACCCCCCACATCGGGACCGCGCTCGAGCTTCCGGGCGCCAGCGGACGTATCGTCCCCCCTCTTCCTTCCTCGCCGGGCCAGAAAAGCACGACCCGAGAGGTCGCGGCATCAAAGAACGCGATGCACCCCGCCCCTCTATTCTCTCGCTCGCCGTCGCCGCGCCCGTGCGCGGATTTCCCGGGCATTCCGTGCCAGACCGGTTGGTTCATCGCGGCGGTTGCGGCGTACGCCGCGGAGAGTGTCCCCGCGGCGGCCGTGAGAGGAAGTCGAGAGACTACGGTCCACTGCGAACTGGATTGATCGTCGCGCTCGTTCTGAGCGCCGCTGGTCGCGGGCGCTTCGTAGCCGGGCGGACCAATCACGACGAGTTCCATGCGGCGCGGGCGCAGCGCGAAGACCGCGATCTGGGGCGTGTCACCGACAGGGAGCGGGAACGCGAGCGTGGCGCCCGCACCGCCCCGCCCTCCTTCAACTGAATACGTGCCGCGGGGTTCGCCGGCGGGGCCGAGGACGACGAGTTCACTGCGGGACGTGGCGGGTGGCAGCGAGGTTCGTGTGAAGGCGAGTGAGCCATCGGAGAGGAAGACGGCGTGGGCCGCGCACGCGTGTTCCTGGACGAGCCAGGTGATGTCGCCGGTGGCCCAGTCGGCCTTGCCGATCCAGCGCTCGCCATCGGGGCGTGGCGATTCAACGAGGAAGCCGTGGTCGTCGGCGGCGCGTCCGAGCATGACGCCGCGGGGGACGGAGGGGTCACCGGGCGCGGGGGTGATGGCGGAGTCCGAGACGGCGAAGAGGCTGATGCGCGTGGAGGCCGAGAGGTCGGAGCCGGGGAAGCCGAGGATGGCCTCCCACGAAGGGACAGGGCCGTGCTGGGTGGCGATCCACCGACCGTCGTGGGAAGTGAGGGGGAGCGTGAGGCCGTCGAAAGGAATGAGGCCGAGTCGCTTGATGTCGGCCTGGATGCGCGAGACGGTGGTGGAAGCGCCGGCGGTGGGACGGGCGGGCGCGGTGGGATCGCGGATCATCATGCCGCCCCCCCCTCCCCCCCCTCCGGGACGGATGGGGGTGCGCTCGGTGATACAGCCGGGAGCTGAGAGAACGAGAACGACCAGGGCGGCGCGAAGGACCGCCCCGAGAGCTGCCGGCGAGCGAGGAGAGCCCTTCGATCTGGCGGCCACTTGGAACACTCCTTGGTCTTGAGCACCTCGCCAGAGAATGCAACACGGAGTTCACGGGGGGCACGGAGAGAGCGATTGAACGCGAAGATCGCGAAGAAGAAGAAGAAGAAGAAGAAGAAGAACGAACTGCACACATCCCGCCGGTGGGCCACGCGACAAGTTTTTCGTCGCGTGCGCAGTGTGCCCCGCGACGCTCAACCGGGATCGTACGGGTTGCCGGAGGGGCGGCGTGCGGCGGGCGCCGGCGCTGCCGGGGGCGGCATGGGGGGGGCGACCTCGTCAACGGTCGGCGGGGGTGTGAGGTTGGTGCCCTTGTAGTCGAGCTGTTTCTTCAGCTCTTCGAGTCGCTTGCGGTACTCGGTGTTGACGCCCTCTGCCTGCTCGGGGTTCTCGATGACGACGGGCGTGATGAACGCGACGAGCTCGGTGTCGGTGCGCGAGGTCTCTTCGGAGGTGAAGAGGGCGCCGATCAGCGGGAGGTCGCCCAGCAGCGGGACCTTGCGGTTGATCTTGGAGTCTTCCGAGCGGCGGATGCCGGACATGACAACGGTCTGGCCGTCGCGCACGATGACCTGCGTGGTGGTCTCGCGCCGATCGACGATGAAGCCGCCGAAGAGCGTCTGCGAGGGCTGGATGCTGGAGAGCTCGAGGTTGATGCGGAGATCGACGTCCCGCTTGACGGTGATGCGGGGGCGGACGCGCAGCTGGATGCCGACGGCGCGGTAGTCGAAGGACTGGATGAGGTTTGAGTTGTCGCCCGTCTGCGAGTCGGTGATGAAGGGGACGTCCTGGCCGTCGAAGAACTCGGCCTCCTGGTTGTCGCTGGTGAAGATGCGCGGCTCGGAGAGGATGTTGATGTCGGTCTTCTGGGCGAGCGCCTGGAGGATGACGTTGAGGTCGACGCCGACGTTGAGCACCGAGGTGTTGAAGAGGTCGCCGATGAAGTCGTCCTGCGAGCCGTCGAACGTGGAGTTGATGCCGAAGACGTTGTCGGGGTTGGTGGGCGTGATGGCCGCGTTGGACCAGCGGAGGCCGAGGGCGGTGGCGTCCTCGACGGCGATCTCGACGATGATGGCGGAGAGGAGGACCTGGCGGCCGGGGCGGTCGAGATCTTCGATGAGCCTGACGACGGACTCCTGGTACTCGGGGGAGGCGAGGATCATCACGGCGTTCTGGCGCCAAACGGGGACGATGCGGACCTTGGCGACGAGGTTGGAGGAGCCGGATGAATCGGTGGGCGGGCGGGCGCGCTGCCACCAGAAGGAGATGCTGTCGGTGGTGGCGGCGGCGTTCGCGTCGGCGTTCGCGGTGTCGGCGGCGTCGGTGGCGAAGGGGGAGGCGCTGGACGAATCCTCGGAGAGGCCCGACTCGGAGCGGCGGATGGAGGCGAGCGTGCCCTCCTGGGCGAGCAGGGCGTTGAGCTGCTCGGCGAGTTCCTCGGCGGAGGCGTGCTTGAGCTCGACCACGCGCGGCAGACCGGCGGTGAGGGGCTGGTCGAGATCCCGGATGATCTTGTCGATCACCTCAAGGTTGTCGGGACTCTTGGAGATGACGACGAGGCGGTTTGCCTCGGGTATGGCCTGGAACGAGAACTGGCCGGCGAGGCGGC
>JACMLW010000225.1 GCA_014379385.1 Phycisphaerales bacterium
GACGCTGTCCGCCAACGCCGAAATCTCATGCAGGCTCCGCGCGGCCCGGCGCCGCGCACACAGCGCCCGCGCCCCTCGTCCCCGAACTCTCCCACATCGATCCGGCCTGGTTCGACACGCCGACGCCAACCGAGGCAGAGGAAGCGACGGCGGATCCATCGGCCCCGCCCTCTCCAATGACCGCCACGTCACCCATCACCCCCGCCCAGCGCGCGTTCTACTTCCATCCCGATGTCGACGACCAATCAATCACCCCCGACGACGCGCGCCGCCTCGAACTCATCGAGTATGACATCCTCAATCAGAGTCTCTCCAAGCCGTTCGCAGGCACAACCGAAGAACGCCAGACCCTCATCGACCGCTTCAAGCAGATCGCCCAGCGCTACTCGCTCGACACCGTCCCGCCCCGCGCACCACCTTACCTCCGCGAGGTTGACCGCGCCGCCGCCGCCTACCTCCGCTCTCTTTGCTAGCCGGACGCCTCTTTCACACGCTTCCCACTCACCCTCACCCCACCATCATCCACACCAACCCCACCACCACCGCCACATGCACCGCCACCGTCACCCAGAACACCCGCGCGAACGCGGCCTTCTGCCGCTTGTGCCTGAAGACCCGCATCGCCACAAGCGCCCCGGGCCATCCTCCCAGGAGCGACATCCCGTGCAGCGCCCGTTCCGGCGTGCGCCGGCGGTCGCGGCAGGCCGCTCGCTTGTCCAGTCCGTAGGCAGCGAACGCCACGACCGACGCGAGCGCGTGGTAGGCGAGGAGCAGCATGACGATGGTTGCACGAACCGCTACCCCCTCAAATTCTCTTCCCTCATCCCTAACCCCTAAGCCCTCCCCCCTGTCCTCCGATTCTTCAACACCACCCCCGCGATGATGCACAGGAACGCCGCGAGCCTGATGACGTACATCACCACACGCGATTCATCGCTGGCGGTGCCATCCCCGCCGTCCAGATCCCCGGGCACCCGCCAGAACGCCAGCATCGCCCAGTTCACCGCCAGCAGCCAGAACGCCACCGCGAACACCAGGAACAACCGCTCCCCCGACCGCCGCCACGACCGCAAAAACCACAGCCCGATGACGGCGCTCGCCATCACCAGTGCACCGAGCATGAACTGATGGAGCCGGTTCGTGTCCATCGCGCTACTCGTTCTCCCAGATCAGCCCGTACAGCATCAGCAGCAGCCCCGCCAGCGCGCTCCCCGTCCGCCACAGCCGCAGGTCCACATCCTTCAGCACCATCGCGTCCACCACCACCAGCGTGTTGTTCACCGCCAGCGCGCCGAAGCACAGGCTCGCGTACAGCAGCAGCGGTGTCCGTGTCTGCGCATACTTCCGCCCGAGCAGCAGCGCGCACAGCACGCTCGTCAGGGCACACAGGATGTACACGGTCTCGGCCATCAGCTCCCGTCCCCTTCCCCCCCAACGCCGCCGCCGCTTCCCTGTGAGCCACTCTCGTCCGCCCGCAATCTGAACGCTTCCGCAAACGTCCGCAGCCTATCAGGCGGCTTCGAGTAGATCAGGCTGATCACCGCCACCCGCCGTTCTCCGTACGTTTTGGCGAGCACCGCCACCGCTTCCTGAAGCTCTGCGCTGGCCGCCGTGCCCCGATAACCCGCCCCACCCCCAACCTCGTGTCTGAGCAGCCCCCGCTTCGTCAATATCCCGAGCTGCTCCGCCGTCCACCCCACATCCGTCCGCAGCTCCTTGCCGACCGCCGCGGCTGTCCAGACCTCCTCCGGCCTCGCGTGCACGAGCAGCAGCACCTCGAGTTGTCCCGCCGACTCGATCCGCTCGGAAAGCAGAAGTCGCACCGCGGGCGGGATCTTCTCGTCCGTCATGAACGCCCTCGCCCTCCTCCCTGGCCCTGCCTTCCCATTTCGCCGATTCCTGCCAAACCCACGCCAGCCCGCACACCCCGTCTTCCGACAGCAGATCTGTGGCACCGACGTATGTTTGGGGCCGCGATGGTAGTGGAACCCCACGTGGTGCCGCCTAGGAAAACCGCCCGGTTGAAATCTGCGTATCCATGGTGCAGGTTGCCCGTTGCCAAGCCGTCGCGGCCTTACTCCTTCTCCAGCATTCCAGATTGCGGGTAGCGCTGTGGGCGGCGCTGGATTCTCGGCGGCCTCAGGGCGGTGGTCTTGGCGCCGATGAGGCGGATACCGGCCAACAAGCGCGTGCAGCCGCGGCCCTCCAAGCGCCGATGACGGGTCTGCGCACAGACATTTTGACCGAATAAGCCCACCAGAGCGCCCACCTTGAGCGTCCGGTGTCAAGTTAGGCAAGCTGTACGTCGATAGCCGTTACCGAAATGAAGAGTCCCAAGCAGTGTTGCTCGGGCCTTTTCAAGGCGATCAGCGGGGGCCGAGACGCCCGAGTGAGGCAAGCCATGGATGGCCAGAACGGCATTCACAACTGGGCGGAGAAGCGGATTTTCACCACCGGCGAGGCGGCGGACATCTGCAAGGTCTCGCAGCAGACGATCATCCGCTGTTTCGACAGCGGTCGATTGTCCGGGTTCCGCGTGCCGGGCTCGAAGTTCCGGCGGATCCCGCGCAGCGAGCTGATCCGCTTCATGAAGGCCAATGAGATCCCGACCGACATTCTCGAGGGCTCGACCAAGCGTGTCCTAGTGGTCGACGACGACCCGGCCATCCTCGAGATGTTCACCGACCTGCTCTCGCGCGAGCCCGGACTCGACGTCCGCACCTGCTCTACCGGCTACGACGCCGGCATGCTCACCGAGGCGTTCAAGCCGCACCTGCTCATCCTTGATTACATGCTCCCCGACGTGAACGGCGACTTGGTGTGCCGACGCCTGCGCGAGCGCGACGAGAACAAGAGCACCAAGGTGCTCTTCATCAGCGGCGTGGTGCAGCAGGAGGAAGTTCAGCGCCTCATGGCCGCGGGCGCCGACGGGTTCATCCACAAGCCCTTCGATATCGATGCGCTGATGGACACGATCCTGAAACTGCTCGAGATCGAGGTGTAAGGGCAAGCCTCGAGCTCCCTCGTGCCAAAGGCGTGAGCGTTCCTTCCGGTTTGATCAAAGTCTTCGCCCTCACCACCACAATGCGTCAAGGCTCTACCAGCGTGAACGCAAGCCGCGTCGAGCTCATCCTCCAGGAGCTTGACGCCCTGCCGACGCTGCCGGTCATCGCCACGCGTCTGCTGGCGCTCACCAGCGCCGAGGATGCGCGGCTCTCTGAGATCGTCCGCCTGATCGAGGCCGACCCCGCGATGACCGCCAAGGTTCTCTCGCTCTGCGCTCGCGCCAGCGTGGGCGTGGCCCGCTCCATCACCACCGTCGATCGCGCCGTCGTGATGCTCGGTCTCAACGCCGTCAAGGCCGCGGTGCTCAGCGTGCAGGTGGTCGACTGGATGATCGGGATGTCGCCGGCGAGAGGAGGAGGCGGGAACCGGGCGGACGCCGCGGGGGGCAGCAGCCCCGGAGCCGATCATACATTTGACCCCGCCGGCCTGTGGCGGCACTCGATCGCCGTCGCCTGCTGCGCCGAGCTGATCTGCCAGACCACCCGCGACGGGATCGAAGTCGCGCCCTCCGATGCGTTTGTCGCCGGGCTCATGCACGACCTCGGCAAACTGGCGCTCCAGCGAGCGCTCCCGCGCGCGTACGCCAAGGCCGTCGAGCTGTGCGCCCTGCAGCACGGCGACATCGCGCTCTACGAGCGCTCCATCCTGGGCCTCGATCACCACGAGGCCGGCAAGCGCCTCGCCGAGAAATGGGGCCTCCCCGCCCATCTCCAGCAGGCCATGTGGCTGCACGGCAACGGCGGGCGGGGCCCGCTCCCCCCCGACTGCAACCGCCAGCTCGTCCTGCTCGTGGCCGTTGCCGACACTATCTGCCGCCGCCTGCATCTTGGCTGGTCCGGCAACTTCAGCGCAGGCTTCGAGCCCGAGGAACTGTGTGCGCAGGCCGGCATCGATCCTGCTCGTCTCGAATCCGTCATCCCCCTTCTCCACCAATCGCTCTCCCAGCGCTGCAAAGAGCTCGGCCTCGACGACGCCGGCAGCGCCGAACTGCTCCTGCAATCGGTCCTCGCGGCCAACCGCCAACTCGGACGGCTCAACTCGCAGATCCAGGCCAAATCCGAGCGCCTCGCGCAATCCAACGAGGCGCTCGCTGCCGCCCAGAAGCGGCTTGCCCAAGCCGAGTCCATGGCGCGCCTCGGAGAACTCACCGCCGGCGCCGCGCACGAGATGAACAACCCGCTCACCGTCATCAGCGGACGCGCACAGACCCTCGCTGCGTCGCTCGAGAACGCCAAGGACAAGGCCGTCGCGCTATCCATCGTCGGCGCGGCGTCCAAGCTCAGCGATCTCATTACCCGCCTGCACGCGATCGCCGTTCCCCCGACACCGGCGCTTGAAGCGGTCAGCGTCGCCGACCTGCTGAGCCTTGTCGTCCGTGAGGCCAAGGCCCGCGCGGCGGCCCGGAGCGGCAAGGGCTCGCGCGCCGCCGAAGTCGCCGTGAGAATCGTTCTGGCGGGGCCGCTGCCCCCCGCGCGCCTCGACCCGGCGCTCTTCAAGCAGGCCGTCGAAGAGGTGGTCATCAACGCCATCGAGGCGGGGACGGGCGGACAGGGCGGGCCGGTCGAGCTTCGCGCCGAGCCCGATCCCGCCGGCGACCGGCTCTTCATCATGGTGCGCGACGGCGGCGCCGGGATGAACGAGCACGCTCTCAAGCACGCCTTCGATCCCTTCTTCAGCCACAAGCCGGCGGGCCGCCAGCCGGGGCTCGGCCTGCCGCTGGCGCTGCGGCTCATCGGGCTGCACGGCGGGAACATCACGCTGCGGAGCGAGCCGGGCCGCGGTACGGTCGCCACGATCGAGATCCCGCACTGGCGCTGGGAAGGGGAGGGCGGGCAGGCCGCGCGGGCGGCGTGAGCGAACGGCTATAGCGTCACCCGAGACCAGGCCCGTAACGCCTCCACGATCGGCCCGACATCGTGCACGCGCATCAGCCGCGCGCCATGCTGGGCGTGCGAGAGCGTGAGCGCGATGGTGCCGGCGAGACGGGCGGAAGGCCGTGAATCGGGGCCAAGCCCCGACGCGCGCGCCACGAAGCTCTTGCGGCTCAGCCCGCTCACGATCGGATATCCACCGGCGAGGGAGGCAAGCTCTGCGGATCGCCGGATGAGTTCGAGATTCTGCTCGACCGTCTTGCCGAATCCCAGGCCCGGGTCCAGCACGATCGCCTCGCGCCGCACACCGGCGCGATCGGCCGCCGCCGCCCGCGTGCCAAGGTACCCGGCGACTTCCTTCACAACGTCGGCGTAGACCGGCGCACGCTCGTACCGATCGGAGAAGCTGTCCTGGTCCGGCGGCGCCAGGCGATGCATCAGGACGAGCCCGCACCCGCGCTCGGCCGCGAGCGCGAGTATGACCGGGTCCTCCTCACCCGCCGACACGTCGTTGATCGCGTCCGCGCCAGCCTCGATCGCCGCGAGCGCGACGGGCGCGCGCGTGGTATCGATGCTGATGGGGATGGGGCGACCGTGCGAGTCGGTGACGGCCGCGCCCCGGATGGCGCGAATGACCGGCACGACGCGAGCGATCTGCTCCGCGGCTTCGATGCGCGAAGCGCCGGGTCGCGTGGACTCTCCACCGATGTCGATCATGGCGGCGCCCAAGCGGGCCATGTCCGCGGCGTGGGCGACGGCCGCGCCGACCGATGCGTAGCTGCCCCCGTCGGAGAAGCTATCCGGGGTGAGGTTGAGGATGCCAACGACCTCGGGTCGCGCGAGGTCGATTACATGTCCTCCCCCCAGCGTCCAACCAGTGCTCGCACGCTCGCAGCTACCCAATGCGCTCACCCTTTGGCTCGCGGCTCATGAGCTTGCCGATGGCGTCGATCGGGTCAACGCCCTCGAAGAGCACGTCGTTGACAGCCTCGACGATCGGCATGTCAACGCCGAGCCGCTCGGCCATCTCGACCACGCTCCGGGTCGTCGCGACACCCTCGACGACGAACGGCGTGCGTTTGAGATAGACATCGAGGCGCTCGCCCTTGCCGAGCGCCTCGCCGCAGGAGCGGTTGCGCCCCTCGGGAGAGAAGCAGCTGGTGGCGAGGTCGCCCACCCCCGCGATCCCGAAGAAGGTCTCCTGCCCCGCGCCCATGGCGCCGCCCAGCCGAACGATCTCCGCCAGCCCACGCGACAGCAGCGCCGACTTGGCGTTGTAGCCCGCTCCCAGCCCGTCGATGATGCCCGCGGCAATTGCGATGACGTTCTTCACGGCGCCGGCCAGTTCTACACCGACGACATCGGCATGGGTGTAGATGCGGAGCCACTGCGTGGTGAAGAGGCGCTGCAGATCGCGCGCCAGCGCGGCATCATCGCTCGCGGCGAGCATCGTCGCGGGAAGACACCTTGCCAGCTCGCTGGCGATCGTCGGACCGGCCAGCACGGCCAGCGCGTGATGGCGGGGTGCGCTCTGCTCGCTCAGCGACTCAGCCATGATCTCGGTCGGACGCATGAGCGTTCCATTCTCGATCCCCTTGGCGACGCTGATGGCGGCGCACCTGGGCGCTACGAGCGGCGCGAGCCGACCCCAGACGGATCGCATGAACTGCACAGGGATGGCCGAGACAATGTACTGAGCGCCGCCAATCGCCTCGTCGTCGCTGAGCGCCACGCGGACCTGATCAGGCAGGGCGAAACCAGGGAGCTTGGCGCTCTTGCGGGTTTGTGAAAGGCGGCCACGCTCATCGGGGTCGTGCCCCCACATGACGACCGAGGCGCCCGAGCCTGCCGCGAGGATGCCCGCGCACACAAGCCCCATCTGGCCGATTCCGAGGATGGTGACACGCGGGGAGCCTGAGCCGGTAGGCATGGCCGGTGCGGAGCCGCTGGATGGTCGAATGGTTGGCACGATCCTCCATTCTCTCGCAGGGCGACCCGGGGTTCGGTGTAACGGCGAAGAGCGGCAACAAACAGGGTGGATCACGAACCGGCCCCAGCCAGTGGCCGTACCTGTCCGGGCGGCCGATCGGCCGCCTGTTGCTACCATATCGCCCCGCGTTCCCCGCCGCGATTGCCTTTGGAACCCGCCGCGCCATCGCGCGGCCTTTGAGGGCACGTTTCGGGGGTCGTCGCGGGCACAACCACGCATTCTCGGAGCCCAGCCGCTCATGGCCCAATCTCACTCCGGCCCGCCCGCCCCAGCCCACGAGCATTCTCAGGCCCGTCAGCACGACCATTCCCACGACGTGGTGTCGCCGCACACGCACGGGGAGCGTGCCGCGGCGGGCCAACCGATGGTCTGCTGCTCGCACCACGAGATGGACCTCGAGCGGGACATGAAGACGTACCTCGTTGGCGCCGTGCTGGTGTCGGCGACGTGGTTGGCGCGTAATTTTTTGACGGCGATCCCGCACGAGATCGCGCAGCTCCCGGCGATGATCGGCGCGTTCCTGCTGGCGATCCCGCTGTTCCGGGCGGCGATCAGCGAGGTGCGGGCCGGGCGGGCGTCGTCGTCCACGCTAGCGGCGATCGCGATCCTGGCGGCGATCGCAACGGGCGAGTTCGAGACCGCGGGTTTCCTGGCGTTCATCCTTCTGGTGGCGGATCAGTTTGTGCGTCGGACGGCGTTTGGTGCTCAGCGAGCGATCGAGCAGCTTGTGGGGCTGACACCGGACACGGCGCGCCTGTTCGAGGACGGCGCGGAGCGCGAGGTTTCGCTGGTCGAGGTGAAGGTGGGGCAGGTGGTCCGTATCCGCCCCGGCGAGAACCTGCCGGTGGACGGCGTGGTGGTGACGGGGCGCTCGACGATCAACCAGGCGTCGCTGACGGGCGAGGCCGTGCCGCACGAGGTGCAGCCGGGCGAGCCGGTGTACGCGGGCACGACCAACATCTCGGGCGCGATTGACGTGCGCGCGACGCAGGTTGGCCAGGATACGACGATCGGCAAGGTATCGGAGTTGATCCGCGCGGCGGAGCAGACCCGGACGCCGCGCCAGCTCCTGATCGAGCAGGTGGCGCGGTTCTTCGTCCCGGTGGCGTTGAGCGTGGCGGGGATCGTGTGGTTCCTAACGCGGAACGTGGAGACGGCGATCACGGTGCTGATCGTGGCGTGCCCGTCGGCGCTGCTGCTGGCGAGCCCCAGCGCGATGGTGGCCGCGTTCGCGTCGGCGGCGCGCCTGGGCAACCTTATTAAGAACTCGAGCTATCAGGAGGCCGCGGCCTCGATCGACACGGTGGTGGTGGACAAGTCGGGGACGATCACGACCGGCAAGTTCGCGGTGTCAAAGCTGGTGCCGGCGGCGGGCGTAGAGGGGGCGGAGTTGCTGCAGGCCGCGGCCAACGGCGAGCAGCACTCGAACCACCCGCTGGCGCGCTCGATCCTGGCGACGGCGACGGCGGCGCGGATCAAGGCCGACGGTTCGAGCGACTACGAGGAGTTTCACGGTCTCGGGATCCGGGCGCGGACGTCGATGGGGGAGCTGCACGTGGGGCGGGCGAGCTGGCTGCGCGAGACGTTCCCGGCGCTCGAGGACGAAATCAGCGGGATCGAAGCGCGGATCGAGGGGATGACGGGCGTTCACGTGGTTCGGCAGGGTCGGTACCTGGGCGTCGTGGGCCTCGAGGACAAGATTCGGCCGAACACCAAGGCGGTGATCGAGCGGCTGCGCGAGCTGGGCGTGCGCCAAGTGGCGATCTTCACCGGTGACCGGCTGAGCGTCGCGGAGCGGGTTGGGCGCGCCGTGGGCGTTGACGCTGTTGAGGCCGAGTGCCACCCGGAGGAGAAGCACGACCAGATCGTGGCGTTTGGCAAGCAGGGCCGGCGCGTGATGATGGTCGGCGACGGCATCAACGACGGGCCTTCGCTCGCCGCGGCGGACGTGGGCGTGGCGATGGGGCTTGGGGGCTCTGACATCGCGGCCAACTCGGCGGGCGTGGCGCTGATGAACGACGACCTGTCGCGGGTGCCGTTCCTGATCGAGCTGGCGCGTCACACGCGGTCGATCATTGCGCAGAACATCGCGGCGTCGATCATCATCGCGCTGATCGGGCTGGCGTTGGCGGCGACGGGGAGCCTGGCGGTTCCGCTGGCGGCGCTGTACCACTTCGTGGGCGACGTGTTCGTGATCGGGAACAGCTTCAGGCTCTTCCGGTTCGGGGAGGCGTTCTCGCACCAGGAGACGCCGGAGGGTGAGCAGGAGGTCCGGCAGCGGACGGGGCCGCGGGCGGTGTTCGCGCCGGCAGCGGCGGCGGCGCCGTGAGGCCATGAGGCACGGATTGTCGCGCAGAGCGGCGACGAACACGTGGCGATGGGGTTTGGCAGGCCCGTCAACGGTTGCAAGTACGGGGAGCACCGACCACCGCGTCGGTGGTCGGGGGCACTTTAATCCTTGGTGTCGTCAACGAAGAGGATGCCGGCGCGCCAGGTGTCGGCCTGTTGACGGACCCGTACGACGCGCCCGTGACGGGTAAGGTTGCCGCCCAGCTTCATGGGGATCTCGAGGATGAGCAGGTCGTTAAGCGTGATGGGCCAGGCGGTCTGGATCTGGGCGCCGCCGCGGCTAACGTCGAGCAGGCGGACGACAAAGGCCACGCCGGGTCCGACGGGGCACTTCTTGAGTTGGCGCAGGAACGTGGCCTTGATAGGGAGCTCGCACTCGAAGCGCTTGAACTGGCGACGGTCGTCCTGCCAGATCGCGGACGTGTTGATGCCGCTGACCGAGGTCGCGGGGATGAGCGGGCTTCGCGGGGTCACGTCGGAGAGTGACGCGATCGAAGGCTTCGCCGTGTCGGTGACGGCTGCGCGAGCGGGGTCTTTGTGGACGAGCTTCTGCACGAGGTTTTTCCAGGTTCCGAAGAGCGCCGCGTCGAACTGGGTACCGAGTCCCTCGGACATGATGACCAGGGTTTTGTCGGGGGGCGTCGGGCCTCGATAGCTGCGGGCGGCGGTGATAGCGTCGAAGACATCAACGATGGCGCAGATACGGGCGGCGACGCTGATCTGGTCGCCGCTGATCGCGAAGGGATATCCGTTGCCGTCGATGCGCTCGTGGTGATCACGGATCATCTCTAGGACAGTCTGGGAGACGGCGCGGTTGGCCTTGAGCTCCTCGTAGCCGAGTCGCGGGTGGGACTGGATGACCTTCCACTCCTCGGGTTCGAGCTTGCCTTCCTTGTTGAGGATTGCCTCGGGGACGCCGCGCTTGCCCAGGTCGTGGAGGAGGCCTCCCTGGACGAGGAGGGAGAACATGTTCTCGTCGCCGGGAAAGATCTCGCGCCCAAGGAGGCCGCAGCCAACGCCGACATTGATCATGTGGGTGGCGGTGTAGAAGTCGTGCTTGGACATGTCCAGCAGGTAGCTGAAGGCCTCGGGGTCTTTGTTTGACCAGCTTGCGAAGTTGCGGGAGATGTCGGCGACGGCCTCGATGGGCTCGGAATCGCCGGGGAAGAGCATGACGTCTTCGATCATCTTCGAGCAAGCGTCGCGGACGATCCTGGCGCGCTGCTCGCGCGCGATCTCCGGGTTACTGAAGGCGCGGTCGAGCTTGTCGGCCAGGAGCTTGCGGTAGAGCGCGTGCTGGCTGGCGGCGATGTAGAGAAACTTGACCCCCTGCTCGGCGAGGCGCGTGGTATCTTTGGCGTTGAACTCGAGGCCCGCTGAGCGGTAGAGCGTGGGCGCGCCGGCCTGCGCGTACTTGATGTACAGGTCCATTTGCAGGGCCTGGTGATCGAGCGAATCGACGGGAATGGGGAAGAAGCGCTGCGGTGCGGCGGCTGCAGGGACGGGCGGCGGGGCGTTTGGTTGTGCTGGTAGGGGTGTAACGGTGTCCAAGGCGCAGCCTCCGTGCGGCGTCAGGGTGGCCATCGACGTGCGCAGGAAGTCATCATCGGTCCTGCCAAACCCCTACTTTGCAGGGCGCGCCAATTTGGACGCTTTCCAGATGGGCACCACAGGGTCATTGAGAAGGACCGAGCTGGGAGGCTCTCTGAGCCTCGGTGGGGCGATCGGGCGCATAAAAAACCTAAAATATACCTATAGTTTTCTAACATACCCAAAGAGGTTGGCATGGCATTGTCTTACGACCGTGAATGGACAGTGCTGGCCGTGCAGTGGCGGCACGGTGAGGCCGTGCGGTGAGTGGTATCGGATCATCGACGAGATGACGCCCCAGAACGAAGAGCCCGCAGAACCCGCGGAGCCCGCTGTTCCGGGGGGCGCCGAGGAGTTGGTTGAACTCGAAGGCGAAGAAGAGGAAGTTCTACTTCTTCTGGCGACCTGCACCTACCCCTTCACATTGGACGAGGCAAATCGACCACGCACTCGACAGCGATGGGGTCACCAGGGATGCGGCGGCGATCATGGCAGCCTATGAGCTGGATGATCTCAACGGATCGAGCCCGTTCGCGTTCCGGAGCCATCTCATCTACTTGAACACGGACACCGAATGCGTGGATGTGGTGTTCTTCGTGCGCGATGACTTCGTGCTCCCCGATCCCTCGGCGGGCGCTACGGTGCAGGCGGTGACGATCGGCGGGCCGGTTGGGCCGGACGCGTTTGCGCCGATTGCGTTCCGCATTAGCGGGAAGTTCGCTTCCGTGATCGATTCGGTCGAGGGCATGTTCCCGGCCGGAAGCGACGGGGAGTCGGATGATGGAAAGTGGGGGATCGAGTTTGTTGACGATAACGGCAACTTCTCGGCTGACATCTACAACTCAGGGACGTTTATCGGTCGGTGGTGAGCTTGTCTAGATGTTGCAATCCAATGTTGGTGCTGGCGCTCCTCTGCACGGGGTGCGCCAGCACCAGTTCGACGTATCGGTGGCCGGAAGGCGATCCGGAGCCGCCGCCGGGCCCTCGAGCGCGGCGGCGAGGTTCGGACGATCTTCCGTGAGGATGTGGACGTGGTGGCTGCGCTGCGTGAGGGCGCGGCCGAACTGCTGGAGGTAGCTGGCGATGCCGCCGCCGACGAACGGGGCACCTGGCGCGGACCAGGCAGATCCGCATGGAGGGGACTTCGATCTTGGGCGGGTGGGGCGAGACGAGGAAGGCTAGCGGTCGAGCTCGGCGGCGACGACGTTGATGGAGCCGAGGATGGCGACGATGTCGCTGAGCATGTGGCCCTCAGTAATCTTGGGCATGATCTGGTAGTTTATGAAGCAGGCGGGGCGGGTCTTGACGCGCCACGGGCGGGGGCCGCCATCGGCAACGATGTAGAAGCCCTGCTCGCCGTTGGGGCCCTCGTTGGCGCCATAGACCTCGGCGATTGGGGCGGGCCAGCCGCGGTTGGTCATGATGAGCTCGAAGTGCTGGATGAGGCCCTCGATGGAGCCGTAGACATCGGACTTCTTGGGCTTGACGACCTTGGAGTCGGAGAAGGCGTCGACGGGGCCGCCGGGGATGCGGTCGATGAGTTGATCGATGATCTTGATGGACTGCTTGATCTCCTCGACACGGACGAGGAAGCGTGCGTACGCGTCGCCGGCGGTGGCGATGGGGATCTGGAACTTGACGGCCTCGGCGCCCTGGCCATCCCAGTTGTCGGCGTAGCAGAGGTACGGGTCGTCCTTGCGGAGGTCACGCTTGACGCCGCTGGCGCGGGCCATGGGGCCGGTGAGGGACCAGCCGATGGCCTCGTCGCGCGTGACGACGCCGATGCCGACGGTGCGGTCGATGAAGATGCGGTTGCGGTTGAGGAGGCCCTCCATGTCGGCGACGGCCTTCTCGAGGTCGTCGTGGAGGAAGCTCTTGACCATTCTCTTGAAGACGGCCTCGTCCGGGAGGTCCTGCATGAGGCCGCCGACGCGCGTCCAGTCGGGGTGGAAGCGCTGGCCGGAGATGAAGTCGCAGATGTCGTAGATCTTCTCGCGCGGGTTGAAGCCGTAGAGGAAGGCGGTGAAGGCGCCGAGGTCGAGGCCGGCGGCGCCGACGCAGAGGAGGTGGTTCTGGATGCGCGCCATCTCGTTCATGATGGTGCGGAGGGCCTTGCAGCGCGGCGTGATCTCGATGCCGAAAAGCTTCTCGACGGCGCCGTGCCACGTGATGTCGTTGTGGATGGGGGAGAGGTAGTCCATCCGGCTGACGATGGTGACGTACTGGTTGTAGTCGAGGTGCTCGCCGAGCTTCTCGAAGCCCGAGTGGAGGTAGCCGATGTGCGGGGTGCAGCGGGCGATGCGCTCGCCATCGAGCTCGAGGACGAGTCGGAGTGTGGTGTGTGTGGCGGGGTGCTGGGGGCCGAAGTTCAGAACCCAGCGCTCGCCGGTATCGACGTGGCCCTTGAGGTAGTCGGTGGACTCGACGCCGACGTCGAAGGCCTCTCCCTGATGCGGCTTGAGCGTGTACGGCACGGGCGGTCCTTTGGAGAAGCGGCCCGGCAGGCCGCGGCGGGGAGTATAGGGAGAGGGGGCAAGGGATATTGGGCGGTGGGGCAGAGGGAAACCATCAGGTAGGGCGGTGTGTGCTGACTTGGAGTCCAGACGCGGTTGTGTCACAATGCTGATCGTGAATCGCAGGGCAAGGCGAGGAATGATCGGCTACGGAGCGTGGGCCGCTCTTACGGTGACGGCGGTTGGCTGGGTTGCGAGCCTTTGGCACATAGAGTGCGGGCATTCGAGGCTCGGCTGCTACGTCTCGCTATGGGGCGGTGAGGCTGGGCTCTACTCCGACAACGGCCCTTGGCAGAGAAAGCCAGCTGCCTGGAGCACGGTCCGGGGATTCTGGGTGGTTCCACAGAGGTGGTGGCCAGACCGCGGAGATTTTTACTACGTTGGACCTCGTCTGCAGGGTGTCGTCAGACGTCAATGGTTTGTGTTGCTGCCGTTGTGGATACCGGCTGCGACAGCAGCCGTCATTCTCGGGGCCATGAGGATGTCAGCTCACGGGGCACCAAGGAAGTTTGCCAATTCTGCCGATACGACCGAATGGGCCTTGAGACGAGTGAGCCATGTCCTGAATGCGGGAGCGAGCCACCGCATCGAACACACTGAGACGAACGTGCGGTTCGGGTTGGATTGAGTCCTGAATGCTCCCGGTGCCGGGCGCGGCGCCTTTGGTTTCGCTGCGGGCTCGAACTAGAAAAAAGAAAACGGCCCCGGGTTTGCGAGCCCGGGGCCGAGTGAGTTCAGGAATCCTTTGATTGCAGATCAGCAGCCGTTGTACGGCGGGTTGCCCGAGAGGCCGCCGAACCAGTAGTTCAGGAAGAAGGTGATATCGCTGCTGCCGACGACGCCGTTGCAGTTCACGTCGGCCTTGGTCTGGCCGGTGGCGAGGTCGTTGAACCAGCTCGCCAGGAATGCCGTGATGTCGGACGAACCGACGATGCCGTTGCGGTTCCAGTCTGCGACGCACTCGCACATGTCGAGAACGCCGTTGGGGCCGCCGCGGCGATGGAAGCCGCCGACGGGGAGAGCCGCGGCGTTGAAGCAGTCGAGGGAGGGGTTGCCGGCGATCTCGGCGGGGTCGGGAACTCCGTTGCCGTTGCAGTCATTGCCGCCGATGAGGGAGATGGTGAGTGTGCCGTTGCCGTTGGCGCCGAGGAATCCGCCGATGCGGATCGTGTAGGTGGTGCCGGCGACGGCATCGAAGGTAATGGATGAGTCGAGGCCGGCGCAGGCTGGCCCGTTGTCGTCGTTGCAGGCGAGCTGATTGACAGGCGGGCAGGCGGTGGAGCCGTAGACGGCGAGGTAGGTGTCGTAGAGGCTGCCGCAGAGGGAGACCGTCGCCTGACCATTGGCGCCGGCGGTGTAGCGGAACCAGACGTCCTCGGAAGCGTTGCAGCCGGCGGGGCCGTCGGTCTCGGCTCCGACGTTGCAGAAGGGGGTCGAGCCGAGTGTGGCGACCTCGAAGTTGCCGCAGTCGTCGTTCTCGGGCTCGTAGCTGACGTTGAGGAAGAAGTCGTCGGGGGCATCGGTGCTGAAGCTGGAGACGCGGATGAGGATTACCTCGCCCGAATCGACGGAGCGGGAGAGGAGGGAGTCACGGTTGGCCCCGCCGTCGTTGAGGCAGATGGCGGTGTCGTCGTTGCAGGCGAGCTGGGCCCCGCCGCAGGTGTTAAACATGGCGATGACGGTGTCAACGCCGGTATCCTCGCCGCCGTCGTCGTGGGTGCCGCAGGTGGTCACGACGAGGGTGCCGCCGCAGCCGGGCGTGGTGAAGCGATACCAGACGTCGCCGTTGGTACCCGAGGCTCCGCAGCTTGCCGTGCCGTCGTTCGTGGAGGCCACGAGGGTGCCCGAGTAGGAGCCCTCGACGACGTTAATGGCGTCGGAGCAGTCGTCGTTGGCGGGCGTGGGGCAGGAGGCCTGTGTGATGGTGAGGATGCCGGTGCCCACCGCGTCGTTATATCCACCGACGCGGATGTAGTAGTCGGCGCCGACGAGGCCGTTGAACTCGACGGAAGCGTCGAGGCCGGCGCAGGCGGGGCCGTTGTCGTCGTTGCACTCGAAGGAGGCGTTGGGGGTGGTGGAGCACTCGAAGTAGACGCCGACCTTGGTGTCGAAGAGGCTGCCGCAGGTGCTGACGCGCACCACGCCGGTGCAGTCGGCGACGTAGCGGAACCAGACGTCCGAGCCGATCTGGGCGTCGCCGGCGTTGAGGCAATCGGTGTTCTCGATGGGTCCATCGAGGGTGGCACCGACGGTGCTGAAGCCGGTGCTGCCCTGCTCGACCTCGGTGGCGTTGGCGCAGTCGTCGTTGGATGGGTGGGGGCAGCTTGTCTGGTCGATGTCGAGGATGCCGCTGCCCTCGGCGCCGTTGAAACCGCCGACGCGGATGCGGTAGGACGTGTTGCGCGTGACGTCGAAGCTGATCCGGCTCTGGAACCCGTTGCCGCAGCCGGAGGTGTCGTCGTCGCACTCGATCTCATTCAGGGAATCGCACGATCCGGTGTACGCGACCACCACGGTGTCGAATGTGGTCTCGCTGGTGCAGGTCTCGATCGTGATCGTGCCGTTGCACGGGGCGATGTACCTGAACCACACGTCCTCTTCGATGCTGCCGCAGGCCGCGGGGCCGTCCGTGGTCGCCGCGACGTTGCTGAACGCGAAGCGGCCCTCACCGACAATGGTGGCGTCGTCGCAAAGGTTGTTTGGATAAAGAAGCCCGCCGAAAGCGCTCTCGGTGAGGCAGCCCCGGCTGTTGCGGTGGGCGATGATCTCGTCGATGTCGTTGCCGGGCTGGAAGCGGTTGATGCTGGTGATGCTGGGGTTCATCGTGTAGGGCGGGCTGCTGCACGTGCAGTGGTCGGCGTCCCAGTTGTGGCCGAGCTCGTGGGCCGAGAGGTCGGTCGCGCTCATGAAGTTGTTGTTGAAGTCGGACTGCACGAAGCCGTAGGCGCTGGAGCCGCTGCAGATGACGCCGATGTAGGCGCGCCCGATGACGTTGCCGTCAACCTCGCGACCGGTAAAAAGGTGGGCGGTGTCGCGGACGATTCCCCCGTGGACGTCCTCCCAGTGGTCGCGGAACTGAGCGAGGAGGTCCGCGGAGTCGTTGGTGGTGTAGGGATCGTCCTCGAACGCGTGGAGAAAGATGTCGGAGATGACGTGACGGATGTTGACGTCGCGCTCGTACTGCAGGTTCATCGTGTTGAGGACGAGGTTCATGCGAGCCTCAACCTGCGCCGTGCTGCCGTAATAGCTGTAGAACTCCCAATCGGCGTCGCACGCGACCTGGGCGTCGTAGCGGGTGATGCCGCGCTCGCCGTGGGGGTGGCCGGTGCCGGCGTCGTGGATGGCCTCGGCGTCACCGACGGGGCAGATGCCGTCGATGGGGGCGACGTTGCCGACGGTGTAGACGGCGTACATCCCTTCGCCCGCGGCGGGGACCGGCTGGAGCCAGAAGTCGCGCCCATCGGCGAGGATGATGCGGGCGTAGAGGCCGTCGGCCATGATGCCGCCGGCGGTCACGGAGCCCTCGTCCTCGAGGATGACGCCGCGCAGTGTGGTGACCTCTCCGGCCTTGACCTCAACGGGTCCGTTGCCGGTGTCTTCCCATACCCGGTAGGTCTCGCCTCGGCAGGCGAACGGGATCATGTCGAGGGTCATCTGCTGACCGTCGATCGGAAGGACGATGTGGACGGGGTTTCCGACCACGAGGTTCAGATCGAGCTTGACCAGCGTGCCGGAACTCAGGCCGATGGTGGCCAGCGGGTCATTGCCGGGCGCCTGGGCCAGAGCGGGGGCAGAGGTGCCCGCGGCGAGCACGATCGAGGCCACGATTGAACAACTGGCCAGTCCTAACCACCTTCGTGTACAGAACATAAATATCGCCTCCTCTTCGTTGGAGCGTCGGCCAACCGCACGGGACATCCGTGGAGTAGCCAACTTTGCCCAACTTATCAGGAAGCGGGAGTTATCGGAAGAGCGGAAATGA
>JACMLW010000226.1 GCA_014379385.1 Phycisphaerales bacterium
CAGCCCCGCCATCAGCCCCGGGCGCCGCTCGAGACCGCCATCAGCCACCGCCGGCGCATCAACCTCCGGGGTGCGCCACGTCAGCATCGCAAGCCCAGCCGCCGCCAGCACCGCGCCCAGGACGCCGACACCCGCCTGCACTCCCTGACCCCGCGTCGCGCCGCCCCACCCGATCGCCACCTCCCCCACCCATCCCGCCAGCAGGCTCCCCAGGGGCATCGCCCCGAAGACCACCGTGTTGCACACCGCCAGCACCCGGCCGCGCATCCGGTCGGTCACGAGAAGCTGCATCGCGGCCATCGACGAGTTGAAGCTCCACAGCCAGAACACCCCGCAGAAGAACATCGCGGGGGCCGCGAGCCACAGGCTCGTCGCGGCGCTGTACACCGTGATGCTGATCCCGCCCCCGGTGATAGCCAGCGGTATGAAGTGGTGCTTCGGGTACCACGCAGGCACAAGTCTCATCCCAAGCCCACCGATCACCGCGCCGGCGCCCATGATCGCCAAGAGCAGCCCGAACACGTCTTCCCCCTTGTGATACACATCAGACACGAAGAGCGGAAGCATCCGAAGCAGCGGCGTGCCGAGCAGGCTGAACACGAACATCCCAAGGAACACCGCGCGCGGACCGCGGCTGTGGAACACGAACGAGAGCGCCTCCGTCGTTCGCCGCCACGCCGAAGTGCCGTCGTGCGGCGGGGCGGGCGCATCGGGCGTGAGCGAGATCGCAAAGAGGAACGCCGCGAAACTCAGCGTGTTTACATCAAACAGCACCGAAGCGCCGAAGCGAGCCATGATGATGCCGCCGAGCGCCGGGCCAAGCACCCGCGCCAGGTTGAACTGCACCCCGTTGAGCGTGATCGCCTTGGCCAGATCCTCGCGCGGCACCAATCGCGGCGTGAGCACCTGCCATGCCGGAACGTTGAACGCCATCACGATCCCGTGGAGCAGCGACACCGCCAGCAGGTAGCCGGGCGTCGCGATGCCCAGATGGCTCCCGACCGCGATGCTCGCGGCGACGAGCATCAGCAGAGACTGCGTTACCATCAGTAGCCGCTTGCGGTTAGCGCGATCCGCCAGCAAGCCGCCGCTCATGCCCAGCACCAGTGTCGGCCCGAGCTGTGCCGCGGCGAGGTACCCCATCATGATCGTGGGTGGGGGGAGGCCCGCGTCGAGCCACTCGGGCGTGCTGGTCTGCTGGGCCACGACCCACTGCACACCAACAAGCTCCATCCAGTTGCCGATGCTGGAGGCAAACGCCCCCAACCAGACATTTCGGTAGTGCCGGTGCCGAAGAACCCCGAGGCGCGAGCCTGGGGGGAGTGAAGCGCGGAAGGGGGCCAATTGAGGATCTCGATCGGGGGACACGCGGTGCTCCGGGATCTGACCGGGCCATGCTAGGGGGCGCGGCAGGAACTGATGCCATCGGAGCGGCCGGACTGCTACGCTCTGGCCCGCAACGGAGCGAGCTGCCCGATGATCACGATCCGAAGCATCACGACGGACGATGTGCTCTACCGGCAGGAGTGCGACCTGCGTGAGTCGGTGCTGCTGCGACCGATCGGGATGGACATGGCGGCGCTCGCCGCGGAGTTCCCAGGGTTCGAGGAGCGCTTCGAGCACTTCGTAGCGCTGCTTGACCATCCCACGGGCGAACGCGTGATCGGGTGCGTGACGCTGTTGCCGGGCTATCCCCAGCCGCGCACGGGCAAGCTGATGCAGATGTGCGTTGACGCGCAGCGACAGGGCGAGGGCATCGGTCGACGGCTGGTCGCGGCCCTCGAGCGGCGCGCTTTCGGTGAGCTCGGCCTGTCAAGCCTGTACTGCCACGCGCAGCTTACCGCGTGCGGCTTCTATCACAACCTGGGATGGGTATCCAGCGGCCCCGTGTTTGACGAGGGCGGCGTGGCGCACCAGAAGATGCTATTCGAGCCCCCGCCGGCAGAGGACTGACGCCGGCTTCGAACGTGCATGGATGGGCGCGGCGAGACTATGCCACCAGCCGGTAACGACCGGTCGAGAACTGCCGCAACAGGCGCTCGCGGTCTCCCGCACGCGGGAAGCCCGTGAACCGAGCGGCCATGCGGACAGGCGCGGGATCTTCCTCGTCTTCGATCCAGACGCACTCGGCCATCACAAAGATCGCCCGGCCCGGTCCCTCGTCGGAGTTGGCGGGGATCTGGATCTGCATGGCGAACAGCGTGCCGGGCAGCATCGCGCGGTCGGCCTCGAAGCGGCAGCCGCCCTCGGAGATGTCGTACGCATGGCCGTCGATGCAGAACTGGTCCTGGTCCGGCAGGCGGATCGCGATCGGGCTGTACATAGGCTCCAGCCGATAGCGGGCAAACTGTCTGCGATTGAGCGATGTGGCTGCCATGGGCGCTTCTCCGGGCTTGATGCGGTCGTGCCAATGGCTATCGGAACTCGGCGCACGCCGCTTCACGCCCAATGAAAAAAAGCCCGCTCGGGGCGGGCTTCTTTCAAGTGAAGGAATGTTCTCACGGACCGGGCCTCAGCAGCCGCCGGCGAGATTGGCGAACCACGTATTGAGGAACGCCGTGATGTCCGCCGAGCCAACGCCGCCGGAGCAATCAAAGTCGGCGACCGTGGTGCCGCCGGTCAGGTCGGCGAACCACGCCCCGAGGAAGGCGGTAATGTCGGCCGAGCCGACGCCGCCGATCCCGTCGAAGTTCGCCCGGCAGGCGCGTGGGCCAGGCGTCGGGATGTTCGAGGCCGTCAGCACGTCGGCCTCTCCCACCGCACCCGGGCGGAACAGGGTGAGCTGAACGCTCCCCGCCGCGTTTGGGGCAGAGTTAGCGACGAATCGGTAGTTGTACAGCGTGCCCCAGCGCAGCGCATTGGCGTTGGCATTCTCGGTGAAGGTCTGGGTTGACCACGAGATGTTGTCGCCGGCGTGCGATGCAGCCCAGTCCGTCCCGTCGAAAGGCTCGCCGGAGTGATAGGGAACGTCATGGAACCCGATCTGCGAGAGTGACACGCCGCAGGGAGTCGGCATCGAGACGACGCGGGCCGAGCGGTGGCTGTTGAGATTGTGGATCGCGTACTCGTACGTCCAGGTGCCGTCGCCGTTGTCGGTTACTTTCGCCCCGACGACGAACTTGCCGGCTTGGCGATCGGAGTTGAGCTCGTTGTAGATCAACGGGACGAGCACCACGGTGGAGTCATTGTCCAGCCAGGCATCGATCGCGGGTCGCTCGCGTCGGGTCTCGCCGACGAAGCTGGGTGTCGCGCTCACCGAAGGGATGTTGATGCGCCGGTGCGAGGCGTTGTTGAGCGCGTTGCCGGCGCCCGCGTCGTCCTGCGTGACGTACTGCCCCTCGACAAAGTACATCGCACCGGCGTTGAGCGACGGGTTGATATCATCGGTCTGCACCTGAAGTCGCTTATAAATCACGCTCCCCGTCTGCCCCTGGCCGACGAACGGATAGCTGAAGACACCGTTGGTCGCGTTGACCTGGAACTTCGGGCCCAGGCCCCCTTGATCGCCGTTGAGACCGGAGCCGTAGGGGTCGGAGCACCCGACTCCCAGCACCGAACCGCCCTGCCCGCTGCAGCTCCCGCAGAGGCTGTCGGTGAGCGCGAGGAAGCCATGCTTCAGCCAGGATTGCCCGACCTGTTCGAACCGCCCGTTCTTAAGGCGAAACATATTCTGCCCGATCACCGGGTGCTGATTGGTGCCGGCAACCCAGAGCAGGTTCTGGTCGCCGATATTGCAGCTGATTGTCCCGACCGAGTATGCGGTGATCCCGCCGGTCGCGCCCCATCTCGAGATGTCCATCAGGTCTCCGACGATCACGTCCGGGCCGGCCATTGAACTGCCGGCGAGCAGGCTGAGCAGCCCGGCGACCCCCGTCGTGACAACAAGACTCTTCTTCATAAAGGATCCTTTCTCTTCGGATCGGTATTCGGCGAAGTGCCGTTCCTCGGGCGAGGGCCGATGATGGCGACGCCTTGGGGGATTGTTCGATGTACCCGCTCGTCCAGCAAACGGTTCCGAGGCGAGCGGGTTGCTGGATACATTAGCAAAAAGAAGGCGTACCCAAAACTGCAAAACAAAGCCGACCCGGGAATCCCCCGGGTCGGCCATTTCAAATGACGCGCGGCCGGTTCAAGGATCGATCAGCAGCTGCCGCCGATCGAGAGGAACCAGAGTTCAAGGAACGCGGTGATGTCAGCCGAGTTGGTGCTGCCGCTGCAATCAAAGTCCGCAGCGGTGGTTTGGTTGGCGAGGTCGAGGAACCACGCGCTCAGGAACGAGGTGATGTCCCCCGAGCCGACGCCGTTTACGCTATCGAAATCGGCGCGG